>CANQYQ010000055.1 GCA_947628155.1 uncultured Clostridia bacterium
TCCGTTCAGGACGAAATGCAGGAGTTCATCAAATACAACCGTTACCTTGGTGAAAACGAAAGTATCGTCAATGAGAACTTTGAAGTCATTGACGACCTCAAGGATTGCCGGAGGATTTTCGACGAGTTGGAGACTGCCCTTTCCGCGAGTTGGGAGTTTATGTTCGACGAGGCGAGCGCCTATTTTAAAAGGTATGGCGACCTGCTGCCCGGCAACGACTACGTCACCGAGGACGGCATGAAGCTCGGAAAATGGCTCGTCACGCAGCGGATAAACTATCGTAACGGCACCGGGATTTCGCAAGCGAGAATCGAGAAACTCAACTCCATCGGCATGGATTGGCGGACATTGCATGAACGTCAATGGGACGAGGGATATGAGCTTGCAAGGGCGTATTTTGAGCGGCACGGCAGCCTTGAAACGAGTGTCGAAATGCTCCCGAAACTTTCAAACTGGCTAACAAAACAAAGACAGCGGCAACGCGAGAACGAAATGCCGTACGAGCAGTTTGAGAAGCTGTCCAAAATCGGCATGATTTGGGAGTTTGAGGACACATGGGAGCAGAAGTTTGAGCTCGCGAAAAAGTTTTACGAGATTAACGGAAATTTGGATATACCCGCAGCATATACGACCGAGGACGGAACGGCTCTCGGAGCTTGGCTGCGCGGGGTCAAGAATCAGTACAGAAGTGGAACCCTCTCGGCCGAACGCGTCGCAAAGCTCGAATCTATCGGCGTTGAGTGGGAGTCGGTGCTTGCCCGAAATTGGGCGAATTATTACGAATTGGCGAAGAAATATTACGACGAGCATGGCGATTTGAACGTCAACGCGCATTATGAAGTCGGCGGAGTTAAGCTTGGCACTTGGATTTCGTCGCAGCGCGAAAGCTACAAAAAAGGCCGCCTGAACGATGAACAAATAAACAAGCTTAACGAAATAGGAATGTCGTGGCAGCGCTTCTCCGGCAAGTGGGATAACGCTTACGAATACGCAAAAGCGTATGCTGAGGAACACGGCGCGCTCAACCCGCCTGCCGAGTATAAGGCTGAGGACGGGTTTGCGCTCGGGGCTTGGGTGGCAAGTCAGCGGGCGAAATATGCCGACGGAAAGCTTAAGCCTATGCAGATAAAACGCCTGGAGACTTTAAAGATTTCTTGGGACGTTTTGCAGGAAGCTTGGCAGAACGGATTGGAGCACGCCAAGGCATATTATGACGAAAATGGGGACTTGAATGTTCCGAGGCAGTATGAGTGTCCGGACGGATATAAGCTCGGGGTTTGGCTTGCGAATCAGCGGTCAAAGTACAGGTCCGGGAAGCTTGAAGATGATCGAAAAAATGCGCTTGAAGGTCTCGGAATGAAGTGGGACAGCAATAAGGACCGTTGGCAAATCGGCTATGTACACGCGCGGGAATACTACAAGAAAAACGGCGATTTGAACGTGCCGCAGGATTTCGTTTGCGACGACGGATACACATTAAACAACTGGATAGCGGCGCAGAGAAAGGCATATAAAAACGGAAAGCTCTCGGGCGAGAGGATAGACCTTCTGAACGGCATAGGCATGGTCTGGAACCAAAACGACAGCAAGTGGGATAATGGGTTCAGGTACGCCGCGAGTTATTGCAAGCGCGGTGGTGGGCTGCCGATTCCGCAGACATTTATAACGCCGGACGGCTACCCGCTGGGCGAGTGGGTGAGGTCACAGAAGAGGCGCTACCGCAGCGGCAGACTGGAATCCGACAAGGTCCGCAAACTGGCGGAAATTGGGGTCAGGTTGGACGGAAGTGCGGGATAAATAGTTAAGGAGCTAAAAGAATGGCGGAACTGGAAATGAGAAATGGAAACGTCGCGACGATTGAAAAAGACGTCGAATTGGGCGAGAATTACAGCGACGTCGTCACCCCGCTTAAAGTACATAAAACCGAAATTGTCGCGGCTGCTCCGGCGAAAGAGCGAGTGCAGGTCGAGCCAAAACCGCTTTATGACTTTATTAAAAGAGTTTTTGACATCGTAATTTCGTTAATTTGCTTGACGGTAGGCCTGCCGGTTTATCTGATTATGATCCTCGCGATCGTGATCGACGACCCGGGGAATCCGTTCTTTGTGCAGGAGCGTGTTGGGCTCAACGGGCGGGTTTTCAAAATGGTCAAGCTGAGGACGATGAGGAAGGACGCGGAGCAGATAAAAGTCAACCTGACTGAGCAGAACGAATACAAATCCGTACACTTTAAAATCGAGAACGACCCGCGGGTCACGAAAGTCGGGCGTTTCTTAAGAAAAACAAGTTTAGATGAGACCGCACAGGTATTGAATCTCCTCACGGGAAGCATGACGATAGTAGGACCAAGGCCGTTTATCCTGAGCGAGCAAGCACAATTACCTGATGATAGATTGCAAGTTAAGCCGGGCTTGAGCTGCTACTGGCAGCTGGAAGATACGACAAAAATGAGCGATGAGGAGCAGCTGGAGCTTGACTATAGGTACATAAGGGAGCGGGGGATTGGAACGGATTTGAAGATTATTTGGAAAACGGTTTGCTCCGTGGTTGGGGCGAAAAATTGTTAAAAAGGTGATATTTTGAACATCATTCTTCTTTCCGGCGGATCGGGGACGCGGCTTTGGCCCTTATCGAACGAAATCCGCTCGAAACAGTTTATAAAGTTATTCAAAACCGGGCGCGCCGACGAGCCGTACGAGTCGATGGTCCAGCGGGTTTATCGCCAGATCACGACCGGTTCGCCCTCCGCTTCGGTCACAATCGCAACCTCAAAATCGCAGGTTTCGGCGATCAAAAACCAGCTCGGCTCGAAGGTTTCGGTATGCGTTGAGCCATGCCGGCGGGACACTTTTCCGGCAATCGCTTTGGCGGCGGCATATCTGCACGACGTCAAGGGCGTTTCCGAGGACGAGGCGGTTGTGGTCTGCCCGGTCGACCCGTATGTTGAAAATTCTTATTATGAAGCGGTCGCAAAGCTTGCGGAGCTTGCCAATGAGGGCAACGCGAACCTTACTTTGATGGGCGTCGAGCCGACATATCCTTCCGAAAAATACGGTTACATAATTCCCGAGACATCACAAAACGTTAGTCCTGTGTCTGAATTTAAAGAGAAACCGACTGCCGAAAAAGCAGAGGAATATATCAAGCGTGGAGCACTCTGGAATGCCGGAGTATTCGCATTTAAACTCGGTTATCTGATTGCAAAGTCCCACGAAATTATTGATTATACGGATTACAATGACCTTTTCAATAAATATGAGAATTTATCAAAAATAAGCTTCGACTACGCCGTCGTCGAGAAGGAGCCGAGCATTCAGGTCATGCGCTACGCGGGCGAGTGGAAAGACATCGGCACTTGGAATATGTTGGCGGAAGTCATGACCGAGCCGACCAAGGGAAACGCGCTGCTCGACGAGACTTGCGATGGCACGAATGTGATTAACGAGCTTGACATTCCGGTGCTCGGAATGGGTCTCAAAGACCTTATTATCGCGGTTTCCGGCGACGGGATCCTCGTCGCGGATAAGGAGCGCAGCGGCTACATGAAGCCGTATGTCGAAAAGATAAGCACTGAAATTAAGTTTGCCGAGAAGAGCTGGGGAACGTACACAGTAATCGACGCTCAACCGGGCGCAATGACCGTGAAAATTGCCCTGAAAGCCGGCGGCAAGATGACTTATCACAGCCACGAGCTGAGGGACGAATGTTGGAACATCATCAGCGGCGAGGGCGAAGCGGTGGTTGATGGGGAGAAAATCCCAGTCAAAAAGGGGAGCACTGTTTCAATTCCGAAAGGCGCGAAGCATACCCTGCTTGCAAAGACCGATATGACGGTCATCGAGGTGCAGACCGGGGATGAGATCAGTAAAGAGGATAAAACCACTATAAAATAGGTGTGATTATAAAGATGTCAAGAATTAAATTTATGAATACGGAAATTGATAATCTTACATTAGATGAAGCAGTTTCAAAAATAGATAATATTATTTGCAGACGAACAGCCGCATATGTTGTGACGCCAAATGTCGATCACATTGTTCAGCTTGAAAAAGGCGGCGAATTATGTGAAGCATATAAAAATGCCGATTTAATTCTTGCTGACGGTAAACCTTTAATATGGATTTCAAAGTTTTATAAAACTCCAATTAAAGAAAAAATTTCCGGATCTGATTTGTTCCCAAAAGTATGTGAGATGGCTGCCGAAAAAGGATACACTATGTTTTTTCTTGGTGCAGCTGACGGCGTTGCTGCTAAGGCCGCGGAAAACCTAAAAGTGAAATTTCCCGGCTTGAAAGTGGCAGGCACTTTTTCTCCACCGTACGGATTTGAAAAAGACGAAAATATGATAAATGAAATTATTCAACTTGTAAAGGAAGCTAAACCTGATGTTTTGATAGTTGGGCTTGGCTGCCCGAAGCAGGAATTGTTTATGTATCATTATTGTAAAGCAATGAATGTTCCGATTTCTCTCGGTTTAGGTGCAAGTCTTGATTTTGAAGCCGGTAACATCAAGCGCGCCCCGAAGTGGATGTCTGATTTCGGACTTGAGTGGCTATACAGAATCATGCAGGATCCAAAAAGGCTGTTCAAACGATACTGGAATGATGCGATAAAAATTATTCCGATTATAAAGAAGTACAAATAAAACGGAGCAATAAACGTGAAAATACTGATTGATTTAACTTCATTGGCAGATAATTTTTCCGGGATAGAACGGTATGCAGCATGCCTGACACTGGAAATGCTAAAAGAAAAGAACAACTCGTATATCCTTATTTTTAAGAAAAGCGTCCACCCGTTGTTTCAAAAATATGAGAAAAGTGAACGTGTCAAAATTGTAGTACTTTCTGAATGCAATAAGTTGTTATTTAATCAGATTAAACTACCATTTGAAATTTACAAGTACAAAGCAGACTGTTATTTGTTCATGGCTTTTCCAGTTCCGATATTACTGTTCAAGAAGAATATGATTTCTACAATTCACGATATATGCTGCTGGGATTGTCCTGAGACAATGACAACACTAAGCAGATGGTATTTTAGAATATCTTTTAGAGTAGCAGCTTTAAAATGCAAAATCATTACTACCGTTTCCGATTTTTCTAAAGAGCGAATTGTATCCAAAATCAAGTGTTCGAGAGAGAAGATTTTCTTGGTTTATGATGGCATCGATGAAAAGTTTACTCAATCAGCACCAAATTGTGTCGATATGGATTCATTAAAAAATAAATACAACTTGCCTGAAAGATATTTTTTATCGTTGTCTACGTTGGAGCCGCGGAAAAACTTACGACTACTGATTGAGGCATATCAAAAATTGGTTGTTGAACATAGCTGTGATATTCCGCTGGTTCTGGCAGGACGTAAAGGATGGAAGATCGATAAGCTGTTAGAAGGCATTGATGAACAGGTAAAGAATCAGATTCATTTTACCGGCTTTGTCGATGATGATGATTTACCGGCTATTTACAGAGGATCGGAATTCTTTGTCTTCCCATCTAAATATGAGGGCTTCGGGCTTCCTCCGCTGGAGGCAATGGCCTGCGGCGTTCCTGTGCTGTCTTCCGATGCAGCATCTATGCCAGAAATATTGGGAGAAGCGGCAATGTATTTCAAAAGCGAGGATGTAAACGATCTTTCTGAAAAGTTGCAGGAAATGATGAACATTGATGAGGAAACACGCGTTCAAATGATTGAACACGGATTAGAGCAGGCGAAAAAATTTACTTGGGGAAAATCAGCTGTGGAATTTAAAAAGCTATTGAAATGAATGACTCATAACATAGATAGGTTGATCAGATAATAGAGGAGAAGATTTTGGAATGAAAGAGAAAAAAGCCGGTATAAGGATAGATTATGATACGATAATTTGGGTCTTACTGATTTGGTGTTCTTTACAAGATATTGTTTTAAGTTTCTTCTTTAAGGTTACCGGCGCTGTAATGATAACAAAAATTTTATTTTACAGTAAGGATATATTAATGCTTGTATTATTTATTTTGGCTTTTAGGCGCTTTAAAATCCCAAAGAAATTTTTTGGACTAATGATTTTGTATTATGTTGCAGTTATTAGTCAGATAATGATTCCTCTGGTAAAAGATTCTGACAAAAATCTATTTTCTTTTTTGTCATCCGCAAGAGGACTGGTATTATTGCCTACAATGATTATTATTGGCTGCGGAGTAAGGGATAAGGAGCATTTTATTGATGGTATAAAGAAGTATTACAAAATATTAGTTATATTTGCGCTCATTGGAATTATAGAGTTGATTACAGATAATTTGATTGGAACCAGTTCTTTTTGGATGGACGGTCTTGAACTGGATAGTTTTCATTCTGAAATTAAAGGTCAGCCAGACAAGATTTTTGCAGGCGTTCCATGGAACTGGCATACGGATGGTAAGCTTGGAAGCATGACAAAAAGGCGGCTGATTAGCTTATGGGGAGCACCGCTTACTTCGGCTGCTGTTTTGCTCTTACCTTGCATGTATTATACTGTAAGATTTTTTAAGAGCAGAAGTTTTACTAATTTCAAAGTGACTAAAAGTTCTTTTGAAAATTTTACATATTTCTTACTTTGCAGTATAGCAATGTATTTAACGGTAGCAAGACAGTTTATTTTACCGTACTTTGTGATAGCACTCCTTTGCTTTGTATTTTACAGTAGAAGTAGTAATAATAAAGCGATACTTTTTGCTACAATAACTTTTATGACGATAATTATTGGGATTAGCCTTTTTGACACAATTTGGAAATATATTAATGACGGTTCTACAGTTACTCACCTTTTAAGAATACAGCAATCTGTTCAGCAATTAAGCTTTTGGGGAAAAGGAGTGGGAACCTTTGGAACAAGGTTTGCAGATACCATATCAACGGAAAGTCAATATATTACAATAGTTGGACAATTGGGTGTAATACCTTTTATTTTGTATTTAGCTCTCTTTATTTATCCTTTGTCTTTTTGCCAAAAAAAGGGAAGGAATTTTGATGACGAGACCAAAGCAATAATATATTCATTATGCCTGTGCGGCGTGGTATACGGATTTGCAGGTATTGTTAGTGAAACCGTTGGGGCATTTACTTCTATGGCTCAATACTACATTTTTATAGGTTTTGCAGTTGGATATTGTTTACAGGAAGAAAAGAACGGAGGAATTGTTAGTGACAAAAATAGTTGGCATGTACCTGCCACAGTATCATAGGATACCTGAAAATGATAAATGGTGGGGAGAGGGTTATACAGATTGGAAAGCCGTGCAAAAAGCAACTCCTTTGTTTAAAAATCATTTGCAGCCGCGAGTTC
The DNA here is from genome assembly GCA_947628155.1 of uncultured Clostridia bacterium. GTDB lineage: Bacteria > Bacillota > Clostridia > UBA1381 > UBA1381 > 12844. The sequence goes on from CANQYQ010000055.1 coordinate 7,307, forward strand.
CGCTTAACAGCGAATATTATGATTTGTCAGATATTAATGCAATTAAATGGCAGGTAAATCTTGCTGAAAAATACGGAATTTACGGATTCGGTATTTATCATTATTGGTTTTCTTCAAATCAGGTTTTGCTCGATAAACCGGCAAATATAATAAAAGATAACAAGGAATTAAATATTCATTATTTTTTCATGTGGGATAACGGTAATTGGAAAAGAACCTGGAGCAATGTTAGGTTCGGCAACAGTTGGGCGCCGACCTTTGAAGGTGAGGAAAAAGAAGGTCCTGAAATTTTAGCAGAATTGCAGTATGGCGATGAGGAAGAATGGAAAAAGCATTTTGAGTATCTGCTTCCTTTTTTCAAAGATGAAAGATATATAAAAATAGACGGCAAGCCCCTGTTTGGAATATTCAATCAGAACAATAATAACGATGTTCTTGAAAAAATGATAAAGTACTGGAATGATTGTGCTGTTAAGTCCGGTCTCTGCGGTCTAACTTTCATCGGAAAACGAAATATATATAACATTAGAGTTACAGACTATGAATTTGATTATGAGCCCGCCACACATGGCTGGAACGGCAAAAATATTGTTCAAAAATCAGTCAAAAAACTTCATAGTGAAATTGCATTGCATTTTGGATTTCTTAAAAAATATAACTATAAAAAAATATGGAAAGGAATAATCAGAGATTTTGATGTAAGAAGTAAAATTTTGCCTGGAGCCTTTGTTCAATATGATGACACTCCTCGCAGAGGAAGCAAGGCCAGTATCGTTGTTGGCGACACCCCCGAGCTTTTTGAAAAATACTTTACGAAGCTTTTGCAACTTTCAAAAGAGCACGGAAAGGAATATGTTTTCCTTACCGCATGGAACGAATGGGGCGAAGGAGCATATCTTGAGCCTGATACAAGATACGGAACTGCTTATCTTGAAGCAGTAAAGCGAGCAGTTGATTCGGTAAATAAGGAATGATTGAATGGGGATAAAAGAACGGCTTAAATATTCTCTTATTGGGGATTTTTTTCGGAGCATTAAATCAGACAGGCTGAAAAGGGCATGGCGCAGGAGAAACAACTTTAATGACGCTCATGCCATGAATTGCTTTAATTTAGATAATGTCTCCGTGGGAAAGTATTCATACGGTTTGCTTTGACCGGGAAAAAGCAGTGGAAATCTATATATAAAGGTATAAGTGATTATTTTAAAGGAATTCGCGGAAAAGCGAACGAAATTTGTTAAATTAGGAGCAAAAATGAAAGGCATAATCCTCGCCGGCGGCTCTGGCACCCGGCTCTACCCGTTGACAATGGTAACCTCAAAACAACTCCTCCCCATCTACGACAAACCCATGGTCTACTACCCGTTAAGCACGTTAATGCTCGCCGGGATCCGCGACATCTTGATCATCTCCACCCCCTCCGACCTCCCGAATTTTGAGCGGCTTTTGGGCGACGGGTCGGACTACGGCGTCCACTTCTCCTATAAGGTCCAGCCCTCACCCGACGGTCTCGCGCAGGCGTTTATTCTGGGCGAGGAGTTCATCGGCTTTGAACCCTGCGCGATGGTTTTGGGCGACAATATTTTCTACGGAAACGGCTTCAGCAAGTCGCTTCGGGCGGCTGTCGCAAATGCTGAATCGGGCAGGGCAACCGTTTTCGGCTACTACGTTCCTGACCCCGAGCGCTTCGGCGTTGTTGCGTTCGATGATACCGGCAAGGCAATCAGCATTGAGGAAAAGCCTAAGAATCCGAAGTCAAACTACGCAGTGACAGGTCTGTATTTTTATCCCGCAGGGGTATCTAAAAAAGCTAAGCAGGTCAAGCCTTCAGCGCGCGGTGAGCTTGAAATCACGACGCTTAACGAGATGTATTTAAATGATGAACTGCTCGATGTTCAGCTCCTCGGCCGCGGTTTTGCATGGCTCGACACCGGCACGATGGACAGTCTTGCCGAGGCGACGGATTTTGTTAAGATGATTCAGAATCGGCAGGGGATCGAGATTTCAGCGCCGGAAGAAATCGCCTACAAAAACGGCTGGATCACAAAGGACGAGCTTCTTCGGAGCGCCGAAAAGTACGGAAAATCGCCGTATGGGCTGCATCTGAAAAACGTCGCGGAAGGGAAATTGGTGTACTGATGGGCGAATTTAAATTTATAGAGACTAACATTAAAGATGTTTACATAATTGAGCCGACGGCGTTTGGCGACAACCGCGGATATTTCATGGAGACCTATAACGAGGCGGATTTTCAAGCAGCAGGTCTGAATTATATTTTCGTTCAGGACAACCAGTCGAGCAGCAGAAAAGGCGTTCTTCGCGGTCTGCATTTCCAGAAAAATCACCCGCAGGCGAAGCTTGTGAGGGTCTTAAAAGGCGAAGTTTTTGATGTAGCAGTAGATCTGCGAAAGGGGAGCGCGACCTACGGAAAGTGGGTCGGTGTGATTCTTTCGGAAGAAAACAAGCGTCAGTTTATGGTGCCGAGGGGATTTGCTCACGGCTTCGTCGTGATGTCCGAGACTGCGGAATTTGCATACAAATGCGACGAATTTTATCACCCGGAGGACGAGGGCGGGATCATGTGGAACGACCCCGAAATCGGCGTAGAATGGCCGGATGTTGGGGAAATAATTCTGAGCGAGAAGGACAAAAATCACCTGCGGCTCAGCGAATCAAAAATCGAATTTGAGGTGTAATTATGACGATAATTGTAACCGGCGGCGCGGGATTTATTGGTTCAAACTTTATTTTTCATATGCTCAAAAAATACCCCGACTATCGCATTATTTGCTTAGATAAATTAACTTATGCGGGCAATCTCTCAACGCTTGAGCCCGTAATGAATAATCCGAATTTTCGTTTCGTGAAATTAGATATTTGCGACCGAAAAGGTGTCTACAACCTCTTTGAAGAGGAGCACCCCGACATAGTCGTAAACTTCGCTGCGGAGACCCATGTTGACCGCTCCATCGAGAATCCCGAAGTATTCTTGCAAACAAATATCCTCGGCACGCAGGTCATGATGGACGCTTGCCGCAAATACGGTATCACACGTTATCATCAAGTGTCTACTGATGAAGTTTACGGCGACCTTCCTCTTGACCGCCCCGACCTGTTCTTTACAGAGGAAACGCCTATACATACATCAAGTCCTTACAGTGCTTCAAAAGCGTCTGCTGACCTTTTAGTGCTCGCATACCACCGTACATTTGGCCTGCCTGTCACAATAAGCCGCTGCTCAAACAATTACGGCCCTTACCACTTCCCGGAAAAGTTAATCCCGCTGATGATCGCAAACTGCCTGAACGACAAACCCCTGCCTGTCTATGGCAAAGGCGAGAACGTCCGCGATTGGCTGTATGTAGAGGATCACTGCAAGGCGATAGATTTGATTATTCATAACGGGCGCGTCGGGGAGGTCTACAACGTCGGCGGGCACAACGAGATGAGAAATATAGATATAGTTAAGCTTATTTGTAAAGAACTCGGCAAGCCCGAATCTCTCATTACATACGTCACTGACCGCAAGGGGCATGATATGCGGTACGCGATCGATCCGACGAAAATTCATAACGAACTCGGCTGGCTGCCGGAAACTAAGTTTGAGGACGGCATAAAGAAAACGATTAAGTGGTATCTTGACAACCGCGAGTGGTGGGAGACTATCATAAGCGGAGAGTACCAGAACTACTATGAGAAGATGTACGGCAGCAGGTGAAAAGATGAAAGTATTAGTTACAGGCGCGAACGGTCAGCTCGGTTGGGACATGATTTTAGAACTGAAAAAGCGCGGTCACGAGCCGATTGCGACCGACATCTTGGACAGCTTTGGACAGGACTGCGAGTACAAAAAATTGGACATTACCGATGAGAATGCGGTGCGGGAGATCATCACGAAAACCAACCCCGACGTGGTCGTTCACTGTGCCGCATGGACTGCCGTCGACGCTGCCGAGGACGAGGAAAATAAGCCGAAAGTTTACGCGATTAACGTCTTAGGGACGAAATACATCGCCAAAACATGTAAACAGATTGATTGTAAAATGATTTACATATCTACCGACTACGTTTTCAGCGGCGAGGGGACGGAGCCGTGGGAGCCCGATTGCGAGGACTTCGCGCCGCTCAACTACTACGGCAAGACCAAGCTTGAGGGCGAATTTGCGGTCAAAAACGCGCTCGAAAAGTATTATATTGTGAGGACGAGCTGGGTCTTCGGGAGTCACGGGAACAATTTTGTGAAAACGATGCTGAGGCTTGCCGAGACGCATAAAGAAGTTAGTGTAGTTAATGATCAGATCGGCACGCCGACCTATACGCCCGACCTCGCGAGACTGCTCGTTGATATGTGCGAGACGGATAAATACGGCGTTTACCACGCGACGAACGAGGGCGGCTACATCAGCTGGGCGGAGTTTGCAAAGGAGATTTTTCGTGTTGCAGGAAAGGATACGAAGGTTATTCCCATAACGACAGAGGAGTATGGAATGAGCAAGGCGAGCAGACCTGGGAATAGTAGGATGGGGAAGGAAAAGATAGAGGATAACGGATTTGATAGTCTTCCTTTATTGCCTAATGCGCTGAAAGACTATTGTTTTAAGATATCATAATGAGGTTTTGAAAATAATCACTTAAATTAATTAAAATTAATTAATAAATTAGGAGAAAATATGATCGTAATTAGTTTCTTAAAAAATATGTTAACCAATTTTACTTATATGGTTAATCCGCGTAAATCGAAAAGGGATAACACAGTAGTGATTTTTGGAGCATGGTTTGGAAATAGATTTGCAGACAATTCAAGGTTTTTATTTCAATGGATAAATAAAAATAAAAATGATTTAGGACTAACTCACGTAGCATGGATAACAGAAAGTGAGCAAGTCTATAATGAGCTTAAGAACTTAGGCTACGAAGTATATATGAAATCAAGCTCAGAATCAATACATTATCATAAAATTGCCGGAATTCATTTTATCTGTCAATTTCCAAGCAAAGATATTTTTTCTAAATATTCAAATGGTGCAATAAAAATTAATTTTTGGCACGGATTAGGAGGAATTAAGGGTGTTGAATTTGCAAGTAATTATTATGATAAACGGCAAATTACCGCTGAGATTAAGAAATTTATTTTAAAATATACATTTTTAAGAAAACTTTTTATTCATCCAGGCGGTTGGGGCAATTGTCTTTATCTAAGCACAACTCCATATGAAACTTCTATATTAAGACAATATTTTGCAAGGTACGACGATTGTTTTATCGAGAGTGATTATCCTAGGAACTGTGAGTGCATAGAATTAATGCAGTCTGAGCAGAAAATTGTAGATTATTTATCAAGTTGGAAAACGCCCATTCTTTATTTGCCTACTTTCAGAGAAAATGCAGATCATTATGTTGAACCGCTGTCTGACGGTCGTTTTAAAGATTTTTTATGTAAAAATAATATTTTGTGGGTAGAAAAGCAACATAGCTACAGTAAAAATGATTTTGATGAAGTGCACGGTGATAATATTTTTAAGCTCGATCCCGAATTTGACATTAACGTGATTATTAAAAAAGCGGCGATAGTCATAACCGACTATTCATCGGTGTGTTGGGATGCGCTATATAACGATATTCCAGTTATATTCTATACACCTGATTTTGATTATTATGTAAATAACGATCGTGGTCTTGTAATGAAGCCTGAAGAATTTCTGTTTGGCCCTCGTGCAGATACCCCGGAGCAGTTGCTTGATATTCTTGAAACGTATAACGGAAAATTCAGCGAGATGTTGCCGGATAATAAAATGGAAATATT
>CANQYQ010000056.1 GCA_947628155.1 uncultured Clostridia bacterium
CGCAAATGCCACCTCCCTTTGACAAGGGAGGCTAACGCTCGCCGTATACCATATTGGGTTACGGAACACGGGCGGCCGATGGCCACCTATACGGTTTTGCACCTGCCGTTTACTACGGTATTCGCATTCCCATACGCATTAGCGCGATAAACTAAAATTTACCAAATAAGGAGGCATTGTTATGAAAAACCACATAAAACCACCGCGTTTGTCCACGTCGTTTTCGCGCAGCGGCGCGAAGGCGCGGGACAGGTTCGCGAACATTCTTGACACACGCTCCAAAAAGCGTGGGATAATCGCGGTAATGCTTGTTACCGCGTCGCTGTTCGCGGTCGGGGGATGCTTTTCGGCGAAAAGCATCCGGGAGGATCCCGATACGGACGGTGTAAGTATAGCCGCGGTAGGGAAGGATTCGTCGGGGCAGCGGAACGATATAATACTGCTCGCCCATATGACGGACGGCGCGCTTAATATCACGCAGATCCCGCGTGACACGATTGCCGGGTACAACGGCAGCGCGAAAATCGGGCAGATGCCGGAAACACACCAGATTTTGCCGGCAATAGAAGAGGTCACGGGCGTTAAGTGCGATAAATATATTATCGTAAATTACGGCGGTTTCCGCGAGATAGTTGACGCGGTCGGCGGTATTGATTTTAACGTGCCCGTTGATATGCGCTACAGCGACCCAAGTCAGGGTTTGGAGATCGATTTAAAAGCGGGCGAGCAGCATTTAAACGGTGAACAGGCTGAAGGACTTATCCGCTACCGCAAAAGCAATGTCATGGAAGACGGCACGTTCAGCGGCTATGAAAACGGCGACCTTGACCGGCTTATTGTGCAGTCCGGCGTGTACAAGGCGATAGGCGATAAGCTTCGGGCGTCGGGCGCGGCGGCTAAGCTGCCGGGGATCCTGAAAAATAACACGGAAACAAACCTGACCGTTTCGGATTTCGCGAATATTATCACGGAGGCGGTAAAATTGAATCCGGAAAATATAAAAATCGAAACGCTCCCCGGCGAATACAACGATAACGGTGAATATATCTGTGAAAAGCGCAAGTCGGAGGAGGCAACGGGTCTGCCGTCGATTTACGGCGAGGATGATACCGTGGGTTATACCGCGAAAATCAAATCCGCGCGCGTGAACGGCAAGGATTACGATATCGGCGGCGGCGACGGCTGGATGAGCATGTACAACAAACGGCTCGATACCGCGTTTGTGCAGTGCTCCGGCAATTTTGGCGGTGACAAAATGCTGTACGTCAAGGGTGTTATGACCGGCAAAGAGGGTGATTTGGAAATAAGCGAGTGTCCGGTTGAAAAAGCGGGCGAATCACAGACGGCGCTGAGCGCCGTTACGGTTAGCGCAGGGTATAACGATTTCCCGGAAAAGGGAGGCGAGCTGATAATTGAGGGAACGGACTCCGATACGCTGATTACCGTAGAAATTAACTACGATGAGGCACATAATACGAAAAAATATTACGATGCGAAAATCACGTCCGCGCGCGTGAACGGCACGGCTTATAAAATCACGGACGAGGATTACAGCACCGTCGTGTACGACCCGAGGCTTAAGAAGTATAACGTAAGCGTTTACGGCGGCACGGGCGGCGGGTATATCGCGGCGGCGGGCGAGGTGAGCGGTACGCCCATGCAGCCGATAGACGTGAAAATGATAAAGGACGGCGATCCGGTTTTTAGCAGCCATGCGACTGTTTCCGCGATCGATACGGACGGCGGCGGGGTCAGTATACTTGACAGCAAGTCCGACACGCGGATCGATATGATGCTTACGCCGCGCTGATATTACCGGGCCGAACCTTACAAACACGAGTCGGAGTACGTATGAGGGCGCGTTAAGGCGCGCCTTCGAAAAACCGCGCGGCGGAGGCCGTTTATAAACCCGAAAAATTTTCGTCCCGGATATTTTTTTGATCCGAAAAAATATCCTCGCACGCAAATACCATCTTCAGCTCCTCATCGGTAAGCTCGCGCACCCCACCCGGTTCAAGCGATTCATCCAGCTCGAGCGAGCCTATCTTAACGCGCTTTAAATATTCCACGCTTTTGCCTATTCTGTCGCACATGCGCTTTACCTGATGGAACTTGCCTTCCGCGATATAAACGTAAACCTCTCTCGGATCGGCGAGTATTTCAAGCTTCGCCGGCTTGGCCGTAAATTCCTTAAATTCCATGCCCGCGCGGAACGCGGCAATGTCCGCGTCCTCCGCCGGGCGCGAAAGCCTGGCAAAATATTTCTTATACACATTTTTATCGGGACTTGTCAGATTATGAGCGAACGCGCCGTCATTGGTAAGTATGAGCAGTCCTTCCGTGTTTATATCAAGTCTCCCGACCGGGTAAACTTTATAATAGTCATATTCCTCCGGCACAAGCTCCGTCACGAACGGATAATGCCTGTCCTCCCGCGCGGACACGTACCCCGCCGGCTTATTGAGCATCAGATACACATACTGCCTGTAATACACCCTTTGCCCATCCATACACACCCGCACGGTATCCTCGTCGATTCGCATACCGCTGTCCGTGACCGTTTCACCGTTCACCGTCACAAACCCGGATCTAATAAGCTTTTTTATTTCGCGCCGCGATTCGATCCCCGAATGGGCGATATATTTATCAAGTCTTATCATACCTTGCCCTCCGCTATTTTTAAGAGCTCTTTGGGACGCCCGATTATATGATCCGCGCCCGCCGCCTCAAGCTCCGCGCGGCCGCGGAACCCCCACAGCACACCGACGGATCTCATGCCGGCGTTTTTCGCGGTAAATATATCCACATTTGTGTCCCCGGCAAACAAGCACTCGCCGGCCGGCGCGCCGAGCCGTCGCGCAATATCAAGCGCTGCCGCCGGATCGGGTTTTACCGCGCCGCCGTCGCGCGAGCCTCGGACGATATCGAATGTTCCCGGCGCGAATACCCTTTCAATCACACCCATGACCACATTCTCCGGCTTGTTTGAGCATACCGCGAGACGTATCCCGAGCCGCTTAAGCGCGTCCAGCGTTTCTCTTATTCCCTCGTACGCGTCTGTTTTATACATCGGATCCGCTTCATATGCCTTGTCATAATCCGCGCATACCGCCAAGTAATTCCTGTCGGTCAGAGCGCCCTGCGCATCAAGCATCCGCTCGATCAGCTTCCTGCGTCCGTCTCCGACAAACGCGCGGTAGCGGTCGGTCTCATATTGCGCAAACCCGTTCAATTCAAGCGCGCTGTTGCCGAAATGCGCGATCGCCTCCAGCGTATCAGTCAGCGTACCGTCCAAATCAAATATACATACCCTCATTCGTGTCGTTCCTTCCGTTTGTATTGATTATCTGTATTTTATCACAATTTTAAACAGGTGTAAACATATTGTTAATATTATTAATAATATATCAAACAGCTTGATTTTTAATCGCCGCTGTGGTATATTTATGTCGGTAAAAGGAAAAATAACACAGAGAATCATTCATTAAGGAAAGGATAACCATTATGAAAAAATATTTATTTTTAGCGGCGGCGATCGTTATTTCATTATCGGTCGCGGGCTGCTCCGGCGGTAAAAACGCCGCGAAGGAGAATCCCGCACGGAGCACGGCCGCGTCAGATACCACAGCCGAGCATGACAGCGGGAGCAAGACGGACAGCGCCGAATCCAAGCCGGACGGCGCCGGTTCGTCGTCGGATGACTCGTCGTCGGATGAGTCGGGATCGGGCTCGGAACAGGGCGAGTCGAAATACGACGAGAATTTTACCGGCGCGGACGAGGACGTGGATATGGATGCCATAGACGGTGTGGACGCGTCCGTGGCTGACGACAGCGCGGCAAAGGGCGATGTTAACGGCTCGGAGATTACGATCGGCGACGCGAAGGTGACGGATTTTAACGGGCAGAAGGTCATAATAATAACCTACAAATTCAAGAATACCTCCGAGCAGGATGCGGCATTCGTGAGCCGGATCAATACGGAGGCGAACCAGGGTGAGGCGTATCTCGCTCCGGCGACGGCGTTTACGGCGGAGGGATATGTTCCCGAAACTCTCGTACAGAATGTGCCTTATGGTGAAACTATCACCGTTCAGCGCGCGTTTACGCTTGTTAATGAGGAAACGCCGGTTACGATCATGGCGGAGAGCGCGGTAAATCCGACGCTTGAGGAACGTGTTACAAAAACATTTGAAATTAAATAAAACAAAAGGGATTGCCGTTCGGCGATCCTTTTTGTGCGAAAAGGGGGAGAAGAATATGCTTCAAAACTTAATCAAGACCGCGCTCGGCGAAACCGACGCCGACTTGATCCTGAAAAACGGCACGGTATTCGACGTGTTCACGGGTGAGGCGCGCACCGCGGATGTTGTCGTAAAGGACGGCATAATATGCGGAGTTGGTGAATACAGCGGCGCGAACGAGCATGATGTGACGGGGAAATATATACTTCCCGGCTTTATCGACGCGCATGTGCATATCGAGTCATCTATGCTTACGCCTGCGGAATACGCGCGCATTGTAATGGCGCGCGGGGTGACAACGGTCATCGCCGACCCGCACGAGATAACGAATGTCTGCGGCGAAATGGGAATTGAGTTTATGAAACGCGACGCGGGTACGGTACCGCTTGGCGTACGGTTCATGCTGCCGTCGTGTGTGCCGTGCACGCCGTTCGAGCATGCGGGCGCGGTACTTACCGCCGCCGATACGGCGCGGCTGTCGCCGGAATTTTTGGGTATCGCGGAAATGATGAATTATCCCGGCGTGCTTTCGTGCGACGGGGAAACACTCGGCAAGCTGATACAAGGCAGGCCTATAGACGGGCACGCGCCGCTTTTAAGCGGACGCGAGCTTGACGCGTACGTCAGCGCGGGCGTCACGACCGACCATGAATGCTCGCTGCCGTCGGAGCTGCGTGAAAAAATATCTAAGGGCATGGTTATCATGCTGCGCGAGGGCACTTTGTCCAAAGACGTCGAAAAGCTCGCGCCCGGTGTTGACGCGCGCGTCTCACGGCGCTGTGTATTCTGCACCGACGACCGCTTTGCCGGTGAAATCATGCGCGAGGGTTCGATCGACCATTGCATACGCCGTGCCGTCGAATGCGGAATTGACCCGCGCGATGCGGTTTGTATGGCGACGATAAACGCTGCGGAGCATTACGGGCTTCGCACCGGCGCGGTCGCGCCGTCGTATGCCGCCGACATTGTTGTGTGCGACGCGCTCGTACCGACGAAAATTTACGAGGTATATAAGGACGGTATACTCGCGGCAAAGGACGGCGAAGCGGTATTCGCGTGCGAATCCGCGGCCGCGGGGGCGGTAACGGACACGGTGCGTCTTGACCCGGTCACGGCGGAATTTTTCGCGCACGAACCGGCGGATGAATTTACGGCAATCGAGCTTGTGCCGCGCGCGATAATCACAAAGAAAGCGCACGCGCGGCGCGGTGATAAGCTGACGAAGGTCTGCGTAATAGAACGCCACAAGCGCACCGGCCGAAAGGGTTTCGCCTATGTGACCAATTTCGGAATAAAATCGGGCGCTATTGCGTTGTCGATAGGTCATGATTCGCATAACGTGATTGTCGCCGGCTCGGATGACGCGGCGATGGCGCGGGCGGTGAACGCGCTTATTCCGCGCGGCGGAATAGCAGTGTGTGGAGATCAAACGGAATATCTCCCGCTCGAAATAGCGGGTCTTATGACTGCGGCGGACGCGCAAACCGTTGTAAAAACGCATGACCGTCTTGAGGCGGCGGCGCGCGCTCTCGGTGTTACGGAAGGCATTGACCCGTTTTTGTCGCTGGCATTTCTGCCGCTGCCGGTAATACCCGAGATCCGTGTGACGGACGGCGGCGCGTTTGATGTTGAAAAATTCCGTTTTCTGGAAAATGTTTAAAAATCCGACATAGGGGATAGCTGATTTTTGATGTTGAAAATGCAATGTGAATATTGTATAATATAATTATCTTTATAATCGGGCGGATTGGGGAATTTGCCCGAAAAATCAAAAAAAAGAAAGAGGGAGAATTTATGGTAAAAAGAACAAAAAAATTGCTGTCACTTTTGACTGCGGCGGCATTATCGGCATCGGCGTTTGCGAGCCTGATTGTTCCGGCGAGTGCGGAGGAAGGCGAACCTGTCGCACCGATGGCGGAACCGGGCGAGGTGCTTTATACGCAGGATTATCAAAACGCGGAGACGGTTGACTGGAAAACGGGTACGGGCGGACGTTATGACCCGATTCTTGACACAGAGGGCGAAAACAAGTATATGACGGTTGAGCAGTCTACGTCTCAGAGAAATAATAACGGCGCCACATTATCTTCGACAACAACATATGGTTCATATGTTGAAGGACTTAATGAATATGCTGTAGAGTTCGACGCAAAGCTCGGCTCCGCAAATAATCAGGCCAACGCTGATTTAAGAATAAACACCGGCGACGGATATTTGTTCTCTATTCATCAGACAGGAAACAGCAGCACGACATGGTATTTGAATGGGAATACTTCGGCTGTGGTCGATCTTCCGGGAACGGGAACAAACACAGCAGAGACGCTTGAAGATGGTATCCGCACATTGCCTTGGTATCACTTCACGGTTGCGTTTAAGAAGGGCGCGACATATTTGACAATTAAGAATGCCGAGGGTGAGCTGCTTGCAGATGCCGAAGGCAATCCTGTTGCGGATAAGATGCTTCTTGAACCGAAATCAACAACAGGCGCGCTCACAAATATGACATTTGCGACAGGCAGATATTACTCTAACCTTGCGCTTGACAATATCGTGATCCGCGCTCTTAATGAAGGCGAGATCCCCGATGTTGAGTTCCACACGATAACGATTAACACGACGCGTTACGCGAAGATGACAACATCTGATGAAAAGACGTTTTACGCTGACGTTAACGGCGTTATCACTATGACAAACCAGACGGTAGGTACAAGCTTTACATATACTCTTGAAAAGACCGGATATGATAAAGTCGAAGGCAGCATAACGGTTGCAAACGAGGATATAATAGAGAATAAGCAGCTCACGATTACAGATAAAAGCAAAATTTTCGTTGAGTCCGACTTCGGCAACGCCGCCGGAACATATCAGACCGCCAAGGGCGACAGACTTACCTCTATAGGGCTCGGACAGGTTGAGCTGCCGGCCATGTCCACAATTTCGATGGATGTAACTGTTGAAGGCTCTGAGGAAACCGTACTTTCAATATTACTTAAGAATAGTGCGGGCAAGGATATTGTAGGCTTACAGGGCGTGACCGCTGACGGAGCGCTGTACGCGTTCACAGGCTTTACAGGCTCGGCGAGTGACCAGTCGGATATTAACCAGTACGCTTCGGTAGGCAAGTATACACACGGCGACAAGCTTGCCGACAATTATACGGGCACATATACCGTAGAATTTGTTGTAGATAAAGACAATAAGAATGTTACGGCGAGAATCGGCGACAACGCCGTATCGCTTCCGATAGTCGGCGACCCGATTGATTTAGCGTCGATCAGCGTGGGCAAGTACAGAAACAACGCGGCTGTAACGATTGATAATATCACGATTGAAGAGCCTGATCCGAACTACGTTCAGGTATCGGGTGACGCGGCTCTCGCAAAGGTATCGGGAAAGACGATAACGAGAACATATACCGCTTCTCCGGCCGCTCCCGTTCCGGACGAGACATTTACATGGACGGTTGCCGACGCGGAAGGTCAGCCCATAACGGGCGTTACCATTGATCCGGCTTCGGGCGTTCTGTCCGTTACCGACGAGGCAACACCGGGAACGGCTGTAGTTACGGCTACAAGCAGCGCGGGCGACGGCGCGAAGAAGGGAACGATCAATGTCGCGATCAACGATTTCTCGAACGTTACCGCGGCGGTTGACGGTCCGAAGGCATACGTTGTCGGCGGCGAAGGCGCGTATGAGGTAACAAGCCTTGTTGACGATTACAGCGACGATGTAATCGAGTTGTTCACACCGGAGTTCTCGTCGGAGGATGAGCAGGTTATCAAGGTAGACGCGGCGACAGGCGAGGCCGAGGCTTTAAGCAACGGTTCGACAAACATCGTTATAAAGGTCGGCAACCCCGGCAAGGAAGCGGAAATAAAGATTCCGGTAACGGTTGCGACATATTACATTACACAGGATGTTGCAGCAGACGCCGCAGCAACCGAGATCGATTTAACGGATATAGTTAAAACGGATAAATATCTTGTAACCACATCCAAGGACGGCAAGCTTGTTAATCAGGAAGAGGTTGACGCTCCGGCAAGCTCGGGCGGTGTTCCGACGACAAAGACTGTTGCGAAGGAAGCGGGAATAAAGATTACCGCGACATATGAAAACGAAGTGTTAAAGACCATTGCCCAGGCTGATGTGGCCGAAGGCGAGGAGATCGACTTAACTCCGGCGGATGAGAATACAAAGGTATTCTTCTGGACGGGCCTTGACACTATGAAGCCGGCTCAGACGGAAACAAAGACTATAGGCGAAGAGGGAGATACGGCCGCGAAGATCACGGTCGACACAACGGGCGCTGATAAGGTAGAGGTCGCACCGATATTCACAGGCGTAATGAATACCGAATACGCTGTTCCCTCTGACAGATATAACGTAACAATAACGGCCGGCAACGGCAGAAGGACCGACGTTTACGTAAACGACCAGATGATGTTCAACAACGTAAACCAGGGCAGCGATAACTGGACGATCGGCAGAATCTTCGCGGATTCAACGGATTACACCGCCGAGGACGTTGTGATCGGCGAGGGTTACGCGAAATTCAACTACAGAGACGACCAGAGCGGCGGCAGTCTGATCACGGCGGTTAAGTTTGTAAAGGCTCCGTCGATAGTAACAAGAGCCAAGAGAATTTATGCAATAGGCGACTCTCTTGTAGCGAAGTATTACGGAACAGCTCCGGAAGGCCAGGAAGGTCTTGTAAGAACAGGCTGGGGCGACGTATTGCAGAATTACATCGCCGACGGCGTAAAGGTAACAAATCTCGGTAACTCCGGCGCATGGGCCGCTGGCATGGTAGGCGACGCGTTCACGAATGTTATATACAGTGCTCAGCCGGGCGATGTGGTTATCTGGGAGAGCGGTTATAACGATTCAAGCCACGGCGGCGCGGAGCCGATGAAGGAAGCAATGACGACCGCGGCACAAAAGTGCAAGGAAATGAATGTTGACATTTACTTTGTAACGCCTAACGCTTCGAGCCATGACTATAACAACAGCGTACACCTGGCAGAGGAGATTCGCAATTTGGGAACTGAGTTGGAGGTTCCGGTAATCGACCTTTCGGCTATGAGCTATGAGTTCCTTAACTCGAAGTATTCAACGCTCGGAGATAATTTGCATACTCTGCTGCGGGCGATCTACAATAACAGCGGTGATACGCTTCACTCAACATACAACGCGGCTAACTGCTGGGCGGCTATAGTTGCTCAGGGTCTGCCCGAGGAACTGACGAATAAAACATACACCTACACATTCAATGACGCCGTAGAAGGCATCGAAGGCGTAGGCAATGACATCACCGTAGGCGTAGGCTTAATGCTGCCGCCTGTTCCGGCTGAATAATTCCAAAATAAAAAAGGGCTGTTACAGCCCTTTTTTTGTGTACTTTTTTGCACCTTTCCGCGCGTTTATTTGTCTTTTATTTATACCTTTTTGTACCTTTTCGCACCGTTATTTTTGCTACATCGCGAATACCGCGCCGCACACACCGGCGAACACGATAAATATAATCGGATGCAGCTTTTTCAGCGGCTTTATATTCATCGCGGCCGCGAGCAATATAAACAGTATTACAGCCTTCATGCTCACAAGCCTCATCAGCTCGCTTATCACCGGCGTGAACGCGTCCGTCAGCAGCGCCGCCTCTATAAGCGTCACGGCCACAGCCGCTATCATGCCCGTTACCGCCGGGCGAACCGCGTAAAACGCGTTTTCCACAAGCGGATTGGATTTGAATTTTTGATACACGCCCGAGAGCAGCAGTATTATGATTATCGACGGCGCGGCCAGCGACAGTGTGGCTATCACGCCGCCCAGTATTCCCATTGGAAGTCCGCCCGCGCTGTATCCGGCCGTAAATCCGGCGTACGTCGCCATGTTCACGCCTATCGGCCCGGGCGTCGATTCCGATACCGCTATCATGTCCGACAGCATATCCGGCGAAAACCACGGGTATTTCACCGCCATCTCCCGCAAAAACGGCACTGTCGCCAAGCCGCCGCCTATTGAGAACAGACCCGTTTTGAAAAATTCATACGCCAATGCCGCGAAGGTTTGCAGTATCATGACTTAGCACCTCCCCGGCGCAGTATCAACCCAAGCGCGCCCGCCGCGATTACTATCAGTATCGGCGATACCGAGAACACAAGCGACAGCACGAACGATACGACCGCGATCGCGGCGCATATTATGTCCACGACCGATTTTTTGCTCATCGTGATTACCGAATTTATAATCAGCACCGCGACCGCCACGCGTATTCCGCCCAAAATATGCTGTACTATCTCGTATTCGAGGAAGTGGTTGATGAATGCCGCGATTACCGTGATTATCACGATCGACGGGAGCAGAACGCCCAGCGTCGCGCATATGCCGCCCGCGATCCCCGCGCGCTTCGCCCCGACGAACGTCGCCGTGTTTATCGCGATTACGCCCGGTGTGCACTGCGCTATCGCGTAATAGTCCAAAAGCTCCTCCTCCGTTGCCCATTTATGTTTGTCCACTATTTCGCGCTGCAAAAGCGAGAGCATCGCGTATCCGCCGCCGAATGTGAACGCGCCGATTTTCGCGAAGGTTTTAAATAATTCCCATATTTTTTTCAAATTACCGCCCCTTATCTATTTGTCAGCTCGCCGATATTGCGGATGACTATCGAAATAGTGCCGTCGTCGTTGTTGATGATGTCAACATAGTCGGAATTATTATAGTATTCCGCCGGGAACGACAGCTCCACGCCGATGTCCGTTGTCAGCTTTATATCGGACGTAGTCTTTTTTGTCACGTATTTGTTAGCCTCGATTCTCGGCGGCACGTTCGCGTTCTCAAGCTTCGCTTTAAATTCGCCCAGCATCGCGGGCCGCCCGTCGAATACGTGAGACGCGATTTTCTCCGTGTCGATATTCTCACGTTCCTCGATGCTCTCTATCACGCATTCCTTCATCCGTGCCGCCGTTTCCATAACGTCGCCGCCGTTTTCCGCCGTCACGCGCTTAGCCGCGCGCGTTACCGTGTTCACCGCCTCGCGCGAGGATATTTCATAATCGCATTCGAGCAGGATATCCGCGAATAAATCCGCTTTCTCGCCGTCAATTTTATAATTTCCGCCCCTGTAACGTATGGATAAATCGTCGAGCGCAATAAACGCGTATTCGCTGAGCTTCTGCGTCATCGCAGGCAATATCGCGTAATGATTTATCAGTGTGCATAATATCCCGTCCTCGCCCTTATCGACACGGTGCGTGAACCCGGTTTTATTATCGAGCTTCAAAATCGCGATCTCATCGCGCTCGTTCATCATGACCGAGCAGACAAGTATGTCGCACGGCTTGGGGTCTTCCGTGTTTTTCAGACCGTCAAACAGGCGGTTCGCGATATGCGCCGACAGCGCGGTAAAATCCGTACCGCCGGATCTGTATTCGTTTATGTGGTGCTTTAATCCGCTGTTTTTCATAAATTCTCCCGCGCGCCGCGCCGGGTCGTCGTATACGCGCTCAATAAGCCGCGTGATGTATGTGTTTATCACCGCGTCGCCCACGTCCATCTCCCGCTCCGAAACTATCGGGATTTGGTGCGACGCGTCCAGTATGTGCATTATGGCTTGCTTTATTGCCGCTATCATCTCTTCGTCTCCTTTCGCCGGAATGTATTTTACCATAAAAAAGAGATATTGTAAAGCGCATGAATGTAAATTTCATAATAAAAAACGGCGGAATTTCCGCCGTTTTCGCACATGCACAAATGTTTACGGTATTGCGCCGTATCAATTTCCGCATTCGATACTGATTTCATTGAATACGGTTAAGTAGTCGTTAATTGTTTTCTTATCCTTTTCCTCGCCGGAAACATCCATGATTATCCCGCCCTCGTGCATCATGATCGCGCGTGTGCCGTATTCCACGGCGTGGCGCAGATTATGCGTTACCATGAGCGTCGTGATTTTCTTCTCGCGCACGACCTTTTCCGTGAGCATCATAACCGTGTCTGACGATTTCGGGTCAAGCGCCGCCGTGTGCTCGTCCAGCAAAAGTAGATCCGGACGGATCATCGTCGCCATTATAAGCGCCAGCGCCTGTCTTTGACCGCCGGATAACGAGCCGGCGGGTGTGTTTAAGCGATTTTCAAGGCCCATGCCCAACAGTTCCAGCTGCGAACAGTAGTAATCCTTGCGCTGCCTGTTCAACCCAAACGACAGGCCGTATGTTTTGCCCTTGTTATCGGCAATTGACATATTTTCCCATATCGTCATCGACGGGCATGTGCCCATCGACGGGTTCTGGAACACGCGTCCGATATTTTCCGCGCGTTTGAAATTTTTGCGCGAGGTGATATCAACGCCGTTAAGCGTGACTGTTCCCGCGTCCGGCGTGACGTCGCCCGATACGATGTTTAGCATCGTGGTTTTTCCCGAGCCGTTCGAGCCGATAACGCCTATAAAATCGCCCTCGTTAACGGTCAGATTGAAATCCGAAAACAGTATTTTTTCATCAACCGTTCCGGCGTTGAAGGTCTTGTAAATATGCGACAGGTCAAGCATTTTCCTTCACCCCGGCTTTCTTCTTTTTCAAGACAAATTCGTTCACCATCAGCGTCGCGATAAACAGAATCGTAATCATCAAATTTGTGTCCTGCGCACGCAATCCCGCCGTAAGCGCGATGGAAATGCATGCCTTGTACACGATCATACCGAATATTACGCCGGTGGTTATGCGAAGGAATTTGATTTTCTTAAACACCGTCGTGCCGATAATGACCGCCGCAAGGCCCATAACGACCGTACCCGTGCCCGAGCCGACGTTGAACGCGCGCCCGTATTGGC
>CANQYQ010000057.1 GCA_947628155.1 uncultured Clostridia bacterium
GGCGCCGTCCCCTACGAAAGGCCCCCTTGTCAAAGGGGGGGGGCTGGCGCGCGCAGCGCGACCGGGGGATCCCGTAATTACAATAAATCGTTCAAATATGCGATTTTCTGTACCACTGAATCCCTCCACCATGCTTCGCATGGTCCCCCCTCCCTTTGACAAGGGAGGCTAACGCCCGCCGTATGCCATACGATGTTACAGAACACGGGTTAACACGGTTCGCCCCTACGAATCGTGTATCCATACACCGTTGTTGTGCGGAACGACGTGCACCATATGCATTACCCGATGAACATAAATTCACATAAAGGATATAGAAATGGAAAAAATTTTTGAAGGAATTTACCGCTTTACGGCGGGAGGGGACAACGCGTATTTAATCAAAGGCGAAACGAACGTATTGATCGACGGCGTGAGAGAGGAATACGCGGAGGAATACATAAGCGCGGTGGCAAAGACCGCGCCTTTTAGCGATATAAAGTACATTGTAATAAACCACTCCGAGCCGAACCGTTCCGGCACCCTGCGGGCGGTTTTACGCGAAAATCCCGATATAACCGTCATCGCGTCAACGGCGGGATTGAAATTTTTATCGGATTTGATCGACGGTGGATTTCACTCAATGCTTGCCAAGGACGGCATGGAGATGGAAATTAACGGCGGGAAAATGAAATTTACATATGTGCCGTATATGAATTGGCCGGACAGCATGGTGACGCTTTATAAAAACGCGCTGTTTACATGCGATTTATTTGACGGGGAAAGCGAATTTTCGGAAAAATATATTGACGCGGCGGTTGAGGAAATTAAAAAGCTCGATTATAAACATATTCTTCCGGGGTCGGGAGATTTTTTCGGCGAGCATGGCCCGACTGCCGTATTTTCGGTAAAAAATAAGCGAGATACGGCGCTGATATTGTATTCGTCCGTCTACGGTACGACGCGTGAAATGGCGGAGATTGTAGAGAAATCGCTTGGCGGTATAAAGACGGAAATGTACGATATCGCGGACATTGACGAGATAACGGCGGCGGAGAAAATCAATAAATGCCGCGCGCTTATTTTAGGTGTGAACACGATCAACGGCGACGCGCCGAAAAAGCTGTGGAGTATTATCGGGCGAACGGACAAGCAGTCGAATAAGGGTAAGCCGTGTATGATGTTCGGCTCGCGCGGCTGGGGCGGCGAGGGACTGTATTATATCGAGCATCATTTAAAAATGCTCAGATACGGCGTGTATAAAAAGCCGTTCGCGGCGTCGCTGCGGCTAAAAGACGCGGACAGAGCCGCGTTAAAAAAATTTGCGGCGGAGTTTGCGGAACATATAGGATAGGGGATGAAGGGATATGAAAAGAATTATTACGGCAATTGCCGCGGTCATGCTGCTGTTTTGTACAGGCGTATCGGCGGAGGATCTAAGCGGATATGTCTCAAAACAAGGCGAAAACGGCAAATACGCGTTTTTTGGCGCGAACGGAGAACGGCTTACCGATTATGTTTACGATGAGGTTACCGAGGAATTTTCAAACGAGCGCACATGGCTGTTTAACGACACATTTGTCGCGTCGCACGGCGATATGAAAACGGAAAGGCGCGTGTATACCTCGCACGCGTCCTGTGAATATGCCGTTGTTGTAAAGGACGGACGAGTGATGTACATAGACACGGATTTTAACGAAATTGAGATTTATGACCGTGACGATCCGTTTTATACCGACCTTGCGCCGAAGGTTTCATACGGATACGAGCAGATGAGCGTCGGTTTGGCGGACGGACATCCGTACAGCAAGAAGCATACGGGAGTGTACGATACGAATACCAACAGGGCGGTATGGATCGACGGCGATTACGGCGCGCAAAGCGTTTATGCCATATCGAAAAATTATCTGCTTCTCAATATGCCGGACGGAAAAACGGGCGTTATTGACTCAAACGGAAGGCTCGTGCTGGAACCGATATACGATAATGCGGAGGCCGCGATAGGAAAGGATTGGAGAGCAATAGAGGATACGGTTATAATCGGAACGGGTGAAGGGGAGGAAAGCATTTATCTGCCGGATTACGTGCCGGAGCAAAAGACTGTATACAATACCGCGGTTAAAGTCAAAATCAACAATGCCCAAATACCGTGCTATCTTATAGACGACTACGCGGTAATTGCCGCGGAGGATTTGGGCGGATACGGGTATGACGTTGTATGGGACGCGGATAAGCGCAGGCTTTGCATTACGCGCAATCCAAAATATTATGAAATAAACCCCGAATATGAGCCGAAAGGCGAAAATTCCACTGTATATACCTACACCGAGAACTCAGATATACAGGTGCTTTTCAATAACCGCGCCGTACAGGCATATTCGATAGGCGGGCGTATGCTTATACGTCCCGAATCGGCGATGACGGGCGATGATGTGAAATGCGTGTTCGACTGGGATACGTATACCCTTAATATCACAATTGACGGATTGGAGATGAAATAAATTATTATGCCGCGAACAACGAATGATTTTATAAAAAAATACGCATAATAGATAAAAAACATTCGGAGGTTAATTATGGTTTTTACGGTTACTTTAAATCCGGCTATCGACTGCAAAATGAGGGTCGATAAATTCAAGGCGGGCGAAACAAACCGCGCGGCGCGAGAAAGTTTATCGGCGGGCGGCAAGGGAATAAACGTGTCGAGAGTGCTTAATTCACTCGGCGTGGAGAACACCGCTCTTGCATTTACGGCGGGCGCGACGGGAGATATGCTTACCGAAGCGGTACAAAAAAGCGGCATAAGCTGTGATTTTATACGTCTTGATAAAGGCATGACACGAATTAATGTTAAAATCGACGAAAACGGCTGCGAGACGGAAATTAACGGCGCGGGCCCGGATATTACGATGGACGACGTTAATTCGCTTAAAAACCGGCTTGAGGCGATGAACGACGGGGATACACTCGTGCTTGCGGGAAGCGCTCCCAAGTCGCTCGGCGATAATGTGTACGCTGATATTTTGGAGGGCGTGAAGGATAAGAAAATCAATATAGTCGTTGACGCGGAGGGCGAGCTGCTCACAAAAACTCTAGATTATCACCCGTTTTTGATAAAGCCAAATATCAAGGAGCTTGCGGCGATTTTCGATAAAAAGCCGGAGACGGTCGAGGAAATACAGGCAATGGCAAAGGAATTGGTGGAGCGCGGCGCGAGAAATGTTATCGTGTCTATGGGCAAGGACGGCGCGGCGCTGGCGAATAAAAATATTACGCTTTACCGCGAAGCACCCGAGGGCGAGGTCGTGAATACAACAGGCTCGGGCGATTCCATGGTCGCGGGTTTTATCGCGGGCTTCGGCGATAAAGGACATGTCGAGGACGCGTTTAAAATGGGCCTTGCCGCCGGAAGCGCGACCGCGTTTTGTGAGGGACTGGCCGATCGCGATAAAATTCACGAGGTATTCGGGAGGCTTGACTGATGCGAAGCTTCGAATACACGATAACCGACCCGTACGGTATACACGCGCGTCCGGCGGGAATGCTGGTTAAGGAGGCGTCGCGTTTTGAATCGGACATTACGCTTGAAAGGGACGGCAAAACGGCCGACGCGAAACGGATCTTCTCAGTTATGGGTTTGGGAATAAGAGGCGCGCAGACGGTAAAGGTCAGCGTGAACGGCCCGGACGAAAACGAAGCGGCGGATACGGTCAAGATTTTGTTGGAGAATAATATGTAAAAAATAAGCTATGATCACCTTAGCTAAGCCGGTGATTATAGCTTATTAAATTTGCCGGTATCAGTGGTCTGATTTAAATCTAATCCGTATACCGAAGTATGTCGGCAAGGTGGAGAAATTCCGTTCTGAATCCGTACTTGTCATCGCTAAGTCCCGCCTTGGCAAGGGCGATTATGCTGTCATAATCCGCGTTGCCTATATATTCCGAATCGTTCAGAAGCATGCCCAGCTCCGCAATGGCCGCCGCGAATTTGAAGTTTTCGCTTGTTTCAGAGGTTTTGGTGTTTTCAACCGGATATTCCTTCAAAATGCTCTCATCGCTGTCCGGTTCTTTATAGCGGAGCTTGATATTCATAAGATCATCGCTGCCTGTGGTTTGCGTTGCTTGATATTTAAGCCCTGAGCTCTCTGTTCCGTCTGCCGGGATGATTTCATAAAATACCGTTACGTTTGCCCCGCATGTAAGCTCGCCCGCGTCCTTTTGGTCATTATCAAAGTCCTCGTTGTTTAAAACTCGGTTTTCATAGCCGACAAGCCGATATTCCTTCACAGCTTCGGGATTAAATTCTGTCTGGATTTTTACATCCTTAGCAATCGTGTAAAGTGTTTTGGGCATTTCATCGACAAAGACACGCTTTGCCTCGCGGAAGCTGTCGATATACGCATAGCTGCCGTTGCCCTTGTCGGCGAGCGTTTCCATGCGGTTGTCCTTGTAATTGCTCATACCGAAGCCGAGAACGGTAAGGAATATACCCTTGTCACGCTTTTGAGATACAAGCTCCTCAAGCTCTCCGGTGGATGACGGCCCGACGTTAAAGTCACCGTCGGTACAGAGAATTATGCGGTTATTGCCGTCGATAAGCGATTTTTCCGCCTGCTCATACGCGAGCTCGATTCCCGCCGCGCCGGATGTGGAACCGCCCGCATGAAGTGAATCAAGAACGCCGATAATCTTGTCCTTTTCAGAAACAGGAGTACTTTCAAGCGCGACTCCCGTGCCTGACGCGTAGGTTACTATGGAAACGGTATCGTTTTCGTTTAGCTCGTCAAGCAGCAGCTTCAGTGACTTCTTCACAAGCGGAAGCTTGTTTTTGGAGTACATCGAGCCGGATACATCAAGCAGGAATACAAGATTTGACGGCTTGTACTCAGCAAGCTCCGCGCCCTGAACGGAAATCATCGCAAGAGTATTATCGCCGTTCCACGGGCATTGGGCAACCTCCGCGGTGACGGAGAATGGCGTTCCGTCGGTCGGCAGCGGGTTGTCGTAATCGAAATAATTGATAAGCTCCTCGGTTCGTATCGAGCTTTTGGGCGGACGCATACCGTTAAGGATAAAGCGGCGCATATTGCTGTACGACGCTGTGTCGGTATCTATCGAAAACGTCGAAAGGGGAGAGGTGAGTGCGCTTTTGAACACGTTTTCATCCTCCGATGTATATTCCTCGGTATTATGCGGGATATAGTCCGGCATAACGGCGCCGGTGTATACATTCCCGTTAGAGAGCGAGCCGGACGGCGCGGCAGAAAAGCCGCCGCCGCCACCGCCGCTCATACCGCCGCTGTATGCTATATTGGAATCGGCTTCGGATCCTTCATCAGCTTCGTATTGCATTGCGTTATTTATCAGATAAGCGGCGTCCGCGCGAGTGATATTGCAGCCGATGAGCGTGCTTACACCATCGGAGATCCCCGAGTCAACAGCTTCGCGAATGTAGCCGAGCGGATATGTCATGTCGCGGTTTTTAAGATAGCGCATAATGATTTTTACCGCCTGCTCATAGGTTATATTTTCCTCGGGTCTGAATGTGTTGTCATCATAGCCGTTTATCACTCCTGCCGCAACAGCCTTGATGATGTAATCCTTCGCCCAATAAGATCGATCCACGTCGGAAAAATCCGACGTTTCATCGGGTTTGTCGGAATCGGTCAAAAACGCGGTTACGAAAATCTTTGAAAATTCCGCGCGCGTGAGCGTGCGCTCAAGATGAAGCGACCCGTCTTCATAACCCTCCAGAATCCCGAGATCAACGAGCGTATCGGCGGGACTGTCCGCCGCCTGTACCGTGGCGCATACCGCGGATAAGAGTACGGACAGCGCCGCGGCGATGCTTATAATTTTTCTGTTCATTCCTTTATCCTCCATTTTTATAATCATGCTCCGGCATTTTTCTACCTATTTGCTACCATATTATTATACTATCCGCTTTGACATTTGTCAACCCTGCGACGCTGCGCGGATAATGTCTTACAAAATGATAATAAATTATTTGATCGCGTTAAATTATAAAAAAGCACTTGACGGCGGCGGTGAATGTGGTATAATGCATTATTGGAATAAATCACTTTTACGAGGTGTTATTATGAATACCATTAAAATAAATACGAATAAACGGCTGTTTCCCGCCGGAGATTTGTGGGGTATATTTTTCGAGGATATAAACCATGCGGCGGACGGCGGACTATACCCAGAAATGGTACAGAACCGCGCGTTCGAGTTCTGCTCGATTGATAATCCGGAATATCATCCGATGACTGCATGGGAGGTGCGCGGCGAAGGCAGCGCCGCAATAGATAACGAAAACGGCATAAACAGTGTAAACACGCATTATGCCGTAATGAAAACGGATAAAACCGTGTCTCTTGTAAATACGGGCTTTAACAGCGGACTCAGCTTTGAGGCCGGAGAAAAATATAACTACTCGCTCTACCTTAAGGGCAGCGCAAAAAAGGTTGTCATTTCATTCGAGGACACCGCAGGCGGCGTGTATTATTCGGAAGAAATACGGATAACGGATAAATGGGAAAAATACGCCGGTTCGTTTGCCGCGCCCGAAACAGATCACGCGGCGAGAGTGTCGGTTACGGTCATCCGCGGCGAAGTATGCGTAACTTTTTTGTCGGTAATGCCGGAGAAAACGTTTATGGGTCACGGGCTGCGGGATGATTTAGCGCGAAAGCTTGCGGATCTAAAGCCGAAATTTATGCGTTTTCCGGGCGGATGCTTGACGCATGACGGTTCAATGAACAAGGACGACAGAAACTCTCTCTACCGCTGGGTAAACACAATCGGCCCTGTTGAAGAGCGTCCGCCGCGGCGTAACAACTGGGGTTATAATCAGACAGCGGGTTTGGGTTTTTATGAGTATTTTCAATTTTGTGAGGACATAGGCGCGAAGGCTGTTCCCGTTGTTTCGGGCGGCTGGAACCCGCATGCTCATTCGGGCGTCCCGATTGGGGAAATAGGCGAATTTGTTGATGAAACGCTCGCGCTTATCGAATTTGCTAACGGCGGCGAGGATACCGAGTGGGGTAAAAAGCGCGCCGAAATGGGACATCCGGCGCCGTTTGATCTTGAGTACATAGCGATAGGAAACGAGGAGGTTGCGGACGGATTTTTTGACCGTTACCCGTATTTTCACAGGGCGATACGCGAAAGGTACCCCGATATCAAGATTATAGCGACAAGCGGCCCGTCGTGTGAGGGATATGATTTTGAATACGGCTGGAATGAGGCGAGAAAATACGGCGCGGATATAGTGGACGAGCATTATTACATGCATCCCGAGTGGTTTTTGAAAAATATCGGCCGTTACGAGGACTACGACAGAAACGACCCGAAGGTATTTATAGGCGAGTTCGCGTCGTGGGGAAATAAATATGAAAACGCGCTTGCTGAGGCGTGCTATATGACAAGTGTCGAGAATAACGCGGATGTCGTTGCTTTGGCGTGTTATGCCCCTCTTTTTTCAAACGTGGATTATACAAATTGGTCGCCGGATATGATTTGGTACGATAACCATAGCGTATACGGCACGCCGAATTATTATGTGCAGCAGATGTTTATGGCGAATCAACCGGAGTATGTGATAGAAGCGAAGGTTGAAAGCGATATTATGAATGAGCCGATGGAGCTTGGCGAAATATCAGGTCGCTGCGGTGTATCACTGCAAAAAACGGCAGCGGAATTTTATGACGTTTACATTAACGGCGAGCATCAGACCGACCTCTACGCGGCGACAAATGTTAAATGGATCGCGAAGAACGGCAGATATGCGTTTGAGGAGATAAGCGATATACCGGTATCGCTGTTCTTCGAGCCGCTTTCGAACGAAGCGTCAGTTAAGATGAAGGCGAGGAAGCTTGCGGGAAAGGAAGGCTTCAGAATCGTTTTCGGGGCGAAAGATAATAAGCACTATTATTTCTGGGATATAGGCGGCTGGAACAACGATGTTTCCGTGGTGAATAAAATGGACGGTGAAAAAAGCGCGAACGTAACGGTCGGCAAACGCATATGTATTGAAACGAACCGCGAGTATGAGATAGAAATCGAAGCGAAAGGTCATCATTTTATATGCCGCCTGGACGGAGAGGTATATCATGATTTTGAGGAAAAGATCGGTGATATCATGCCGATATATCTTACCGCCGGAGTTAAGTCGGACAAGATAATAATAAAAGCGGCAAATTACCGGCCGGAGGAATATACATCGGAAATCGCGCTTGACAGGCGTGTGACAAAAATGCGTGCAGTCACATTGCGATCCGATGATATGAACGCGGAAAACAGTTTTGATGAGCCGGAAAAAATCGCGCCGGCTACAGATGAATATAATGTTGACGGCGATACGCTTACATACACATTCCCGGCGCGGTCGGTAACGGTGCTGGAATTAACATAAAGGGGGATATAAAAATGGAGATAAAGCAAATCGAGGTAAAACGCGACGGCCTTACGTTAAGGGGCGATATACGCGTACCCGACGGCGCTGACAAGTGCCCGGCTGTCATAATTTTTCACGGGTTTATGGCCTCGCGCGGTTACGGAGAACCGAACGGTATGTTTGAACGCATAGCAGACGCTTGCGCGGCCGCGGGAATGGCCGCGGTCAAATTCGATTTTGACGGCCACGGCGAGAGCGGCGGTGAGTTTTCGGACATGAATGTGTACAGCGAGATACTTGACGCGGCAAAGATCATTGATTACGTGCGTAAGCTGCCGTTCGTGACGGATATTTATATTGTCGGCCATTCGCAGGGTTCTGTCGTCGGGGGCATGATCGCGGGCTTGTACCGCGAATACGTATCGAAGCTTGTAATGCTCGCGCCGGCCGCGACGCTTAAGGATGACGCGCTTGCCGGGTCGTTGTTCGGGACGTCGTACGACAGCTACGATCTCCCGGAATATATACCGGTAACAAACGACAAGGGACAGCAATTTAAGACGGGAAATCTGTATTTCCGTATCGCGAAAACGCTGCCGATATATGAGACGACGGCAATGTTCCCGGGCAAAACGCTTATAATCCACGGCAGTGAGGATCAGGCGGTGGGCGTTATAGGGGCGCGCCGCTACAAGGAGCGCATGCCGCGCGCGGAGCTGATCATAGTAGACGGCGCCGACCACGGATTTACAAATTTTACTGATTTTATCGTTGAGAAAACAGCCAAGTTCCTTGCGGACAATTGATTTGAGGGGTTAATATAATGGGAAAATTTGACTCGATACTTTTATGCACCGATCTTGACGATACCCTTTTAACACATGACAAGCGCGTATCAGAGGGCAATATCGAGGCATTGAAATATTTTATGGATAACGGCGGACTGTTCACCTTTGCTACCGGGCGCGTGCCGCGCGGCGCGAAGCTGATACGCGAGTACATAGAACCGAACGCGCCTATGGTGTGCGCCAACGGAGCGGGGATCTACGATTTTAAGACGCGCAAATTCCTGTGGACGCTGAAGCTTGACAGCGATATTGCCGAAGCGATCGAATATGTTTATGAGCGTTTTCCGTCGGCGGGCGTTGAGGCAAGCTCAGAGGAAAATGTATATTTTTGCAAATCGAACAGGATTGTCGAAGAGCATAAGCGGATCGAAAAGTTCCCGGATAAATATATCGGCTGCCGCGATTTACCCGAGCGGATGCTTAAGGTGATTTTTATGGTCGAGGAATGGGAGTTGGATGATTTTAAAAGGGTGATACACGACAGCCGCTTTGCGGATAAATACAGCTTTATTCAGTCGAGTCCATGGTATTATGAGCTGCTGCCCAAGGGCGCGTCAAAGGGCGCGGGGTTGGTAAAGCTAAAGGAGCTCACCGGGTCGCGCGTATCGGTTGCGATGGGAGATACGGAAAACGATATTTCGCTTATGACTATGGCTGATATAGGCGCGGCGGTCGCGAACGCGACAGATGAGGTGAAGGCCGCCGCGAACTATGTAACGGAAAATGATAATGAGCATGACGCGGTGCGCGAGGTGATTTTGAAGCTCGACAGGGGAAAGATGATTTAAGGGGTACGTCAATGTATCCCTTTTTTACGCAGCGATGTAAAAAATATAAAAAACCGCTTATTTTATTAAAAATTACATAAAATTATGTTCAAAAGGTGGACATCTTTGGTAATATGTGATATTATAGAAAAAATATATTTTGAAGGAGAGAGAAAATATATGAGGAAAACATTAAAAAAAGCAATTTCGTTCATATCGGCGGCGGCAATGGCTGCAAGCGTTATACCTTACGCTGCGGCTTCGGATTTGAACGGAACAAAGACGATAGTCTGTGACGACGGCGACGCCCTTTCGCTTAACGCAAGCGCGGAAACGGCCGCCGAAACGCAGAAGCTTATTGATGCGCGCCCGAATATTCAGCGCAAAATCCCCGATATGGGACGCGGACTTGTCGCGGTAAAGACCGACAACGGCGTATTTATTTCATGGCGCTGGGAGGGTACGGAAAGTCTTGATATTAAGTATAATCTGTACAAAAACGGCGAAAAGCTCAACGATACGCCTATGAGCCTGACGAATTATACGGATAACGAGGGCACGGTAAATGATAAATATTCCGTGAGCGCCGTTTCCGGCACGACCGAGGGCGAAAGGTGCGCGGAGGTTTCGGTATGGGGCGACGGATATTTTGAAATACCGCTTCAGCGTCCTGAAAATATGCCGCAGACGGACGGTGAAGCGGCGGGCGATTTCACTCCCGGAGACGCGGCGGTTGCCGACCTTGACGGAGACGGTCAATACGAAATTGTACTTAAATGGAACGCCAATGTACGTGACGCGGGCAAGGCGGGATATACGAGCCTGTGCCTTATCGACGCGTACGAGCTTGACGGCACGCAGATGTGGCGCATAAATATGGGCCCGAACATCCGCGCGGGAGAGCATGACACGCAGTTCATGGTCGCGGATTTCGATAACGACGGCAAGGCCGAAATGGCGTGCCGCACGGCTGACGGCACGGTTGCCGGAGACGGCACGGTTATAGGCGACGCCGACGCGGAATGGTACAAGATGCATGAGGGCAAGAACCTTGACGGACCGCTGTTTATAACGGTATTCAAGGGCGAGGACGGCTCGATTATCGATTCGGCGGATTTCTTCCCGCAGAGCACCGGAAAATACTCAAACGGTGAGGAATGGGGTATCGACTCCTGGGGCGACGACTGGGGCAACCGCTCCGAGCGCTATTTGGGTGCTGTAGGAACGTTTGACGGCGTTACGACGTCGTTTATTCAGGCGCGCGGTTATTACGACCGCTCCTGCATGGCGGCGTATCACCTTGAAAAGGGTAAAATCGTAATGGATTGGAAGTTTGACTCGAAGGAGCCAAAATATAACGATATGAGTCCGTCTATATCCGGTCAGGGTTACCACAACATGGCGACGGCCGACGTTGACTACGACGGCCTTGACGAGGTTATTTACGGAAACCTCGTGCTCGATGATGACGGCACGCCGATGTACTCGACCGGTATGGGCCACGGTGACTCCATGCATGTGGGAGACCTCGTACCGAGCCGCCCCGGCCTTGAGGTTTACACCTGCCACGAGTGGAAGGGCGCGGATTACGGCTTTGACATGCGCGACGCGAGAACGGGCGAGTTCATTTACGGAATAAAGACCGAGACGGACAACGGCCGCGCCTGCACGGCGGATATCGACCCGCGCTACGACGGCGAGGAGGCATGGTCGGCATACGGTGTATTGACCGCTGCCGACGGCACGGTTATTTCAACGCATTATTCAATGCCCGCGAACTTCGCCATTTACTGGGACGGCGATATCGGCCGCGAAATAGAGGACGGAAACGCGGTTTACAAGTGGAGCGTACAGGGCGAGGAGGTCAACGCGATTTTCAAGGCGGTAGGCTCGCACTCGATCAACGCGGCGAAGTCAAACCCGTGTATCCAGGCGGATATATTCGGCGACTGGCGCGAGGAATTGATTTTCCCGGCGGACGATATGGAGCATTTGAGAATTTACACGACCACCACGCCGACATCGTACAGGATACCGACGCTTATGAGCGACAGCGAATACATGAACTGTGCGATTTGGCAGAACGACTGCTATAACCAGACGACGCATCTTGATTATTACCTCGGCTACGGCACGAAGGAAATCCCCGTTCCGCAGGTTTATATCACGAACGAGCAGGGCATTAAGATCACAAACCCCGATCTTGCTAAAAAATCATGGAAGATAGAGGATCTCTATTTCGGCGATACGGTCGAGATGGTTCCGGGATATTCGACGGCGTTGATAAACGGCGCGAAGACGCGTATCGATAACGATAACGCCGACGTTATGCCGTATATCAACGATGATAACAGGACGATGGTTCCGCTTCGGTTTATCGCGGAGGCGTTCGGCGCGGAGGTCAATTATAACGACGATACAAGAGAGATTGATATTTCGACAGCCGACGGAAGGTATCTTACGATGGTTCCGGGCGAGAGCGATTATGTAATCGGTCAGCACTCAAAGCCAGGCGATAATGCATCCGGCTCTCCCGCGCATATGACAATGGATACCGCGCCGGAAATCGTAAACGACAGAACATTCGTACCGGTTCGCGCGG
>CANQYQ010000058.1 GCA_947628155.1 uncultured Clostridia bacterium
TTTTCTTTTATGCCATTCCATAGATTTTGCGCCCATGATTTGATTTTATCCCAGTTCTTGTAAAGCAGTACGCCTACCGCAATTGCTGCACCTATACCTCCGACAACAGCGAGAATAACCGGATTTACACCCAAGATAGCCGTGCCGACTGCTTTAAATGCACCGCCGACTTTGCCAAAAATACCGCTTATTCCTCCAACGCTTGTCCCGAGTCCACTTATTAATTTTCCGACAGATCCGAACGAACCGCCAAGCTCGCCTAATGATTTGCCTGCGGTAGTCCCCATTTTGCCAATCATGCCAATCATTGAATTGAGATTGCCCATACCGCCGCCTGACGCTTTAAATAAACCAAACGCGCCCGAAACGCCTTCGCCGAATGTTTTGAATATTTTACCGCCGCTTTGCAGTTTACTGAAGAATCCGCCTATTCCGGATATAATACCGCCGCCAAACTTTAAGCCTTGGAATGCGAGAAATCCTTTAAGCATCGCGCTCAAAATCGGCTGTATCGCGTTCCAATGCTCGCCGATAAAATCGAATATCGGCGCGATGCCGTCTATTATCTTTGCTCCCATATCAATAAACTTGGAGGCTATGTCGCCGAGTGCGGCGCTTATGCCTCCGCCGCCCATTGAGCTTGAAATATTGATGAACATTCCCGACAAGGAATCCCAGACGTTGCCAAACGCGTCCTTGAGATTTGACAGTGCGGGGGATATCTTTTCGTATATCAGCTGACCTTTCTCAACCATATTGCTTATCGCGTTGCCGACTGCCGGAAATGCGGTTTGTGTCAGCCATGTTATAGACGGGCTCAAAGCGTTTATTCCACTCTCTACAAGCCCCTCTATTTTCGGCATTTGGTCAGCTATGTAGTTCATTGCCGTTGTTACCACCGGCTGCAGTTCCGTGCCTATTTTCGTTTTTAATGCGCCGACGCTATTTTGCAGTCGTATCCACGCGCCCTCTGGCGTTTTCGCCATTTCTTGTGCCAAGTTGCCGAAATTCTGTTGCAGCACTTCTACAAGCGTTGCGGTTTTTGTCGCTTCATCGCCCGTTTTTATAAGATCGGCCTGCGCGTCGGTCATAACGATACCGGCGCGTGTCATCGCTCCTGTCTGTCCGGCATATGCCTTGCCAAGCATATTCGCCGCCTGTACCATTTGGTCACTGCTGACGTTGACGCCGTACTGCGCCACTGCCAAATTGTTAAGCTGAGGCATAAGCGCTTTTATGCTTTGCGCTGACATCTGGAACGATGCAAGCTGTGACGCGCCGTATTTTTGAGCCGAGCCACCTATTGTGGTCTGCTTTGACAATGCCGAGGCGTACTTGTTAATTTCATCCGTCATCGCCTGAGTATTACCGGGAATCTGCTGCATGATTGTGTTTAGGCGCGTGTTCGCATTCGCCGCGTTATTAGCAGCTGTAACACATTCCTCTCCGAATGATTTTATCGCACTTACGGACGCATACGCTGCAACCACGCCGACAACCTTACCGGCAAGTGATTTAAGCTTCGTTCCGGTACTTTCCGATGCGGCACCGTGAGCCTTCATAGATGTTGTCGTTTCTCCGAGCGCCTTTTTTAAACCACCCGCCGCCTCTGTCGCGGATTTTACGTTTGCAAAAAAATTGCCGTCCTTCAAAAACAGCGTTCCGCCAAGACTAATTGCCATAATCACTCACCACCTAAAATAGCCCTATATTTTTCCGTTTCCTCTTCAATGGCAAGCTCCATGCTTGCCCGTAAAAAATATTTTTCCGACGAGGATAAAGCCGCAAGCCTATCCCAATCAAATCCGCGCTGGACGTAATAGTGGATAAGCTGCAGCTCACCGTCGGTTTCGATTAGTTTTTTACCGCTTCAACGCCGCCTGCGAAACCCGCAAGCTTCATGCACTCCATCGCAATCTGCGGTATCTCGCCGGGTTTGAATAACACTTCGACAATATCCATAGGCTCGGCACAGCCGAACGCATCCTGCACCTCTTTCGATTTAAGATTCGGCTCTTTTATGCATTCATAGCATATGTATTTGTCGCCATCACCGGCCTCCATGTCCGCCGCATCACGGCAAAGCGCCCCGTCCGGCTCCTCAATCGTAATGGTCGCATCAATGGACGATATGTACAGTTCCTTTGTGGCTTTCGTTTTCTTAGCTTCAAGCATCTGCTCCTTGCGGCGTAATAACTCCTGAAGCGTTAATTTTGTTCTTTTTGTCATTTTCAGTTGCCCCCTTCTAAGCAATAAAAAAGCAGTCACAAGACCGCAAATATATATTTTAGTGTCCCCATTCATTTAGTGTCCCCGAAGATTAAGCGCACGGATCGTCTATTGTATCAAGATACTTAAATCCTACAAAGCCGCCGCTGAACTCGTCCTCGGTAATTTTTCCGTTCTCGAACGCTTGCAGCGTCAGCTCGTCTAACCAGCATGAATTAATCTGTACACGCTCTGTACCGCCGTTATCCGGATCCGCAAGCTTGCTTATAAGCGTCAGACGCGGGTCAAGACCCTGCGCGAGCTTTTCGGCATATTCCTTGCCGCGGGAATAGATTTTCTTTACTTTTGCCGTCCATGTGCCGGATACACTCATCAGTTTACTATCGTCCCACATATCGCCGGAAAAATTAATAGTCTCGCGGTTCGCCTTTACCTTCGCCTCGAAGGACGTGATTTCATAGCAAATCGCGCCGTCCCACCAAAAGTATCCGTGCGTACCGGATATAACCTTACCGATCGCCGGTTTTGTTCTGTTCGTTACCATTTATATGCCTCCTTTATTCCATGTTAATGACGAAATGCAAATCCTCCAATGCGTCGGAGAACTGCACATTTGCCTGAACAAATACATAGCTGCCCGTTCTGGCGGCGCGTATCTGCTCGTCCGACATTTCCGAAACATCGACACTATGTTCAGACAACCATTTGCGCTGTGCGGCTATGTCTATATCTGCGGAATTGTCAAATTCGTCATAAAGCACACCATCATCACGTAAGATATCGAAATAATTATTGATAGCTGCGATAAACAGAATTTTATTATCGTAGCTGTTGTTGACGCCGACGTAATTTTCCTCAAAGGTCTTGCGGATATCGTCACGCATCAAGTCCATGCCCTCGATAATTTTGATTTTCTTCATGTCCTCCGTTTTGTCGCCGGAAATGATATGAAGCGAATTTATACCGCGGCCGACCTTGATTTTTTCGCCATCGTCTACGAGGATAAACTTACCCGCGTCAATATCATTGTCGGGTGTAATACTTTCAGTAATGCCGTCCACCTCGGCAAGTACATGATACGTCGCGCTTTCCGTCATAGGAAGACCGGCAAGCAGTCCCGCGATTCTCGCGCAGTACTCCGCCGTGGTATACGATTTTGTCCCGACCTTGATACCGCCGGTCGCAAATTCTACGATGCCCTCATCGTTAAAATTGGATGCGGTTTCGCTTGACGGAAGAACTGCCTTAAATATTTTCTTCGCCGCTCTCTGCGCAACAATCCAGGTTTTTATCGACTCTACCTTCTCGTCGGCAATCTCGGGAACCGTAAGCCAATTCCACTGTTTATTTTTCAATCTCGCGAGTGCGTCGTCGTATTCGTCCTCGGACTGTACGCGCTCAACGATAACTCGTCTGGGTGACCCCATAAAAATCTTGTTAATATAATCAAGATTTTTTTCGGACCAATCCTCTTTAGGTATGTCCGCCTCAAAGTTATATTTATAACTCAAATTTCCGTCTCCGGATTTTGTTGTATCAAGCAAAATCGCCGCCACAACGCCGTTACGGCTTCTTATAACGGCGGTTTCCGCTTTCTTTTTAAATTCAATTAAAATTTCGGGAAGTCCCATTTTATACATTACCTCCTAACTCAAGTATCTCCATAGGCTCATCATCTTCGTTCTGCGGCGTATTTTGATAATAGTCAAGCTCAAACGAAACAGACAAAATATAATCTTCTATTTCGATATTAAGCGTTTCTATCGTAAAATGACGGTCTGATATGTCAAACGTCTTATACATAAGCGCATTTCTTATTCGCTGCGCCGCTTTAGCGCAATCCTCGGTCGTTTCGACCGCCGGATTGTATTGTATCGCTACCGTATCTGTCACGTGTTCCAACATCCAGCCTTCAAGCGCAATCTCGCTCGGATAAACATCGACAAAAACCGATGGCTTCTTAAAACCCTCCTGTGATTCTGTCGGTACGACATTAAAGCCGTGCTCCGATAAAATATCAGCTATGCGCGTCTGGATGTCGATTTCATTTATTCTCATATAAGCCTCACAGTTCCAAATCCTTACAGATTTTCTCAAGCAGCTTTTCCGCGTCATGCTCGAACCTGTCACGAGTTTCAAGTATCGCGTATTCCAAAGTATGAAAAGCGCGTGTGCGTCCGCCGCTCCGGGCGCCAAATAGTTTCTTTTCGCTGCCGCTAAGCCGTGACGCCTTTCCCATTCTCAGCTTCTCTTTTGCAAATCTGCCGTTTGCGGAGCGGGTGCGGGTACGGGTTACAATCTCGTGACCGTACTCTATTAGATGTGCGTGCGGCGCGTCTGATTTTACCCTGACCACGCGTATTGTTCCGCCCTTATATAACTTCACGCGCTGCAAGCGATAGCTTTTCTTTAACTGTCCCGGTTTTATGCCGGCTTTTGGCGCGCCGCTATATACAGGCACGTCCTGTTTAACTTTTCTCTGAGCAGCCTTGCCGTAGGTCATAAGGAGCCTGTCAGCTTCGTTCGGATACCGCTTCGCACAGTTTTTAAACGCCTTTTCCAGCTCATCAAACCCGAATACATCAATATTCCTTGCCATAACGGTCACGCTCCTTTGCCACAATCTGCAGCTCGCTGTTCATTTCTCCGATATTCAGAACGGATATAATATCCAGTATCTGAACTCCGAATAATATTTTCATTTCGGACGTTACGTCAGGAAAATATCTCGTGCTTATTTTGTATGTGGTTTCCGCGCGCAGCTTCTGCGCTTCCTCATATTCGCGCCCCGACGCAGGAGCGACGTTTGCCCATACGGCATATTCGCTGACCGCGAGATTATACGAATAGAGCTGACCGCCGTCGGTCATAAGCGTACCGAACGCGCGGTCATCCTCCGTAACGTATATATCCTCCTCCAGTTTACCGTTGACAGGTTGAAACGGCGCCCAGACAGGGACGTTTTCGTTCATGCCGTTTTTTACGCGTCCCTGCGCCGGTTTTAAAAATATTATCCTGTGTCTGAGCTTTGAAAAGTCCAATCAAAACGCCGCCTTTCTGTATGGCTGTAAAAGCTGATAGATTACATTCGGCAATCCTTCCTTGGTTCCATCGCGATGCTCGAAGAAATATCCGACGCATAAAAGCATGGCCTGTTTATAGCTTTCGGGTAATTCCTCCGGCAATGGCACTCGCGTAAAATTTTCGCAAATTTCGCAAGCTAAAAGGATGAGTATATTTAAATACTCATCCTCCGCGCCGGAATCCAAATGAAGATATTGCTTTGTTTCATCAATCGTCAGCATTGCCGGAACCCTTTTTCGCTGTACGCTTTGTCGGTTTCGCTTGCGGCTTATTGGCGGGAACCTCCGTTTTTTCGATGGCAACCGCTTCTGCAAATCCCGCGCCGATTAAATCATTGCCGATATAATCGGTGACATCGCGAACCTCGCCCTGGGTGAACGTAAATTTATGTCCGGTGCAGGACTGTAAAATCTTTATTTTCATACAGACCTCCGATTATTATTCGCCGCCCATTTTAAGGCACTGAACCGCCTCGGGAAGGATAAGCTTGCCGTCAACGCGCTGCGACGCGATAAAGCCTACCTGTCCGTTTTTCGCATAAAGCTCATTCAAACGCTTAAATGTTCTGCCCTGACGGTCGGCGATCCAGTAATAGCCGAAGTCGCCGAACGCAATCGGGCACTTGCCGCTCTCAATCTTCGGAGCGTATGCCGATGTATATATCGGTCTGTTGACCAACGTGTCGGGTGTTCCCGCTCCCGTTGCGGGCTGCCATAAGTACTGACCGTTCTGGTCCTTCAGCTTACGGATTGCCTTTACGGTCGCGTCATTCATAATCCACACCGCGTTACGTCTGTACGGCTTTTTAAGGCTATAGAACAAATCGTAAATTTCGTCAAACGAAATTGCCTCCGCGCTTGCGGCGGTTACGCCAACGGTCGCGCCTCCGGTCGCGTTGAATATTCCGGTAGGCTTATTCTTACCGTCGCCGTTAAGGAATGCTTCTTCCTCTTTTGCGCCGATGCGTCTTGCAAACTCGTTGGCGAGATAAGCTTCAAGGTCGAACATGCTGTCCGCGAGAAGCTCCTCGGATACCTTAATCGACGTCGCGAGCTTGAACGCGCCGAGCGACACCTGTCCGAACTCTTCATCGCTGTCATCGATAAGGCCTTCCTCTTCGACCCAATTCGCTGTGCCGTGGGTTGAAACAATAGGAATTTTCCTGTCGCCGGAAGAGGTCTGAATGCTGTGGGCAATCTTTCTGAATATGTTTTCCTCCTCGAGCGACTGAACGAGCGTATGTTCAAATTCGTCCGGAACGAGGAACCCGCCCTCA
The DNA here is from genome assembly GCA_947628155.1 of uncultured Clostridia bacterium. Lineage (GTDB taxonomy): Bacteria > Bacillota > Clostridia > UBA1381 > UBA1381 > 12844. The sequence continues at coordinate 6,590 of CANQYQ010000058.1, forward strand.
GTATCCGTGCCGACCTGCAAATCGTTCATCATCTCGTACGGCACCGACTTATGGCGCATGGCGTTCCAGAACGCGTTATGATACGCCGCCGACGCTCTGCCGGTTTTCTCCTCCGGTTCCTGATACGGGTTTTCCGTAATAGGCTTGGATGTGGGCGCGTTCAGGCGCGCCGCCATTTCCTGCTGACGGTTCAGCATGTCCAGTTCCTTATCGAACGCCGCCATATCGCGTTCCATTTTTTCGTACTGCTCGACCGCCTCCGGCGCTAACGTATCGCCGTCGCGCTTTGCCGAGTCGAGAAAAGACTTCATCTGCTCCCAAAGAGCGGTTCTTTTCTGCATTACTGCATTAATTCTTTCTTTCATCTCTTTTTTACCTCCTGAGATAATTTAATTTTGTTAATAAATCGTCTATACGTACTCCTGACGCATGGTCTTCGGGTTTCGCCCCATTGTCGCTTGTTTTTGCGAACTGACGGGCTTTAGCCAAAACGGTTTCCGGCAGCATAGCCGTAATGGAATTGGTAAACGCCGGAGCTGTCTCGACGCCGAGTATACCGTCAATAAGCTTCATTTCCAACGCCGTTTTCGCGTCAAGCCATGTTTCCTTATCCATGAGCTTTAAAAGCTCGTCCTGACTTATTCCGGATTTCGCTTCGTAAACCGCCGCTACGCCCTTATCACATACCGCCAAATCTTTAGCCATTTTCGCCTTGCCGTTCTTGTTTGAGGTATCGCAGCACGATACGTTATGTATCATCATCTGCGAACCCGGCGACATCAGGCATTTGCCGGACATCGCGATAACGCTTGCGGCGGATGCCGCAAGGCCTACGATATGTATTTCTACATTACCGCTGTAGGATTTAAGCATATCATGCATATTTACGCCGGAATACAAATCGCCGCCTCCGGAATTAATGTTTATGATAACATCCTCTCCGGCGGCATCGTCAAGGAAATCTTTCAGTTTTTTGGGTGACACGTTTTCAAGCTCATACCAGTCGTAAATCCATGCGTCGTCGGTCGCCACAATAACGCCGTTTATATCAAATTCTTTCACTCACTATCACCACCCTTCGCGTTCCAGTTTCCGGCATCCTCCAGTTTGGTAAAGTTGCCGTTAGCAAAATAATTGTCGCCGCCCTGTTCTGCGGGAATTTTATTCCAGCCTTCCAATTCCCTTACGTCGTTTGGCGACATGAAGCCATTTTGAATGCCTATCGCGTATCCGTTCATGCGGCTCTGATAATCGCCGCGCAAAAGTCCGTCGACGTTGAAGCTTACAAAGATTTTGCTTTTTTCCTCCGGCTTTAGCAGCTTTTGCATGATACTCTGCTCGATACGCACAAGCCACGGTCGGATTGTGTTTACAACAAAATCCAAGCTTTGCTGCTCAATATTGTTAAAGCTTGATTTTTCCAAATCGGCGACCATATGCGGCGGCACGCGGAATATACGGCATATTTCGTTAACCTGAAACTTTCGCGTTTCGAGAAACTGCGCGTCAGACGGATTGGTTGAAATAGGCGTATATTTCATGCCCTCTTCAAGAATCGCCGTTTTATGTGCATTACCGCTCCCGCCGTAAACGCGTTCCCATTCAGCGCGAAGCTTTTCCGGTTCTTTAAGGTGTCCCGGATGTTCAAGCACTCCCGATAATGTTCCGCCGTTCGCAAAAAATTTGCTGCCGTATTCCTCGCTTGCCAGGCCAAGGCCGAGCGCGTTTTTAGTCATCGCAATAGGAGAATATCCTATCAATCCGTCAAACCCCAGACCGGGAATATGCAGAACCTCGTCTGACGGCAAAATAACCTGACCCTTTGTATCGGTCTGATAGATATAATATATCTTTTCGTCGGAAATCCCGCGCTTCACGTCCATTTTGTGAGGGAGTAGGGGATATAGTCCTATTACCTCGCCGAGTCCGTTGCGTATAATCTGCGAATAGGAATTGCCCCACAACAGCAAATGCGACATCAGCGTTTCACGGAATGTAAACGACGTCATTTCCGGATTGGGCTCATCGTGCAGTAAATGATACAGCGGATGAGTATACATCTTTTCCTTGCCGCTTTCCGTGTATTGGTAGGTGTGCAGCGGTAAAGACGCTATTGTCTCCGATATGATACGCACGCATGCGTAAACCGCCGTCATCTGCATGGCGTTCCGTGGTGTTATGTTTTTGCCGGACGATGTATTGCCGTAATAATACTGATACGCGCCTACGTAGCTGTCCAGCGCGTTCTGCGGCTTATCCCTTGACCTGAACAGACTTCTGAAAAATCCCATCGTAATAATCCCCCGTTCTTGTATTAGTCAATACTGTCAACATTTATCGGTATCCACATTTTAGGATTGAAATTAAGCGTATATTTGTATTTATTCACACCTTTGCCGGTAACATCTTCAACGACATATGTTACATTATCGCTCAGACCGATGAAACGCTTTTTATACTCGCCCTCTTCATCTTCAACGATAACCTCCAGTTGGTTATCTAACGTGTCAGCATTTATAGACATTTTTCCGGTCATCTGAAACAATGTGTCGCCGGTAATGCAGTTAATTACCGTCAGCTGGCGAATATCGTTAAAATTGTCCGCTTGCTGAGATAGATTATGTGAAACCTTCGACGCTTCGGTTCCGCAGCCGCTCATTGCCGACGCCAAAATAAATAAGCAGATTAATATAATTACCTTTTTCACTATTCTTTACCTCCGGTTAATATATCTTTATATAAACTTGAATTTATGATTTATCCACCACTCGCCATGCTTTATCGTCAAGATAAATGTCGGCATATATTTTTTTGCCGTCCTCAAAATCCGTAAACGGATTTTCATTTACCGCGTCAAAGTCAAGTCCGTTATCGCGGCAAAAATCAATAGCCTCGTCCAGATTTGCTCCCGAACGGCACGTCCACAATATAATCTTGCTTCCAAGTACACGCTGACTAAGCAGCCAATCAAAAACATCTGTATATGCCTCGCCTATATCCGGCCAGCGGTTCTCGCACAATGTTCCGTCAAAATCCACCGCGATATTCTTGTATCGTGTACTCGGATATGGTAAATTTATCATCGACTCATCACCTCATCATAAAAAAACAAGCCCACGTTCATCATACACGCTCGCATGATTCCCTTCGCGCTTGCTTGCGCGGTCAAATGCCATAATAGCGGCGACCGCTCCGTCTATTTTTTCTATCGACTTCATTTTATCCGGCTTTATATTCCCCGCCGTATCGGTTTTTATAATCACGTTCGCGAAATTCCACCGCAGCACCGGATTGTTGTTGTGTATAATCCGGCGCGCGATAATTTTTGTCTCAATATCCTTCGTAGGCGGCGACATACTTATAAATCCCTGCCCGAACGGCACCATCGTCATGCCTTCGTCCATCAGCTCCAATATCGTTTCGGTAGCGTTGTACCTGTCGTACGCGATTTCCTTGATATTGTAATACGTCGCTATTTCCTGAATATCAGCGCGGATTTTGCGGTAATCGACAATATTGCCGGGCGTTGTTGTGATATACCCTTCGTGCCGCCAGCGTTCATACGGAACTTTATCGCGGTTGACTCGTTCATGCATACAATCTTCGGGGATCCAGCACCAATACAAGAATATATACTTTTCCGCGTCGTTGCGCGGCGGGAAGCATAAAACAAATGCCGTAAGGTCTTGAGTGCTCGATAAATCCAAGCCGCCATAGCATTCGCGCCCGCGCAAATCCTCAGGATTAACCGTTTCGGTACAGGCATCCCAATTTTCCATTCTCAGCCAATGTGTTGAAGCGTCAACCCACATATTCAACCGAAGCCATTTAAAATTGTTTTCGTCGGTAATGCTGCCTTTACATGACCGATACCACTCGCGGACGGTTTCTATGTCTATCGTTCGTCCAAGCGACGGATTCGCGCGGTACCAATTCTTCTCGTCCTCCCAATCGTCATCATCTTCAAGACCGTATATGACCGGATAAAATGTCGGGTCGACCCGCGTACCGTCCAGAATGCCGCGAGCTATCTTGTGCTGTTCGTAGCATATACTATTTTTCGACTGTCCCGCCGTTGTAAGCGTCAAAAATAACGGCTGCCGTCGCGCGTCTCCGGAGCCGGACATCATTACGTCCCATAAATCGCGGTTGGGCTGTGCGTGCAGCTCGTCGAAAATGCAACAGGAAACATTCAACCCGTGTTTCGTTTTCGCTTCCGAGGACAATACTTGGTAAAATGAGCGCGTCGGTTTGTAAACCAAACGCTTCTGCGATAATACGGGTTTTATATGCTTTTTCAGCGCCGGAGACTGATCTACCATATCCACAGCGACGTCAAACACAATAGACGCTTGCCGTCTGTCCGCCGCGCACGAATATACCTGTGCGCTCTGCTCACCGTCAGCACATAGCATTTTCAGCGCAATCGCTGCGCCGAATTCGCTCTTGCCGTTTTTCTTCGGAATTTCAATATACGCTCTCTTATACTGCCGGTATCCGTTAGGTTTGACCGTGCCGAATATATCCCGTACTATTTTTTCCTGCCATGGCAGCAGTTCGAAATTCTGACCGTGAAAATCACCGATTCCATGCTTTAGGCTGTTTATAAATCTGATTGCCTGTGTTGCTTTTTTCTCGTCATACATTATCCGCACCTCAGGTCGAAAGCAGTCCATCTAAATCATCTTCACGGTCTAAATTGATGTTTTCGGTACAGTTGTCATTTACCACGGAAAATATCTCGTTCCAACTACGCCGCATCTGCGTTTGGTAATCCGACGAGATTTTCGCTATATCCTTATCAAACTCGCCCCTATCCATTATTTTTTCAATTTCAAGCCAGCGCTGACGATTTAGCGCAAAGGTCTCGATCAGCATGGGATTGATAATCGTGTCACACCTAACACGGCGCAGATACGCGACGGTTTTAATATAAATCGCCGCTCCGTCAAGGCTTAACGAACCCGGTACAGTATCGATATCCGTATCAGCGTCGATATTATCCGGATTTATAGCTTTAAGCACACGTTTCCCCGGATTTCCTTCAAGTATTTTATCCGGCAATGCTTTTCTCGGCCGCCCTCCGTGACCCTTTGCCGGTCCTCTTTTTCCCACACAATCTCACCTCAATTCTATAAAATTAATATCAAAATGCGCTAAAACTTTTAAAAAGTTTTCAAAAGTTTTCACATAATTCGGTAGGAACTCAAAACTTATTACTAAAAACTTTTGAGATAACTCACTCCCTATTGGAGCAGCGGTCTTGGCATATAGCCGCGTAGAGATTTATACCGCCCCTCCCCTCAAAAACTTTTTCAAAAATTTTCAGCAAAATTTTGTTTCACGTCCAAACCCTCCGTCCTCTGTCGCAGTCTTTCTATCATGGCACTGCTTACATAGCGACTGCCAATTATTTCTATCCCAAAATAAATTTTTGTCTCCTTTATGCGGTATGATATGGTCAACCACTGCCGCCGGTGTATACACGCCGCGACGCTTACATTCTTCACATAGCGGGTGCGCTTTGAGAAAATATAATCTTGCGGTCTGCCACCTGCTGTTATATCCCCGTCGGCTTGCCGATGGTCTGTTGTCAGTCGTGTGCAAGGACTTATGTTTATCGCAGTATTTATTTTCAGTTAATGCCGCACAGCCCGGATGCTTGCACGGCTTCAATGGTTTGTACGGCATAACTCATCACACCTCACAATCTCCGTATACAAAAAGCGCACCTTTCCGATGCGCCTATTTGAATTTTTACCCGCCCTGACCCGCTGCATTTCCTCATTTCTACAGCCCACCATTAATTTTAAACCGGTCGATTTCGACCATGTTAATAGTTAAAATATTCGGCGCGGGTTAAAACCTACCGCCATAGGAAAAATTCCCCCGCGCCATATGAAAGGAGTTAGCGCCGAT
>CANQYQ010000059.1 GCA_947628155.1 uncultured Clostridia bacterium
GTTAGCCTCCCTTGTCAAAGGGAGGTGGCATTTGCGACTGTAAGGAGCAAATGACGGAGGGATTCTTTTTTACAGAAAACCGCCTATTGTAGCGATTTATCGTAATTGCGGAATCCCCTCGCCAACTTCGTTGGCCCTCTCCCCTTTAACAAGGGGCGCAAGCAGAGCGTTCCCGTGAGCGAAATCGCGTATGGGCACACATTTGTAGTGGTGAACCGTGTTCGCCCGTGTTCCGTAACACGATATGGTATACGGCGGGCGTTAGCCTCCCTTGTCAAAGGGAGGTGGCATTTGCGACCGTAGGGAGCAAATGACGGAGGGATTCATTTTTACAGAATACCGTATATTACAGCGATTTGTTGTAATTGCGGAATCCCCTCGCCAACTTCGTTGGCCCTCTCCCCTTTAACAAGGGGCGCAAGCAGAGCGTTCCCGTGAGTGAAAGTGCACATGGGTACACATTTTGTATGGGCGAACCGGGTTCGCCCGTGTTCCGTAACACGATATGGTATGCAGCGGGACGTCGAAGGCGCCGACCCCTACGGTATTCGCGTTCCCATACACGATGCCGCGATAAACTAAAATTTACAAATACAGAAAGGACGGTTAATAGATGAAAAAGGTAGGAATTTTAACAAGCGGCGGAGATTGCCAAGGCCTTAACGCCGCTATACGCGGCGTAGCGAAAAGCCTGTATGAGGAATTTAACGATGAGGTTGAGATATACGGGATCCGAGACGGCTACAGCGGCCTTATACACGGCAATTACACGAAGATGGAGAAAAGGGATTTCTCCGGTATATTGACGCTTGGCGGCACGATTTTAGGCACATCACGCCAGCCGTTTAAAATGATGCGTGTAATCGACGAAGAAACGAGCCTTGACAAGGTCAAAGCAATGAAGGACAACTATAAGAAAATGGGATTGGACTGCCTTGTGATCCTCGGCGGCAACGGCACGCACAAGAGCGCGAATATGCTCAGCGAGGAAGGCTTAAACGTTGTCTCCATGCCCAAGACGATAGACAATGACGTATGGGGTACCGATATGACGTTCGGCTTTTACAGCGCGGTCGATATCGCGACGCAGGTAATAGACTGCATTCACACGACCGCGACGTCGCACGGGCGCGTATTTATAGTAGAAATTATGGGTCATAAAGTAGGCTGGCTCAATCTTTACGCGGGTATCGCGGGCGGTGCTGACGTAATACTGCTGCCGGAAATCCCGTATGATATTGAAAAGGTAGCGGATGTACTTGAGAAGCGCGAGCGCGGCGGAAAGCAGTTTACCATCTTAGCCGTCGCCGAAGGCGCGATTTCAAAGCAGGAAGCGGCGATGAAGAAAAAGGAATTTAAAGCGTCGCGCGCGGCAATGCAGTATCCGTCGGTATCGTACAGACTTGCGGCGGAGCTTGAATCAATATCCGGCCACGAGGTCCGCGTGACCGTACCCGGACATTTCCAGCGCGGCGGAAGTCCTTGCGCGTATGACCGCGTGTTGTGTACGCGCTTCGGCGCGGCCGCGGCGCGGCTTATCAAGGACGAAAGGTACGGATTTATGACAGGCCTGCGTAACGGCGAGATCGTCGCTGTACCGCTCGGCGAGGTTGCGGGCAAGCTGAAGAAAGTCCCCGTGGACTGTGATGAAATAGTGGCGGCGCGCGATATGGGTATATCATTCGGTGACTGATATGGATAAAAGCGAAAGAGCGGTTGAGCTTTTCAAATCCGGCTATAACTGTGCCCAATCGGTAGTCGGCGCGTATGCGGAGGATTTTGGTATGGACATGATGCCGGCAATGCGCGCATCGGAGGGCTTCGGCGGCGGTATGGGACGCATGCGGCTCACCTGCGGCGCGGTATCCGCGATGACGTTTTTGTGCGGACTCCGTTACGGCAAAGGACAGCCGGGTGATATCGAAACGCGGACACTTGTGTATAAAACAATACGCGAAATGGCGGCCGAATTTGAAAAAATACACGGTTCGGTTATCTGCGGCGATATGCTAAAGGGCATAATCCCTCAAAACGAAGGTGCGCGGCCGGATGCCAGGACCGAGGAATACTACAAAAAACGCCCGTGCGTTGAATGTATCCGCACCGCGGCGCGAATCGCCGGAATGTACCTGACCGCGGACTGACTTTGATAATTGCGGCGGCACGGCAGACATGCGCCGCGGATAAGCGTCATACGCCGCCGCGTCGGATAATAAGATCTTACGAAAAAGGCATACCGTAAAACTGCGGTATGCCTTTCTTGTTTTTATCGCCGTCATACGATCAGCGTAATAATTCTCAATATAAACAGCGCGCTCGATACCCACATGACCGGATGGATTTCCTTTACCTTGCCCATGCAAAGCTTAAGGATAACCCATGAAAGTATGCCGAACATGATACCGTTTGCGATGGAATACGTAAACGGCATCATAACGATCGCGATATATCCGCTTACAACATCGGCAATATCACCCTCGAACGTCATCTTTTTAACCGAGGACATCATCAAAAGTCCGACAAACAGCAATGCCGGAGTCGTCGCAAAGCTCGGGATGGCGAGGAATATCGGCGAAAGCACAAGCGCGAGAAGGAACAGTACGCCGGTTGTAAGCGCGGTAAGACCTGTGCGGCCGCCCTGCGCGACGCCCGCGCTGCTCTCAACATAACTCGTTACCGTCGATGTACCCAGGCACGCGCCCACTACCGTACCGACCGCATCAGCCATAAGCGCGGCTCCCACGCGCGGTAAATTACCATCCTCATCGAGCATATTGCCCTTGTCCGCGACGCCGATCACCGTGCCTACGGTATCAAACAAATCCACAAACAGGAATGAGAATACGATCGCGACAAATTCCATAAGATGATTTGCCACATAGCTGAAATCAAACTTGAACAGGCTCGGGGCAGCCGGAAGAATGCCTCCCGAGAAGCTCGGGAACAATGACGCCGCGCCGGCGTCCGGGTCAACCTGATACCAGCCTATCGCCTGCGCGCCCATACCTAAGATCCACGTTACAAGTATTCCGATAAGAATATAGCCGGGCACTTTATAATGATGCAGCGCCGCGATAATCAAAAACCCGATAAGCGCAAGCGCGACCTGCGGTGTGGAAATATCCCCCAGCGCCACAAGCGTCGATGGGTCTGCGGCAACAATATTCGCGCCCTTTAATCCGACAATCGCGATAAAAAGACCTATTCCGGCGGATATTCCGTATTTGAGATTCGCGGGAACTTTATTTACAAGCGTTTCCCTGAACTTGAAGAAGGAAAGTATAATAAAGACTATACCTTCCACCAGAACTGCCGTCAGCGCAATCTGCCACGGGTCTTGAATACCCGCCTGCGCCATCGGTATACAGACCGAATACGCGAAATACGCGTTTAAGCCCATGCCCGAGGCAAGCGCAATCGGATAATTGGCAAAGAACGCCATGACCGCGCACGCTATTGCCGCCGACACCGCCGTTGCCGTAAATACCGCGCCCGCATTCATACCCGCGTCGGCAAGCATGGACGGGTTTATCGCCAGTATGTACACCATTGACAAAAATGTCGTGAGTCCGGCAATCATTTCCGTTTTCGCATTTGTACCGTTTTGCTTTAATTTAAACAGTTTCTCCATAAATTTCATCCTTTCATCATAATATTTTGGTAATTTTATTGTATCACACACTTTTCTTTTTTTCAATCGAATTTTGCAAAATATTACCTGTTTTTATAAAATTTATTTTCCCTTCACGGAAAACGGCTTAACCATGCGAATTGCGGACGACTGCCTTTTTATTCCGACCCTTACTGACATACTTTATAATATTTTTCCGTCTGCAGCCGAGAATCTCATGGGATATAAAACCATTGCCCTTCACAACATTTTATGGTATAATATGGATACAAACAAAGTATTTTCGATTGCCGCGGCAGCCGGAAATAACGGATAATTATCTTGGAGGAAAAATGAAAAAAATAACTCTTGATTTTACAGGATGTAAAAATATGTGCCAAATACACGGAATAATAAAAGAAGCCTTAGATTTCCCGGAATTTTACGGTGCAAATTATTCAGCCTTATGGGACTGTATGCGCGACTATTGCAATGACATGACGGTAGAAATTAAAGGATTAGCCACTCTGCCGCCGGATTTTTCGGATTTCAAGGAAGCCATACTGAATATTTTTAAGCACACGGCACGGGAAAATAATTTTACATATACGATTATATCTTAAACAAAAACGATTTAATACACGCCGCGCCGCCTATCGTTTCGGCGATGCGTACGTTAGGATCTGTCTTCGTGAAAAATGCACAACAGCGCCGTTTGCATCATCTGCCGGCGCTGTTGTTTTACAAATATTTTTTATCTTATCCAATGTACCACGCACTTGATCGGCGGATAAATACCCCTATACGGCTCGCGGACAATACGCTTGCGGGCGCGCATTTTCCTTGAATTTTATTCAAGAGTAAACGTTTTTGTGAGCTTTTCGTTTGTCTGCGACTTATAGTCATATATTTCCACATCCACCGGCGATCTGTCCGATAAAACATACGCGCACTTTACCTCAAGCTTTGCTCCCGGCTGCAGCTTTTTCCACGAACTGCTTACCGCGTCGTCAGGCGAATCGGGATTTTCATATATGCCTGTGGTTGTTTCCATTTCAATTCCGTTTTGGAAAGCCGAACTTAATACCGCTGTCAAAAAGCTTTCATTCGTGTCGGAATTATTTGTAAAGTCATATGTCACAACAATACAATCCCTATCATCATAATCTTTTGTGATAGTGTAATCTTTAATCGCAATTTCATAATTTCCAACAGTTCCGCTGTCACGTTCAGTCGTTCCTGTATTGCTCGAAGCGGATTCGGACTTTTCTGTCGGCGCTTGAGTCGGCAAGGAATCGGATTGCGTCTGCTCCGCAGAGCTGTTATCCGATCCGATTTTTATCGGCAATATGCTGCTGCACGCCGCCGTCACAGTAAGTACGGATACCAATGCTAATGTTAAAAGTATTTTTTTCATGGTTGTTTCCTCCTAAATGTTCCTTTCCGTTATTTATTATCCCCTACCCCATTATAACAGGTATTATTCCTATAGTCAAGAAAACGTTTCAAATCTCTGCAATTTTCGCAAAATCTATCCGTTGTGTAAATTCAATCACACCATTCATGTTAAGCCTAACGTATCTATAGCCTTACAGCCGATTAAGTCATCGCTCACGGCTCAACCGAAATAAAATCCGCAAATCCTGCGAGAATTTACGGATTTTATTACTAATGCTATTAATAAAATTATAACCCATGGCTGAGTAATCCGCGTGTTTTCAGACAAATTCCTTACCGTATATTCCCGCGGTAATCATTTTGCCCGTAAAAGCACACGCGTTATTTTCTTCGTCCCGCTTCGATCCGCCGTTTCCAGCTTCTGTCAAGCGGCGCGGCACAGCAGCGCGCCTGCGAAACCGCCGCGCTCATTACCTCATAATTGAGCCGCGCGCCCTCGCGGTCATTTGTATAATCGACGGTAAAATCGCGGCCGATACCAATCCTCGCGCCCATCTTCGTGGAATCGATATTTGCGCCGAGGAACAAAAATTCCCAGCCGTATTTTTCCTTCTGTTGTTCGATCATCTTCTTCACCCTGCCATAAGAATACATATGGCTCGCGTTTTCCATGCCGTCAGTCGTAATAATAAACAGTGTCCTCTCCGGCACATCCTCTTCGCGGGCATACTTATGGATATTGCCGATATGGTGAATCGCGCATCCCACCGCGTCCAACAGCGCCGTACATCCGCATGTAACATATTCGCGCTCCGTAATATCCTTCACCTTGTCGATCGGCACGCGGTCATGGATAAAGTCGATTACGTCGTCAAACAGCACCGTTGACACATACGCTTCTCCCGTAAGCTTCCGCTGGTCGGCGAGCATGGAATTATAGCCTCCGATCGTATCGGCCTCCAGTCCATGCATCGATCCGCTGCGGTCAAGGATAAATACGATCTCCGTTAAATTATTTTTCATTTCAGAGCACCTCTCTTTCATTTGATGATTTGATTATATATCGTTCAAAAGTAAAAAAGGTCGCTCGTGAAGCGACATTTTTATAATTTTACGCTTGACGCGGATTTCTGACAAAACGACAGCGGCGCACAATATCACAGCAGCGTTAAATTATAAAAATTCCGTGATTATTATCCGAAAATCGTTTTCCGGGCTTATACATCTATTTTCCTTATCGCGCGGTCAAGTATCTCGTCCGTGTCCGCGCCGACAATATCAAGGCCCTCCGCAGATATAAAGCGCGTGTCCGTTATGCCGTAAAATTCTTTCGCGAGCGTATCCACATATTCAAACCCGAAATTATGTATGATCGGCCCTCCGGACGTCGTAACGTAATACAGAGCTTTGGCGCGGCATAATCCCTTTGGTATTCCCTCTTCGGTATAATAAAATGTTACGCCGCAAACCGTAATATTTTCAAGATAAATTTTTAACAGCGCCGGAAACGTCAAATCCCAGTACGGCGCCGCGATTACAATTATATCCGCGTCGGCAAAGGTTCGCGCCGCGTTAAATTCCGAGACCGACAAATCTCCGGACGCGGTCAATTCGCTGCGTCGCTTCAGAGAGCTTTCGGTCAACGGCTGCATCAGCGCGGCATCCGGGCGAAATTCCGTAAGCTCCCCACTAAGCTTTTTTATCAACTCGCGCGCCAGCCTTTCCGTCCGCGACTCTTCTCTTACACATGTATTTATAAACAGAATCCTTTTCATAAATCACACCTCCGCATGAATTTACTGTATCATATATTGCTCCGTATTGCAAATAAAATCTGCATGATTTGCCAAAATTTCGCCATGCGCACCCGGCAATAAGCGTTCGCGCGTATAAAAAACTGCCGGCGCAATCCCGAACGCGTACGGTAAAATAATATATTTCTCCGGCGCGGTTATAAACGCAATCGCAGCGGGTGCATATTTTAGCATGAGCGCGGAGATATACTCTTCCTTAACGAAAGCATACGGGACAATACGCCTAGCATACGATACAGCAATACGGATATACGCTATCGATATGCCCGTATTGTCCGTTTCCGATCTCTCGCCCACTCATACATGAGTATTCCCGCCGCGACTCCGGCGTTAAGCGATTCGGCGCGTCCGTATATCGGAATTTTCACGGGCACGCATAAATCCAGCGTTTCCATCGATATCCCGTTTGCCTCGTTCCCGACGATGATCATTGTCGGAAGTGTATAATCCGCCGCGCGGTAATCGATTGCTTTTTCCGACAGCATACCGCCGAGCAATTGAAATCCCGCGGCTTTGTATTCCGCTAAATCTGCGGCGCTTTTCCCGGGAATTATATCGATATTGAAAAACGATCCCATGCTCGCGCGCACCGTTTTGGGCGCGTAAACATCCGCGCAGTTTTTCGATAAAATCACGCCCGCAAGCCCCGCCGCGTCCGCCGTACGTATGATCGTACCGAGATTACCCGGGTCGCTCACGTTATCGCAGTAAACATAAGCGCGCGATAAATCCGGGAAAAAATCGGCGTTTTCGTACATCCTTATCACGGCCGCCGCGCCTTGAGGCGTTTTCGTGTCGCACAGCTTATCGAAAAGCGATGCGTTGACACGGTACACGGGAACATTTCCGCAGTCAAGCGCTTCGCCAAACGCGTCCGACATTATCACCGCCGTGATTTCTTTTTTCGATTTAAGCGCGTCGCGCACCGATTTTACGCCCTCGACCATAAATTCGCCCGATTCATACCGCGCCTTTTTCTGCTGCAGCGATTTAAAATATTTATATGTTCTGTTTGAAGCCGACGTTATCTCCATCATATTCCTCTTCCTTATTGCCGCGTTCTGTTGTACATATTGAAGTATACACCAAAAAAGCAAATATGGCAACAAAAAAATTTTTTGACATTTTTTTAACAAACACTATATTTGCACTTGATTTTTTTTCAAAAACCTGTTAATATATTATGGTTCCAAAAACGTGAGGACATTAAGGCAAATGTTATTGCCAATTGTAGTATGGTAGGAGGGAAAAATAATGGCACCACAGCAGGGAACTTTATTGTCGTACAGACCGGACATAAAGGTCGTAGACGCGACGCTCCGCGACGGCGGACTGGTAAACAGCTTTTATTTCACCGACGAGTTTGTTAAAAATCTCTATAAGGCGAACATAAAGGCGGGAGTAGATTACATGGAGTTTGGTTACAAGGCTTCAAAGGAGCTTTTCGATGTGACCAAATTCGGTAAGTGGAAATTCTGCGACGAGGAGCACATTCGTGAAATCGTCGGCGATAACGACACAAAATTAAAGCTGTCGGTTATGGCTGACGTGGGAAGAACGGACTTGGAGAGCGATATCATTGACAAGAAGGACAGCGTTATCGACCTCGTACGCGTCGCGACGTACATCAACACCATTCCGGCGGCGATCGACATGGCGGAATACTGCAAGGCCAAGGGCTACGAGACGAGCATAAACATCATGGCTATCTCGACCGCGAGCGACAAGGACATACGTCAGGCGCTTGAACTAATCGGCCAGAGCGGCGTTGACATGATTTACATCGTTGACAGCTACGGCTCCATGTATCCCGAGCAGATCCGCGAGCTTGCGGAAATGTACATGGAAATCGGCGGCAAGTACGGCAAAACCATCGGTATGCATGCGCATAACAATCAGCAGATGGCGTTCGCGAACACCATCGAGGCTACGACGCACGGCGTGAGTATGCTTGACGCGACGATGTGCGGTATGGGACGCGGCGCGGGCAACTGCGCAATGGAGGCGCTTCTGGGATTTTTAAAGAACCCCAAGTACAAAATAGCGCCCGTTCTGAGATTCATTCAGGACAATATGTTAAAGCTCCGCGAGGAAGGCCTCGTCTGGGGCTACGATATCCCGTACCTTTTGACGGGTATCTTAAACGTCCACCCGCGCTCCGCAATCGAATGCATAAAGCAAAACAATACCGATTATCTCGATTTCTATCAGAATTTGTGGGATAAGGAATGTTAAAAGAAAAGACTGCGCATTGCAGTCTTTTCTTTTAGACCTTCGACAAATTTACCGAACCGCGCATGAAATATTGACCAATTAAATTTTTATCTTTGTTAAAATTTGTCGCAATTTTTATTTCACCGGCGGACGTCTATCGCAAGCTGATTTATAGTTCCATATACCATAATTCATACGGTGTAAAATCAACCCTGTACGGCTTACCGTTAACAGCGCCGGATAAGCATATTCCTTCAATATCGGCCGGTTCGCCTATGCCGTATAGCGGCAGTGCCATTAAGGCATTTCCTACCTTTTCATCGTTTTGATAAAGATTTGCCGATATAATTCCGTCAATAACTGTTTTTCTCTCATCAAAAAGATCGACCGACTTTTTTGCTTTAACCGTCGCACAAACCGTAAATGCGCCTGTTTTTGAAATAGAAATCTTTACATCTTTAAAATCGAGATTTTTAAAAACGTCGTCCTTTGGTATGTCTGATACAAAGCTTATTTTCGCGGAGTCTATTAACGGCTGCATGCTTTTTGCCTTATCCTCAATTTTACTGCTCTCTTGCATTACATACAACGACGCGGGCGCAAGTGATTTCAGATTTCTTTCGTTTTGCTGACGTATTTGTATATTCTTAATTTGCGCGTCCACTGCCGCTGCCGCACCGGCGGCGCCTCCGGCAAGACCGCTTGTAATACCGCCTATAGTTGCCCAATCGTGCTCCCTTTGCTGACTGTCTTTTACAATTATGTCCATACCTTTCCTAAGTCGATCCGCTTTTTCATAAAGCTCCCGCTGCATGTCGGTCAGCATGGCCACTCGCTTATCTCTTCCTGTTTTATATACATAACGTGTAAGCTCAAAAAATTTTTCCTTTTCTTGTTCGGTCAATTTTTCAAGTTCTTCTTCCTCCTGTTTCTGTTTTTCGCTCTCAATTTTCTGAATGTTAAGAGCTTTTGCTTCCTCAAAGAAACTCACTATGTCCGATTTGTAATCACATTCTAATTTATCCGCGATTAATATAGCCCTTTGCTTATTTTTCTCATTGGTTATTGCAGTTATTCCGTTTTTCACACAGTCATTGTAAAATTCGATCTTCTTGTCTTTCTTACCTTTCGAATAAGAATATATACCAGCTATAAAAGCGCCTATACATATTAGGATAAGCATCATAGTAAAAACATCAATCTCGAATGCCGCCGTAATAACCGCAAGTATCATAATTCCTAATATAACCATAATGCCAATTGATTTTTCACTCATTTAGATCCCCCTCCTATGGTAATTAAATTATACCACTCTTTTTTCCGGTTTTCAACAAAAACATTCCGGGAGATCACAAAATACGAATATCCCATATGTCGCAAAAAAGCGAAAACGGCATGATCTCGCCACGCCGTTTTCCCAAAAATAATATTGATTTTTCTTTACTTTGTTTCCAAAAGCTTTTCAACGCTTGCGAGCTTAATGCATATTACAAGCACCTCGCATGCCTTTTTAAGCTCATCCGGCGTCGGATAAGTCGGAGCGATACGGATATTTGAGTCGTGCGGATCTTTTCCGTACGGATAAGTCGCGCCCGCGCCGGTCATCTTTACGCCTGCGTCAGCGCACAGCTGTACAACGCGCTTCGCGCAGCCGTCCATGGTGTCGAGGGATATGAAGTACCCGCCGCGCGGCTTTGACCATTTCGCGAGCCCGAGCGGCGCGATTTCCTTTTCGAGCGTGTCAAGCACCGTCTCAAACTTCGGGCGGATAATTGCCGCGTGCTTTTTCATATGCTCAAGCATGCCGTTGAAATCGCCGAAAAATTTAACATGGCGAAGCTGGTTCACCTTATCGTGGCCTATCGTCTGTATTGTCAGATGCTTCTTTATGAACGCGATATTCTTCGGGGATGACGCGATCGCCGCGATACCCGAGCCGGGGAACGTAACCTTCGAGGTCGAGCAGAATTTGAACACGATATCGGGATTTCCCGCCTTTTCGCACTCGTCGAGTATTTCAAGAATATGATCCTGCTTTTCCGGTTCATCGTAGAGATGATGTATGCAGTATGCGTTATCCCAGTAAATCCTGAAATCCTCCGCCGCCGGCTTTAAAGCCGCGAAACGGCGCACTACCTCGTCCGAATATGTAACCCCGCCGGGATTTGAGTACTTCGGCACACACCATATGCCTTTAACCATCGGGTCTTCCGATACATATTTTTCAACCATGTCCATATCCGGGCCGTTTTCGTCCATGGGAATGTTGATCATCTCAATCCCAAATGATTCGGTAATCGCGAAATGACGGTCGTAGCCGGGTACGGGACAAAGAAATTTTACCGGCTTGTCAAGCTTCATCCACGGGGTCGAGCCGCATACGCCGTGTGTCATAGAGCGCGATACGGTGTCGTACATGACGTTTAGACTGGAATTGCCATAGATTATAATATCATCTATCGGGCACTCAATCATCTGGCTTAACAGCCTTTTCGCTTCGATTATGCCGTCCAAAATTCCGTAATTGCGGCAGTCAACGCCCTGCTCGCTGATTAAATCGTGACCGTACAGCGCCGCCATCATGCCCATTGATATGTCAAGCTGCGCCGTGTCCGGCTTGCCGCGCGACATATCGAGGTTCAAACCCTCGACCTGCTTTTCGGCGTACTGTTTTTCGAGTATTTCCTTTTTCTGTATAAGCTCCTCTTTTGATAAATCCTTATATGACATCGCTTATCCCCTCCTCATTTTCCAATAAGTATATCATATTTCGACCGTTTAGTCAAGGCAATACGACGGTATGGCCGGAAATGTTAGCCGTACGAAATTTGTATATACGAACGGCGGCAAATATACAATTTGCACAAAATATCTTTATGGGATATTGTTTGCTTGACTTTTGTATCTTGTTGTGGTATAATATGGTTGCGGTATGTATTTGTAAAATAATAAATTTTAGTTTATCGCGCGGTTGCGTATGGGAAACACGAACACCGTAGGGGCGGCGATTCGCCGCCCGCAAGGCTTCCCATTGAGGGGAAGGCTAACGCACGCCGCATGCGATTTCACTCACGGGAACGCTCTGCTTGCGCCCCTTGTTAAAGGGGAGAGGGCCAACGAAGTTGGCGAGGGGATTCCTCAATTATGTTAAATCGTTCAAATATGCGATATTCTGCAAAAATGAATCCCTCCACCATGCTACGCATGGTCCCCCTCCCTTTGACAAGGGAGGCTAACGCACGCCGCATACCATATTTGGTTACGGAACACGGGCGGCCGATGGCCGCCCCTACGGCGCTCCCCATACGCATTTGCGCGATAAACATAAATTTATCTATTTACTATTTCGCAAATTTATTGTATAATATACACAGACAAATTTACGAGGGGGAATATGCATGAAAAAGGTTATATCATCTCTGCTCGCGGCGGCGATGGCGTTATCGGGCGCGGTCACGGTC
>CANQYQ010000060.1 GCA_947628155.1 uncultured Clostridia bacterium
GCTTGCGCCCCTTGTTAAAGGGGAAGAGGGCCAACGAAGTTGGCGAGGGGATTCCGCAATTATGATAAATCGTTCATTTATGCGATTTTCTGTGTCAAGGAATCCCTCCACCATGCTGCGCATGGTCCCCCTCCCTTTGACAAGGGAGGCTAACGCACACCATATGCGATTTTCTGTGTCAAGGAATCCCTCCACCATGCTGCGCATGGTCCCCCTCCCTTTAACAAGGGAGGCTAACGCACGCCATATGCCATACGACGTTACGGAACACGCCGCAAGCATTACACATATAAACTAAAATTTATCTTATCCTTCAATATAGCTCCATTTCACGCCCGCGGGCGTATCCTTAAGCACGATATTCATTTCCTTGAGCTTATCGCGAATCGCGTCGGCGGTTGCCCAATCCTTTTCGGCGCGCGCCCTTGCGCGCTGTTCTATCAACGCTTCAACTTCCGCGTCAAGCGACTTTTTCGATGTTTTTTGGAACAATCCGAGGACCTCGCCTAATTCACGTATCAGGCCGAGCGTCTTTTCAACGATTTCCTTCGCGTTGTCACCGTCATCGGACAGCTCCGTATTTGCCGCGTATACTATATCGAAAATCGCGGCTATCGCGTCGGCGGTATTCAAATCATCCTCCATCGCCTCGATGAATTTTTCGCGGTATCCGTCAAGTTTTTGCGACAAAGCCTTCTCGTTTTCGTTCAAGCCTCTGCTTTTCGCGTTTTTAAGCAGGAACTCGAGGTTATCGATACACGTATACACGCGCTCCACGGCCGATTTCGCCTGCTCCATAAGCTCATCGGAGAAATTCACGGGACTTCTGTAATGCGCCGAAAGCATGAAAAAGCGAATAATCTCGCCGCCATATCTTTTCAGTATATCACGCACGGTAAAGAAATTACCCTCGGACTTGCTCATCTTCCTTCCGTCGAGATTGATGTAGCCGTTATGCATCCAATATTTCGCGAATGTACAGCCGTTGGCGCATTCGGACTGCGCTATTTCGTTTTCGTGGTGCGGGAAAATCAAATCGCCGCCGCCCGCGTGAATATCAATCGTATCGCCCAGATATTTTTTCGCCATCGCGCTGCATTCTATATGCCAGCCGGGCCGCCCCATTCCCCACGGGCTTTCCCATGCCGGTTCGCCCGGCTTTTGCCTTTTCCATAAAGCGAAATCCATCGGATCGCGCTTTTCCTCGCCGACCTCTATTCTCGCTCCGGCCTCCAGTTCCTCTAACGGTTGCTTTGATAATTTGCCGTATTCCTTGAAATTCTTAGTCTCAAAATATACATTTCCGTCAACGTTGTATGCGTAGCCGTTATCCTCAAGCGCCTTGACGATCCCGATAATCGCGTCTATATTTTCCGTTGCCTTCGGATGCGTCGTCGCGGGACGTATCCCGAGCGCTTTGGCGTCGGAGAAATATTCCGCCATGAAGCGTTCCCCCAGCTCCTTTACCGTAATGCCCTCGGCGTTGGCGCGATTAATCATCTTATCGTCAACATCGGTAAAATTCTGCACGAAATTCACCTTATATCCGGCAAATTCCAAATAGCGGCGCAGCGTGTCAAACACTATGGCCGGGCGCGCGTTACCGATATGGATGTAATCATACACCGTCGGGCCGCACGCATATATCCTGACCTCGCCCTCGTGAACGGGAACGAGCTCTTCCTTCTTCCGCGTCATTGTATTATATATCTTCATAATGCACTTTCCTTACATGATCGTTTCTCCTTTCCATTATAACTCAAACCTATCGGAATATCAAGGATTATTTTAACTTTTTATAAACATGGCGCAATTCGCATATTTAAATACGCAAAAAGCTTTATAATAAACGTATACCGGCCTTGACAGGGCGCGTTATTATATGGTAAACTGTAATAAAAAGGAAGTTACGGTGTCCAGATAAAAACGGAGGTAATGCAAATGGAAAAAATTGTCGGCGGTATAAAACGCGATTGCTATCCCATAACAGAAGCGGAGCTATTACATTTATACACAATGTCCTTCAGTCCGACACAGGAAATTGTAAATCTCGGAACGGGCCGGTATCTTCAGATGCCGATCAACAATTCCGTACTCCGTGAAGCGCTCAACCGCGCCGTGTCGCGCTGTGAGTCCATGCGGCTTCGGCTGTGGAAGGAGCCTGAAACGGGACAGATATGGCAGTATGTTATGCCATATGAAAACCAGCACTTTGAGTATTATGATTTCTCGGGGCTCAGCGAGGAAAAAGCGCATAAAATCCTTGACGGATGGACCTCGCAGCCGTTTGACACCTTCGGAGGGCCGCTGTCAAGGATCGTGCTTGTATCTATGCCGAACGGCTACAACGGCTACTATATGAATGTCCACCACGCAACAATGGACGCGGCCGCGATCATCACGTTTAATCGAGACGTTATGGATATATATTGCAGCCTGATGTACGATCTTCCCTATCCAAAACCGATGACCTCGTATATTGAGTCGGTTAAGAAGGATATGGAATATATGGCCGGATGTAAAAAGAAGGACGCGGACGAGAAATACTGGGCGGAGCAATTCGCGAGGCCCGAGCCGATATATACGGATTTCACAGGGCCCGGGCGTTTGCAGACGCAGCGCAGGGAAAGCAATGACCCCAATCTGCGCGCCGGCCTTCTTCTGTCGCGTGACGCGGCGGGAAGCACGGTGACGTATGACCTTGATGTGGAATCCACGAAAAAGCTTGTGGATTTCTGCGCGGAGCGCGGATATCCCGTCAGTGTTCTGCTGCTGCACGGTTTAAGGACCGTGCTCTCAAAGTTCAATAACGCGGAGACGGACGTGTGCATTAAGGATTTCGTTGCACGCCGTTCAACGGTGCTCGCGAAAAAATGCGGCGGGGTCAGAATGCACTGCATGACGCTCAGAACAATTGTCGAACCGGAAAACACTGTACTCGAATCGCTTGATATTATTGACAAAGCGCAAAATGAATTATTCAAGCACTCCGAATACGGGCCGATGACATTTTATAAAACACAGCGTGAGACATACGGATACGCGCCGCGCGGCGGCTACGAAAGCATCGGGTTTACGTATCAGCCGGCGACGCTTAAAAGCATCGCCCCGTATCTGAAGGGCATTCCGTACAAGAATTTCTGGTATTCGAGTGGGAAGCAGCCACAGGCATTTTATCTCACCGCAATGCACCGTCCCAACGACGGCGGACTGACATTCCATTTCGGATACCAAAGCGACGTCGCTACGCCGCAGGAAATAGAATTCCTGTACTACTATCTTGGCAGGGTGTTATTCCGCAGCATCGAAAACCCCGGCGCAACGGTTCAGGAAATCATGGATATGGTATAATAATATAAAGGAGGAACTATAAATGTTTGAACAACTTAAGGAGCTTATACTTAACTATGTGGAGGCCGAGGATGACGAAATAGTGCCCGACGCGCGGTTCTCGGATGATTTGGGTTTTAATTCGTATGATTTTATGTGTATGCTCGGCGATGCCGAAGATGAGTTTGGCGTTGAAATAGACGAGGCGGAGGCCGGAAAATGCAAGACAGTTGAAGAGCTTTTGGAATATTTGGAGGAGCAGAAATGACGGCGCCGTTTTCAAGGACAAATATTAAAACGCTCCGGGATTTGGTTTATACCGCCGCGGAACGCTTCGGCGATGAGCCGTTTTTCAGAACGCGGATAAAAAAGGAATTTACAGATCAAAGCTTCAACGAATTCAAGCGTGATGCGAACGCCGTTGGGGCATGGTTTGAGGAAACGTTCGGCAGGTCGGTCCATTCCGCGATTTTCGGCGCCACGAGCTACGAATTTCTGCTCGGCTGGTTCGGCGCGGTCCTGAGCGGCGGCGTATCCGTACCGCTTGCCGCCGGCAACAGCGCGGAAGCGCTTGCCGACGAAATCAACCGTTCCGATTCCGAGGTCATATTTATCGATGAAAAGCGCGAGGACTGTATTGACGAGCTTAAAAGGCTGTGTCCGCAGGTGAAAACCATAGTCCATATGCATTCGGACTATCCCGGCACAACCGCGCTTTCGGATATACTCGAAAAATACGCGGGATATGAGCCGAAGGCGGAAATTACGCCCCGGATGCTTGCGGCGATTATTTTCACCTCGGGCACAACCGGATTAAGCAAGGGCGTGATGCTCTCACACGCGAATTTTGCCGATAACGCGACCTGCGAACCCGACAGAGGGTATCACGGGCATCGCCGGCTTTCGATACTGCCGATCCATCATATCTTCTGCTTCACCTGCGATATCCTTGCCGCGCTGTGGTACGGAAGAACCGTCTGCGTTAATGATTCGCTTATGCGGATCCCGAAAAATCTTCAGGCGTACAAGCCGCATGAAACCACATTCGTGCCGATGATCGCGGAATCTATACTTAACAGAATGCGCCAGGAGGCTAAAAAGAACCCCGACAAAAAGGCGGTCGGCAGGGCAATGTTCGGAGAGGATTTTGATATCCTGTTCGCCGGAGGCGCGTACCTGAGTCCCGAAATAATAAGCGGATACGCGGAGTTCGGCATTGAGCTCGCGCAAGGCTACGGCATGACGGAAACAACGTCAAGAATCAGTACGGGCGTGAAAAACTGCCCGTATCCTGAGTCCGTCGGGCGAATTGTGGACGGGTGCGAGGTGAAAATCGTTGACGGGGAAATCTGGGCGCGCAGTCCGTCTATCATGATGGGTTATTATAAGAACCCGGAGGAAACGGCAAAGGCGCTTACTGCGGACGGATGGCTTAAAACCGGGGATTTAGGCTATGTCAAGGATAACTATGTGTTTATTTCCGGACGCAAAAAGAATCTAATCATTCTGGATAACGGCGAAAACGTCTCACCGGAGGAGCTTGAAAATATGTTCGCGGCGTCAGAAACGATAAAGGAGATTATCGTGTATGATAAGGATCGTGTGATAACGGCGCAAATATACCCGAACCCCGATTATGTATCCGACGGCATTCAAGCGGAAATCCAAGCGGAAATCGACCGCGTAAACGACACTCTGCCGGCGGCAAAACAGATCCACCGCATAGTGTACCGCGATACGGAATTTGAAAAAACCTCATCGAGGAAAATTAAACGCACGCTGATCGAAAAGCTGTAATGCTTATCAATCGGCAAACGCAAAAAGAATCATGATTGGCTCATGATTCTTTTTTTATAAGCTTCAATATATGCTTACGAAAACCCCGTTAAACGGGGTTTTCGCATCAGTTCGTATAAATTATTCAGCGGGAGCGGCCGGGACCCAAGGGGTCATGTCGGCTTTCCAGTAGAATATCTTATGTGTATCGGTATTGCCCTCAGCATCGCTTACATTCGGTACGGCATCAGGTGTAACCGTTACACTCTTAAGAACGCCGTCCTCGGTATATTCAGCCTCGTACTTGATGTATGAGTCGGGAGCGGTTTTGGCCTTTGTCGTAATAGTTACGGTCTTGTCTTCCGCAATACCGGAGATGGTGTAAACACCGTCAACAGCCGTAAGTTCGTCATCTCCAACCTTAACGCTTACGATCTCATAACCCTCCGCCGGTTCAACCGTGAATGACAAATCTCCGTTCGGCTGAACCTCGATCGAACCCGTTACAGGCATATCGCCAACCTTTACAGTCGCGTTTTCCGCGTTGAACGTAACCTTGGGATTAACCGGCGCGGTATCCTCTGCCGTTGTGATCGTTACGGTTGTGTCACCCGTTACACTTTCGATCGTGTATACACCGTCAACAGCCGTAAGCTCTGTATCACCCGCCTTAACCGATGTTACCTTGTAGCCTATTTCGGGCGTAACAGTGAATGTCAGCGCAGCGCCTTCCTTAACGGTCTTGCTCGTTACCGTCTCGCCTGCGATCTCAACCGTCGCATGCTCGCCGGTGAATGTTACGGTATGCTCCGGAGCCGCAATCAGCTTCGCGATCTCTCCGGTGATATATCTTGCGAATACCTCGCCGAGGAACTCTCTGTAGTGGTTATGGTCAACATACCAGCTCTGTACAAGTGATAACGCATCCTTATAGTCTGTGCTGTTATCCTGATTGTATTTTGCGATAAACGCATCATCAATAGCGTTAAAGTATGTATCGCCGTACTGACCGAGCTCGATAATGTTCAAGCCGTGCTTCTTCGCGATATTTCTCAAATCGCCGTTATGAGCGCCGTCGCCGCGGTTGCAGTTGAACTTGCCGCCGGAGTAGTTACCCTCGTGACCGTTAACCGGACCCTGCGGAGTTGCTGTTACGATTACGGGAATAGCGCCTCTCTGAATAATAGCGTTTACATAGTATTCATCAAGCAGCGTGTAGAACGATGCGGCTT
Organism: uncultured Clostridia bacterium; assembly: GCA_947628155.1. Lineage (GTDB taxonomy): Bacteria > Bacillota > Clostridia > UBA1381 > UBA1381 > 12844. The sequence continues at coordinate 6,339 of CANQYQ010000060.1, forward strand.
CGCCTGTCTCACGTGAGTTAATACCCATGTTAACCGTTACGTAGTCCCCGGGCGCTACAGCGAGCAATACAGCCTCAACTCTACCCTGGTTATAGAAGTTTACGGAATCACGTCCCGCCATACCGTTATTCGAAAATGCCGATAACGCGTCGGGAAGCTCATTCGGATTGTCAGCCATCCAGTTGCCCCACGATTTACCGCCGTTATTGTTGTTATTTGTCGTAGAGTCGCCTATCGCGTAAAGCATCGGCTTATCACGCTTAGCTGTCTGAGGAAGCTGCGTAATTGTCAGCTTCGACAATGTTGAATCCGCCGGGAATGTAAGGTCGAGAACTCCGTCCGCCACAGCTACGTTGAATTTCGCGCCGGTCTTTGTTATACCGGTCGTAGCCGGAACTCCCTCAACAACCTCGGACGTCACCGACGCTGCCGTTGTTGTTATATCAACCGTATAGTTTCCGCTGGGAACCTTTGCCTTAAACGTATATGCGGCAGTGCCCTTTACGTCAGCCGCCTCATCGGCTACAGCCGATGTGTCGGCGAAGCCGTAACCCAGTCTGTCGGTATAAGCGTCGGCCGATGTTACCTGTGTAAGCGTTTCATCCTCGGGAGCGTCGCTTCCGAACGCGAACGACAGACCGTGAATGTTAACCTTTGTTCTCGCGCTGAGTGTTTCGTCATTAACATTCGCGCTTGCTCTTATGTATACAATCTTTGAAACCGCGTTTGGAGCAACCGATAACGTACCCGTTTCCGCGTCAAATGTAATGCCCGTAGCAGTTACGGCCTGGTTTGACGCATCAACCATTTCATATTTCACGTCAGCTTCAATTGTCGCTCCGTCCTTATCCTTCGCTTCCGCCTCGAATACCTGTGTAACCGCGGGTTCCTCAAACGGGATCGTAATGCTTGATGTTGTCTTTGTAAATACCATTACGTTACCGGAAGCAGACAATGTAACCGGAACTTCTTTTCTCGTTGAGCCGTAAGTCGCTACAACCGTAATTTCACCCGGTCCGGCTTCATTTGTAACGGTAAGAACCGCGTTCTGCTTATTTTCCGCGTCCTGCGCTAGTGTGATACCCGCGTATTCCTCGGCAAGGCTCCATGTTACAGGTCCCGTTATCTTATTGCCGTCTGTGTCCGTAACGACCGCGCTTAAATCCTTGGTTACGGAAGTTTCATCCTCGGGGATCTGAACAACGCCGTCATTGCCCGTTACCTCGAGAGAGCCTACGGTCGGATAGTAAATTCTGAAGCTGTTAAGGTCTACAGGCCATCCGCCCTGGAAGCTAAAGTACTTCTGTGTACCTGTCGCTGTTGCCGCGAGAGGAAGATCCTCAAGTGTGCCAAGAAGCTTGCCCTCAAGATCATATGCCTTTACCCAGAATGTGCCCGCGCTTTCATCAGCCGAAACAACTATTCTGTTAAAGCCTGTTCCCAATCCGGGAATCGACGAGCCGCCCGCATTGAGCGTACCGCCCGAGTATGAAGCTGTCCAGTTGGGATCGTTGCCGCTGTTATTCGGAGTCTTCACATAATGACCGAACGTGCATTCTCCCGCAAATCTTACAATCATATCAACTATATACTGATTTGCCTGCTCGGGGAACTGATAGTTTGCTACTGTAGTACCGCCGCCGCCGTTTGAGTTGAACTGCAGATACTTTGTTCCGTCGTCATCTTGTGCTAATACCATGCTCCTCACACCGTTTGAACCATAAATTGACCAGTTATTAAGAACGAGGTCCTGCGTTGTTTCGCCGGTAGATGTTCCTTGATAGCCTACAAGCGTATCACTGTAATCATTCATGTTCTCAGGATAGCCGGGAGCGGGAGCGATATTTGTACCCGCGCTCGCACCGCCTACTACAGCGAACGGAGTTGAAATTGTCTTTACTTCATCAAGATATGTAACCTTTACAACCACATTTCCGAACCAGTTGCCAACACCGTTTCTTACATTGAAATAAGCCTTTGATGTGCTGCTGTCCGGTTTATCGCCCGTAGTACCGTTTTCTGTGCCTTCTTCCTTTGTAAGCGAAATGTATCCATCTTCCTGTTCGATACCCGGAGTTGTCCATTCATATGTGATACCCTCTGCATTTGTTAAATCGCCGCCGTAAATACCTGTTGCTTTAACTTCTACAGGAATATGAACAGGCTCGTTTTCAGGGGGTTGCTCAATCTTACGATTGACTTGCGTCACAAACTCGATCGAACTGAGAGTTTCCGTTCCCGTCTCGCCAAACTCATCACTGTCCGTAGCGTCACGTACAAGAATATTGTCTATCGCCATTGATCCGTTGCCGCGTATAATATGGAATGTCACACCTGTTATTTTGGTGATCCCCGCATTAATCGGAACTACCAGCTTGTCGGTTAAAACCGCGCCTTCTGCATCTGTGACTGTTAATGTCGCAAGATTTTTTTCGGAATCTGCGTACAGTTTATAGTGCTGCCATGCTCCCGCTGTGAAATTAACCGTAGCCGTAGTTACATCATTTATTGTAGCCGTAGTTGAAGCGTTAGGTATTGACATAAATAATAAACTGTTTGCAAATGAAGTACTGTTATTTGCACTTGGTAAAGCGCCGGTCGTTATTGCAAACTGGGAATTGCCTATATAGCCGGAAGGAGCAGTTATTGCTGCGTCAAATTCAAGCACATACTTCGTTTTTCCCGTTAAATCAACATCAAATGCCGATGTGGCTGTTCTTCCGCCCGACTGCCCGTTGTTGTTAAAGCTTGCATACTTTGTGTGGTCCGTTCCAAGCGCAAGTCCGTCAGTGAAGGTGCCGGCTTTCCAGACGTCTCCTATGGCGCTGACGCTTTCATAGTCCTGCGTGAAAATATCATCCGCGCTTGCCGGTATAACGAAGGCCATTGACCCGAGCATCGTGACGGCCGACACCGACGCAATAACCTTCTTTAAAAGTTTTCCTTTCATATTTATTATCTCTCTCCTTTTTGATTAGAATTTGTTTTACAACATAAGATAATTATACTATATTTCGTCCGATTTGTACAGTTTTGAAAGCTTATTTTGAGGACAAATTTTTTGAGGTTTTTTTGTGCAATTTGCACAATAGTTGACAAATTTGGTTGTAGGTATTATAATATGCGAGAATAAAAACCCGAGGTGAAAGCATGAGTATCGCATATAAATTTTTTGATTTCGGCATTCGGGCGGCTAACGCAAAGCATTTTTTTGATATGCCGGAGGATGAGTTTCTCGAATACCTTAGACGGACGCAGCATCCGCTTGATATTCCCGGGCAGATTTACCGCTCGTTTGACGTATCAAAATCCGAATTTTCCGGCCGGCTCTTTTTTGAAATAAAGCCGCGCGGGACGCGGCCGAAAAAAACAATTTTGTTTCTTCACGGCGGCGGAGGTTTGTTCGCCCCGATGAAATTACATTATAAGATGGCCGGAAATCTTGTAAAACGCACCGGAGCGGAGCTGATCCTTCCGTTTTATCCCCTCGCGCCCGAGTCAAACGCGCGTGAAAGCGCGGAGTGGGTAAAGGAATTTTACACTCGGATCACCGAAACGCGCGGCGCGAAAAGCATAACGGTCATAGGAGACAGCGCGGGCGCGTTTTTAGCCGCCCGGCTTGTAAGCGCCGTTTCGGATAAGCCTGCCGGGGCCGTGCTTATCTCTCCTGTCACGGGCGTTGATAAGCATGACGGCGCGGCTATGTCGGCGCGGCATAACGACGTAATACTTTCGGAACGCGTCATTGACATGGCCGGGAAATACTGGGGCGAGGGGATCCCTCTGGACAGTCCGGATTTTAACGCGGAATACATTGATTACCGGGGATTTCCGCCCGTCGTGCTTTATTACGGCACAAACGAAATGTTCGCGCCGCATATGGATAAGCTTACAGCGAACATAAAAAAGCACGCGCCTATTGAAATTCACCGCGGCGTCGGTATGTGCCATGACTGGGCGATCTCCTCCGCGTTTCCCGAGGGAAGGATGGCGCTGAGGCGCATCTGTAATTTTGTATGCCGCGGCTGAAAATTCGCCGCCGGCAAAAATACAGGCACGAAATATCCCGGATATTTTTCATCAGCGGTAAAAATCCCCAATTGCGCTCCCGTATTTTTGGTTAGACTGATGATTGCAAATGTACAGGCTTTGTTATATAATAACAATATGGTGTGTATTTGCGCGACTAATGAACGGAGGAATACAAGATGTATACAAGTGAGGGTAAATTATGGATAGCGACCGGAGAGTCGCCGATCATGCTCAACGCGTCAATGGCGAACCGCCACGGCCTTATCGCCGGCGCGACGGGCACAGGTAAAACGATAAGCCTTAAGGTTATGGCGGAAACCTTAAGCACAGCGGGTGTGCCGGTGTTTATGGTGGATATTAAGGGCGATGTGTGCGGCATCGCGAAAACGGGCGAGGATAATAAGCATGTGACCGAGCAGCTTGAAAAGTGCGGCGTGACATGCGGGTTCCCGTATAAAAGCTATCCGACTATGTTTTGGGATGTTTACGGCGAAAAGGGCATACCCGTGCGCACGACCGTGTCGCATATGGGCCCGACGCTTCTGGCGCGGCTTTTGGGGCTTAATCCCACGCAGGAGGGCGTTCTTGATATCACCTTCCGCGTCGCGGACGACGCGCAGCTTTTGCTGATCGATTTGAAGGATTTGCGTTCAATGCTTACATACGTTTCGGATAACGCGAAGGAAATACAGATAAAATACGGCAATGTGTCGGCGCAAAGCGTCGGCGCGATCTCCCGCGCGCTGCTTGCGCTCGAAAACGCGGGCGGCGATGTATTCTTCGGCGAGCCGGAGCTTGACATAAGAGACTGGATCCGCACCACGCAGACAAGCGCCGGAATGATAAATGTACTCGACTGTGTAAAGCTTGCGAATCAGCCGCTGCTGTATTCGACATTTCTGCTGTGGCTGCTGACGGATCTATACGAGATCCTGCCCGAGGTAGGCGATCTTGATAAGCCGCGCATGGTCTTCTTCTTTGACGAGGCGCATATGCTCTTTAACGACGCTCCAAAGGCGCTTATCGATAAGATCGAGCAGGTGGTGCGGCTCATTCGTTCAAAGGGAGTCGGCATATACTTCATCACGCAGAATCCGGCGGATATTCCCGAAAGCGTACTCGCGCAGCTGGGTAACCGCATACAGCACGCGCTCCGCGCGTTTACGCCGTCCGAGCAAAAGGCGGTCAAGGCGGCGGCGCAGTCGTTCAGGCCCAATCCGGCGTTCGATACCGAGGAAGCGATCTCCGTGCTCGGTACCGGCGAGGCGCTTGTGTCGTTCCTCGACGACGAGGGCGCGCCCTCGATCGTACAGCGCGCGTTTATCCTCCCGCCGCAAAGCTATATGGGGCCGTGCGGCGACGATATACGAAATAATATCATAAACAGCTCGGATCTATACCTCAAATACGAAAACACGGTAGACAACCGTTCCGCGTATGAGGAGCTGGAAGAGGAACGCGAGGAAAAGGAAAAAGAAGAAGCGGAGGCCGAAGCTGAAAAGGAGCGCATCAAAGCCGAAAAGGAGGCTGAAAAGGAGCGTATCGCGCAGGAAAAGGAGGAGGCGCGGAAAAAGCGCGAGGAGGAACGCGAGCGCCGCGAAAAAGAGCGCGAGGAGGAACGCCGCGAGAAGGAATTTAAAAAGAAATTCGCTATGGTAAATAAGGTCGCCTCAAGCGCCGCGTCGCAGATAGGCCGCGAGGTCGGCAGAAAGGTGCTCCGGGGGATCCTGGGGAATCTTAAATGGTGATTGACAAATTTTTATCAATCGGCTATAATAAAATTATATTAAATTCAGGAGGTTTTTTGCAATGGAAATAACTAATGACATCAAATACATCGGCGTAAACGACCACGACGTTGATTTATTCGAGGGACAGTACGTTGTCCCGAACGGAATGGCGTATAATTCATACGCGGTGCTTGACGAGAAGGTGGCGATTTTCGATACGGTTGACGCGCGGTTCACGCACGAATGGTTCGATAATATCGAGAACGCTCTGGGCGAGCGCAATCCCGACTACCTTATAGTGCAGCATATGGAGCCGGACCA
>CANQYQ010000061.1 GCA_947628155.1 uncultured Clostridia bacterium
GCTTCAAAGAAGCAATACGCGAAGTTTTCCGCGCCGGCGTCGTTCGGATGGGACGGATCTGTGCCGCCGCCTTTATTTGTCTGATAATAGAACTGCGCAGCCTCTTTAACATTGCCGCCGTCTTTCGTAACTTGATCAACAAACGCAACACTTGTCTTTGTAAGGTCGGCAAACGCTATATCCGTCGCGCCGCCGGCTACCTTTTCGGCAACATATTTTTTGCCTACTCCCGCGAAGTTTTCATCGCCGCCGAAACGGTCAGCCCATTTCTTTTCAGTATCGTTCCAGCTATTATCACTCTGTACGGGACTTACGATTATCAGCTTCGCGCCCGCATTATGGCAAGCGTCGTAGTACTTGTCAAGGCACGCCAAATATCCCTGCGGACCGTCGTCTTTGTGATTGTGGCCGTATTCGACATACATATAGTCGCCCGCTTTTATGCGTTTCGTAACCATGTTAAAGTGAGCGCTGTCGTGAGCGTCAAGTCCGCCTTCGCCCTCGTTTACCATTGTATAATCGCGGCGCATATACTTTGTAAGACCTGTTCCCACGCCCGTGTAGTTCTGGAGCGGGAAGAACGGCAACGTTGTGTTTCCGTCCGTAACCGTCGAGTCTCCGAGCACCCAAAGCGTCGGGAATGACTGAACCTTCTGAATCTCAACCGACGCAAGCGCGGAGTTCTCACCGAGTACGCCTACCGTCAGCATTTCATCTTTGATCTCACCCGTCGGATTTGACTTTTGATAATAAATCGGAGTTACTCTTACAGAGAAGCTCTCAGTATAAGTCTCGCCCGCCTTGATCGTTTTTTCGGTATAAATCGGATGCTTTCTTTCGGTGTAAAGCGAAACTGTAGCATCCTTTGCCGGATCGAGCGTCGTAACGGTTGCTTTTACTCTGTAATATGCCTCGTCCTCGGCCTTCATCGCAAAACGTGTCGGATAATATATATCAGCCTGATTGCCGTAAATATCCTTGCCTACGTTTTCATCTGTGCCGCCGGCGCCTACAACACCTATAGCGTCGCTTGCACCCGTGCCGCCGCCTGCTTTAAGCTCAATGATTTGACCCTTCTGCGTAGTCCATCCGTCATAGCGGTTTGTAAGCTTGTAGTCCTCTTCACCTATGCCCAAGAAGCCGTACTGGTCGTCGCCGGCTTTGTTTGTTACAAAGCTTGTATCGGGCGTTACAAGCGTGTATCCGGCCTCGGGCGCCGCGCCCTCAGCGCCAAAGTCGAACTTCCATGTTTTTTCTACAGTGTCGCCCTCAAAGATAGGCTCATTCTCTCCGGGTTCCGGCGTAACATCCGGCTTTGTCGTCTCACCGGGTTCCGGTGTAACATCCGGTTTTTCCGTCTCATCCGGTCCCGGCGTTTCTCCGCCTATCTGCGGCGGGGGAACATCAAACGGATCCGCAAGCGGAATCATCTTTCCATCTTCCATATTCCACAAATAATACGTTGCCTCCCCCGAGTTCACGCGGACTTCGTACTCCGTATCATGCGTGGTAATAATGTTTGTGTTTTCAACGATTTCTGCCTTTTCAAGCGTTCCGTCCTCGTTGTACACCGCTTTTATAACGGTCGCGGTCGTGTCTTTTTCCGGCGCCTTGTACAGCTTGAACGTTATTCCGGCCGCAGACGCATTTACGCCCAACGCGGAAATCGCCAATGCCGCCGCCGAGAATGATGCTATAAGTTTCTTTATGCTTTTTCTCATATATTTATCCTCCCTCTCAGAATAAAAATTACTGCAAATATTATAGCATACAATTAAACAAAAAGAAACAGTTAATTGAAATTTGTACTAATTTCTCAACTAACTGCTCTGATTTTTGTTGGTTTTTACCAAATGTTATATATTCCGTTTTTTTCGAAGCATAGCGCCGGGCGGGATTTCCTCGGGAACGGAGATAAAAACCGTCTGCTCGGCATGGTTCGCGACGTCGATTTGCGCGCCGTTCTCATCGGTCATGCTTTCGATTTCAAGCGTCAGGTACGGCTTGCCCGGGCGGATCATCTCGACCGTGTCGCCGGCGAAAAAGCGGTTGCGCTGTGTGATTTTCGCAATGCCGTCATTGTAACCCGTAACAATCCCGACTAAATCGTAATCCCTGATATACGAGCTCGAGCCGTAAACCTGCGCCTTGCCGCCGGCCCGGCCGAAATAGAATCCCGTAGTGTACGGGCGGTGCGATACCTTGCACAGCTCCTCGTATTCCGCCTCGTTAAAAGCGTATTTTTCCGGATTCTCGAGATACCTGTCTATCTCGCGCCTGTACGCGCCGACGACCGTCGCCGTGTAATATTCCGTTTTTACGCGCCCTTCGATTTTGAAGCTCGAAATTCCGCTTTTCACAAGCTCCGGTATATGGTTGATCATGCACAGGTCCTTGGAATTAAATATAAATGTGCCGCGTTCGTTTTCCGTGATTTCCATATATTCGCCCGGACGGGTCTCCTCGACGAGCTTATAACTCCAGCGGCACGGATGCGCGCACGCGCCTCGGTTCGAGTCGCGGCCGGTCATGTAATTCGACAGCAGGCAGCGCCCAGAATACGATATGCACATCGCGCCGTGCACGAACGCTTCAAGCTCCAGATCCTTCGGTATCCGCTCCCGGATCACGGCGATTTCCTCAAAGCTCATTTCACGCGCCAGCACTATGCGCTTCGCGCCCAGCTTATGCCACATTATCGCGGAGCGGTAGTTGGTATTATTCGCCTGCGTGCTGATATGTATCGGGATCTCCGGCGCCCTTTCGCGCATGACGTCGAACATTCCCGGGTCGGATATGAGCACCGCGTCAAACCCGAGAGGGCGTATTTCTTCAACGTATTTCTCGAACGCGTCAATATCCGTATTATGCGGGATTATATTTGCTGTAAGGTATACCTTTTTCCCGCGTGAATGCGCGTATTCAAGCCCGCGCTTTATATCGTCCGGGCTGAAATTTTCCGCCGCCGCGCGCAAAGAAAACGCTTCGCCGCCTATGTAGACCGCGTCGGCGCCGTAGTCGATTGCAGTTTTAAGCTTCGTAAGACTCCCCCCGGGAGCGAGCAGTTCCGGTTTTTGCATAGTGGGTATCCCTTTTGTAATATCGCTGTAATTGACATTTTAAGACAAATTCGCTAAAATAAAAAGGCAGATACAGAGAATATGCGAGTCAGACGGTTAGCCTCACCCCGCCGCAGTGCGGGCAAGGGGGTGATAACATGAAGGCTGTGAGAATTATTATATTCATTATGATTATTCTAATCATTTTGATACTTGCCGCCCATAATGTACAATAACCGTCGCTCTTTGCCCCTGCGACGGTTATTGTTTTATAACTAATAATCTTAACCGGGGCAACCGTTTAACGGCATACCTCTGTATCTGTTTTTATTATAACATTGTTTTGCGCAAATTGCAAGTGTTTTATCAAATTTTCACCGACACCGTCACGCCGTCGCCCAATGGCAGCAGGGCGGTATCAAGCTCCGGGTGATTCGTGAGCGCGGCGATATACTCGCGCAGGCGTTCCACGATTGTAATTTTACGCCGAACAACGTGTTCGTCGTCGGCCGTCATACCCTTATATAACACATTATCTGATATGAGCACGCCGCCGCGCCTTAACAGTCTTACACAATCGTCGAGCATATATACATAATGCGCCTTCGGGCCGTCGAGGAAAATAAAATCCATACACTCATCCTCGTCGATATACGACAGATAGTCCTTCGCGTCGGCGCACACGACCTCGATCCTGTCGGAAAGACCGGCGCGCGCGATATTCCCGCGCGCCGTCCGGGCAATCCGCTCATCATATTCAAGCGTGAGAATCGTTCCGTTTCCGCCCATGGCGCGCGCGGCGATTATCGCCGAATAGCCTATCGCCGTGCCTATTTCCAGCATGCGCCGCGGTTTTATTATCCCGCACATTACCGACAAAAACCTTGCCGTTTCCGGCTGCGCGATAGGAATATTATTTTCCGCCGCGTATTGCTCAAGCTCCGTCAAAAACGCGTCGTTATGCGCGCTGTTTTCACGGAGCCAATGCGTGATGTACGGCGGCGCGATCGCGTACTTATCATATTCCGTCATATTTCCTTACTGTTCTCCGCCGTCCTCCGGTGCGTCCTCCGTATCGTCCGTCGGGGTCGTGCCGATCATTGCGTCCTGATTTTCAATTACTGTCGTATCTACGCTTATTGACGGCGTAGTTTCCTGCATTGCCGCGAGATGCTCCTCGTACGTATTCGAGAAAATGTGCTGTCCGTCCTGACCGCACACGAAATAATACGCGTCGGTTTCTTCGGGATAGAGCGCGGCCTCAATGCAGGCTATTCCGGGATTGCTTATCGGGCCTACCGGCAGTCCCGGATATATATATGTATTATACGGCGAATCTGTCTGCGTATCGGCAATCGACAAAACGGGTTTGCGTTCGCCCAAAACGTATTGGACCGTCGCGCACGACTGAAGCTTCATACCCGAATTTATACGGTTGTAGAACACTCCCGCGACCTTCGCGCGTTCGGTATCGCTGTCCGTTTCGCGCTCAATAATTGACGCCATCGTAACAATTTGATCGATAGTCATATTCATCTGCGCCGCGCGGTCATAATATTCATCCTTGAACTGATTATTGAACGCCTGGAGCATCAAATCTATTATTTCGTGCTCCGTCATTCCCTCCGCGATTTCATAAGTCGCCGGGAACAAATACCCTTCAAGCTTATTTTCGCGCTGTGGGATACCCTCCAAAAATCTGTAATCGTACGTATCGTTATTAAGCGCGTCATAAAATCTGTCCCAATCGGCCAGTCCCGCCTCGCACAGCGTTTCGGCGATCTGCTTGACCTCATATCCCTCCGGGATAACCACTGTCGTCGCGGCACGGTTCGGCGTTATAAGCTGCTTTAAAATATCGCCGTATGACATGCCGTCCTCTATTGTCAGATTCCCCGGCTGAACGCTGCCGTCATATCCGCCGAGCTTCGCGTAAAGCTTGAAAAACAGCGGATGCGTTACTATGCCCATATTTTCCAATTCCGCCGCCGCTTCGGATATTCCTTCTCCCTCTGATACGACTATCTGTGCCGAACCGCCGTCAACCTTGACCGCAGAGCCGTCATGTACGACAGCTCCCGCGCATATTATTATTGCCAATATTATCACGGCTGATATTATCGCGATTATCCGGCCCTTTCCTAATTTACTCTCCTTGACTGTAGCCGCCATTGGATAAATCCTCCTTTAATACCACATAATCTATCATTATATATTGTACAACAAAATATACAAATCGTCAAGTCCCGCGTTTTTTCCCCTTAACGCGCCGAAAATTCGGCTCATTCGGCAGCGCCGGCGCTAAAAAATAAACCCGGCGCATAAAGCCGCCGGGTTTATCTTTGAATACATTATTTTGTTTTCATTGCCGTTACTTCATCGAATATCTGAACCGTATCCTTATCCGGCTCTTTTGTCAGCAGGCTTACGACAACAATCGCGATAAGTCCGAATATGAACGCCGGAAGCAGCTCATATATCGCCAAAACTCCGCCGAGCTTCGCTATGCCGTATTTCCAGATGAATACCATCGCGCCGCCCGCGATCATACCGGCGAGCGCGCCCTCCTTCGTCGTGCGCTTCCAGAACAGCGCCGCGAGCATTACCGGGCCGAACGCCGCGCCGAAGCCAGCCCATGCGAACGATACTATGCCGAATACCGAGCTGTTGGGGTCGCGCGCGAGGAACGCCGCTACCACCGCTATCGCGACAAGCGTGAAACGCGCCACGATCATTGTTGTTTCCTCGGTCATTTTCGGGAACAGCTTTTCCTTGATGATGTTCTGCGATACGGACGATGACGCCGCGAGAAGCTGCGAGTCGGCCGTGGACATTGTAGCCGCCAAAATTCCCGCGAGGATCACGCCGGCGATTATGGCCGCTATCGCGCCGTGATCGGCGATAAGCTTCGATATCTCGATAAGCACGTTTTCCGACTGCGCGCCCGCCGTACCGGCCGCTACCGCCGCGCTGTCATAAAGTGGCGTCATAACGCCCTTATTTACAAGCGCCATGCCCGCGATACCGATAAATACGGCAACCGCGAGAGAAATCAGGCACCAGACTGACGCTACGCGCCTTGAAAGCTTGAGCTTTTTCGCGTCCTCAATAGCCATAAATCTCAAAAGAATATGCGGCATACCGAAGTAGCCAAGACCCCACGCGAGCATCGAGCAGCTGCGGAACGCGCCGTAAACCGCCGAGCTGTTTGTCGCCGGGTCGTATGTATTGGTAAGGCTGAAATAGCCGGGGATCGACTTCGCGTTCTCCACGACCGCGCCGAAGCCGCCGGCGTTTACAACGCCGTAGCCGACAACGATCACAAGGCCTATCGTCATGATTATACTTTGTAAAAAGTCGCTCGTGCTTGCCGCCATGAATCCGCCGAGCATCGTGTACATGATGATTACGAACGCGCATATGAGCATCGCGATCATGTAATCAACGCCGAAAAGCGAATTGAAGAGCTTGCCGCAAGCCACGAAGCCAGAAGCGGTGTACGGCACGAAGAAGATGATGATTACGACCGCCGCGATAACGCTTAAAATTCTCGACTTGTCCTTAAACCGCTCCGAAAAGAACGCCGGAATCGTCGTCGCGCCTATGCGGCTCGAATAATGCCTCAGCTTTTTCGCCACGATAAGCCAATTCAGATATGTACCTATGATAAGCCCTATCGCCGTCCATGACGCGTCCGCGATACCCGTGAAATACGCCAGTCCCGGCACACCCATAAGCAAATAGCTGCTCATGTCCGAGGCCTCCGCGCTCATCGCCGTTACGAACGGACCGAGCTTTCTGCCGCCGAGATAGAAATCATCCGCGGTCTTGTTCCTGCGTGAAAACCACACGCCTATTCCAAGCACTATAAGCAGATACAGCACTATGGAAATCATTATACAAATATTTTGTTGTGTCAATTTTGACCCTCCCGTTTTTCTTGTATCTGATACATGATATCACAAATAAATGAAAAACACAAGTGTTTTCTGAATAAATTTACGACCTTGTGCAAATAAATTCAAATAAGCTTGACTTCGCCGCATGGGAATGTTAGAATATTTACATGCTTACGCAGAGGGGGAGAGGCGTTATGGAGCCGGCGCGGAACGAATGGACAAGGGCCGATTATACGGAGCTTACGGAATATTTAAAATCGCTTTCTGAGGACGGATACAAGGAATTTTCCGATTCGCTTTCTCCCGGAGCAAATTTAAGCTACGGTGTGCGCGTGCCGCATATACGCCGGATCGCAAAGGAGATAGCAAAGGGCAATTACGCGGATTTCCTGCGGCTTAACAAATGGGAATACCGCGAGGAAATAATGCTTGGCGGCTTGGTAATGTCGCTTATCAAATGCGGTTATCCTCAGATGCTCGCGTATATGAAGGAGTATTCAGGAAAAATCAACGGCTGGGAAACCTGCGATATTGTTACGTTTAAGGGATTAAAAAAGCATCTGCCCGAATTTTTAAACGACGCGGATCGGTTCGTATACAGCGAAAACCCGTGGGCGCAGCGGTTCGGATTTTTACACCTTATGAGCCTTTACCTGACGGACGAATATATAGATACTGTTTTAAGCTATGTAAATTCGGTAAATTCCGATTTTTATTATGTAGAAATGATGCAGGCGTGGCTCATAGCGACGGCCGCGGCGAAGTGCCGCGATAAAACCATGGCGTTCCTCGCGGATAATGATTTAAACGATTTTACGCAGAATAAAGCGATACAAAAAATGCGCGAATCCTACAGGATTTCACCGGAGGATAAGGAATACATCCTAAAGTTCAAGCGATAAAAAATCGCCTTTACAGGCGGTTTCAGACCGTCGGCAAATTGGCCGGACCGCGCGTGAAGCATAAAATATTGACCGATTAAATATTTTTCTTTTTGTTAAAATAACAGCGCCGTTATGTTCACAAACGGCGCGCGATACCTTAGCATTCTATATCCGGGAACGCTTTTTTTAGCTTTTCAAACGTATCGAGGCTTATATCATGCTCGATCTTGCATGCCTCGTCATTCGCGTTACGCTCGTCCACACCCACCGACATGAGAAAGCTTTTTAAAAACGTGTGCCTGTCATAAACCGATTTCGCTATTTTATAGCCCTCGTCCGTGAGCAAGATCATTCCGTTCGGGTCAAGAGCGACAAGTCCGTTTTCCCTCAGATTCGCTATGGCGCGGCTTGCGCTGGGCTTTGAAAAATTCAATTCGCGCGCTATATCCACACCACGAACATACCCAAACCTGTTTTTTAAAACGTAAATCGTTTCAAGATAATTTTCCGCCGATTCATGAAGCTGCATTTTTTCTCGCCTCCCCCGAAAAAAATGGTCCCGCGGCAGAGCCGCTCGATAACATACGATGTATTGGTTTAAACTTATATTACCATAAAACAACCGTAATTTCAAGAAAAAAAATACATATTTCATGCAAATCCCGGCATTCGTTTCAAATATTTTCGGTATTGCCGGGGCAAAATATTCATAAATTGTTAAGAAGCGCTCGATAAATTGTAATCTTAATTTCATTTGACATACACCGGTATGAAGGGTATAGTAGTATTAGAAACTTATATTTTGGGAGAGATTAAGTGAAGCTGGTTAAAAAATTATACGGTGTAATAGTTGAGTTTATATGCCGTTTGATGGATGATAATGTAGGGGTATACGCGGCGCAGGCATCATTTTTTATTATAATTGCCGCTGTGCCGTTTATTATGCTCCTTTTAAGTCTTCTAAAGCTGGCGCTGCCCATAGAGCTGTCGGCGATTGAGGAAACGATATTGGAAATAGTGCCGCCGTCCATGCAGGAGGTTTTTTTGCGTATCGCGTCGGAGCTGTTCGGAAAAAGCGACGCGGCGTCGGTCATTTCCATTACGGCCGTAACAACGCTGTGGCTGTCCTCGCGCGGCGTGATGGCGCTTTATCAAGGCCTGAACACCGTGTACCACTCGTCTATACGCAACTATTTCTATGTCCGCGCGGCGTCGCTTATATATACTCTCGTATTCCTGCTGATAATCGCGTTCTCGATAGCCATATTCATGTTCGGCGGAACGGTACAGCTGATGCTGATGCAATACGCGCCGCACTTGGGCAAAGCGCTGTCCTGGGTGCTGAAAGCGAGAGTAATTATATTGTTCGGTGTAATGACGTTGTTTTTCGCGCTACTCTATACGTTTTTGCCGCGCAAAAAACCGCGCCTGCGGTTTATAAAACAGATTCCCGGAGCGGTCGCCGCCGCGGCATGCTGGCTGATTTTTACGTATATATATTCGGTCTATATCGAAAATTTCTCGAATTATTCTTATGTTTACGGCTCGCTTACGGCGGTCGTTTTCCTGATGCTGTGGCTGTATTTCTGTATGAATATATTTTTATACGGCGCGCAGCTCAATAAAATGCTCGCCGCGCATTTTTTCAAGGAGAGCTATGAGACTCTTGTGTCGGAAGAATAAATTTGTTTTTTCACTTGCTTAATGGATAAATGTATGATACAATAGGCAATGGAAATATTATGCAATTTTTAAGAAAGGCGGGATGTTATGGAGTGCATAGTTTTCAATCAATCCGAGCTGGACAAGGCGATCGCGTCGGGCTGCCGCTCAATATGCCTCTGTGACGGCGACTACCGCCTTGATATATGCGAAAACGCTTCATATCTTGCGATAGGAACGGTTACGGCAGCGGTACCCGCGGCGCGCGCCGAGTGCGAAGCGGTTAATATGCGATTCCTGAATTTCGAGCCGGATTTTTCCGGCGGGAGCAATCGCGCGTTTGTGCCGCTTAAATTCAGCGGTTTGTCAAACTCCGGTCCGGGATCCCGATCGTCTGTCTTTGGCGGTTCGTTTTCTTCAAGCTATAGGCTTTCGAGCGGTTACCGCGCCGCGTCCGGCGGCTCGTTCGCGTCAAGCTATAGATTGTACGGGAGCTATTTTACGCGCGGCAGCTATTACATCGGCGGCAGCTATCGGCTTCGGACAAGCTTTTCGTCGTCGTATACGGCCTCGTACCGGCTTGCTTCATCGTATGCGTATTCGTTCTCGTTTTTGTCATCGTTTAAGTCAAGCTTCAAGAGAAGGCCGCATATTCCGTCGTCCGCGCCTCGCCGCGCGGATAACGCGCCTGAATATATCACGGTATTCGGATACGGAATTGATTTGATATAAGCTTCAAAAAAACGCGGGCTTTTGCCCGCGTTTTTTTCTGTTAAAATTACAGCAGCGTTTTCAGCTTTTCGTCAACCGCCCGTAAAAATTCCTCGGTATTAACCTTCTTTTTATTTTCAAGGCTTGAAAGCAGATACAAATCACCCGTCATAATGCCGTCCTCAATTGTGCCGATTGTCGCCTGCTCAAGCTTATCCGCGAAGCTCATAAGCTCCGGCAGATCATCCAGCTCACCGCGCTTTCTGAGCGCGCCCGTCCACGCGAACAGCGTCGCAACGGAATTTGTCGAGGTCTCCTCACCTTTTAAATGCTTGTAATAATGCCTCTGCACCGTGCCGTGCGCCGCCTCGTACTCGTAAATTCCGTCAGGCGAAACAAGCACCGACGTCATCATCGCGAGCGATCCGTACGCCGTCGCCACCATGTCCGACATAACGTCGCCGTCGTAATTCTTGCAGGCCCAGATATAGCCGCCGTTCGAACGGATAACGCGCGCCACCGCGTCATCGATAAGCGTGTAGAAATACTCGATTCCCGCCGCGTCGAATTTTTCCTTGTATTCCGCGTCGAAAATCTCCTGGAAAATATCCTTGAACCGGTGGTCGTATTTCTTTGAGATCGTGTCCTTCGTCGCGAACCATATATCCTTCTTCATATCGAGCGCATAGTTAAAGCATGCTCGCGCGAACGACGCGATGGAATCGTCGCGGTTATGTAAGCCCTGGATAATACCGTCGCCGTCTGAAAAATCATAAATCGTCTCGCGGCTCTCGTTGCCGTTTTCGTCCGTGCAGACAAGCTCGGCCTTTGACCCCTTCTTCACCCGCATCTCAACGTTTTTGTAAACGTCGCCGTATGCATGACGCGCTATGGTGATCGGCTGCGTCCATGTCGGAATATACGGCGTAATGCCTTTTACGAGGATCGGCGTGCGGAACACCGTGCCGTCTAAAATCGCGCGGATCGTACCGTTGGGCGATTTCCACATTTCCTTCAAATTATACTCTGGCATGCGCGCCGCGTTCGGTGTGATTGTCGCGCATTTTACCGCGACGCCGTATTTTTTCGTCGCCTCCGCGCTGTCAAACGTGACCTTGTCGTCCGTCTCGTTCCTGTGCACAAGGCCAAGATCGTAATACTCCGTTTTCAAATCGATATACGGCGTTAAAAGGATATCCTTTATCATCTGCCATATAACTCTTGTCATCTCGTCTCCGTCCATCTCCACGAGCGGAGTTTTCATCTGAATTTTGCTCATTTTATTACCTCCAAAAAAACAAGGCTCTATCTAACCTCATAGAACCCCTTTGCTACTCGGTACCTATAATAGCACATTAAAATATAATTGTCAAGTTTTATTATATAATCCGGGGAATCAAAATTGCATCAGAAATTTGTATATTTATATCTTTACAATTTCTCCGCATTGTGGTATATTAAATATAGCCACGACATTTCGAATAATTTAACTTATACAGGCTTACGCTGTTAAAAGGCGTATGTCTTGGTTGTCATACCTGTATAAGTTAATATTTGGATGAAATGCGTGGCTGCATATAAATCAAGGCTGCGTTCTTTGATGCGTGGCTTTGAAATGAGCCACGCATTTTATATATGGAGAGAAATTTATGAAAAGGATCATTGAAATAAAGCAGAATGACATTTATGTTTTTAATTAGCCTTCCGGTTTCACGTTGCTAAATTGCTGATTCACGTTGCTTCGCGTGCGTAAATGAAATTTTGTGATAGAATAATTAACAAGTTTAATCAAAAAAATATTGGAGGAAAAGCTATGAAAAAATTATTAAGTATGATTACGGCGGCGGTAATGCTTATCTGTGCGGTATGTATCGCGCCGACGAGCGCGGTGGCGGAGGACACGCTCACAATTTCTACTGCGGCTGATTTTAAAGCGTTCGCCGACAGCGTGAATGGCGGCAATACATACGAGGGAAAAACGGTCACTCTCGCGAACGATATTGACCTTTCAACGGTTTGCGGCAAAGATATAAACGGCGAGGAAGTTTCGTGGACTCCGATAGGCGATTTCGACAATCCGTTTAACGGCATATTCGATGGAGCGGGACATACCGTTAGCGGACTGTATATCCATTCAGACTATATGGCAAGCGCGGGTCTGTTCAATATATGCAATGAAAACTCGCAGATACT
>CANQYQ010000062.1 GCA_947628155.1 uncultured Clostridia bacterium
CCGAAATAGCTGTCGCCGATATACTGCGCGTCGGTCATGCCCTCAACGGTGTCCGTGCTGTCCTGACGCGCGGTTTTTGTGACGGTGATAAGCCGCGTTTGCTCTTCGTAATCCACCGTCGCGCCGAAGGTCTCGCTTATAAATCTGAGCGGTACCATAGTCGTATCGTTAAAAAGCTCGGGCGCGGCCTGAAGCTCCTCCGTATGACTGTTTACCGTCGCTGATTTTGAACCTATCTGAATCGTTATATCCACGCCGGGATATTTAAGACTGACACTTTGTGTTTCGCCGTTCCAGTTGACCTCCGCGCCGAACGCTTCCGTTATAACACGCACCGGAACGAGCGTTGTTCCCTCGCCCACGACATACGGAGCGGTCACCTCAAGCGGATTTCCGTTTACCGTCAACACGCTGTCGCCGACACTGAATTTTATTTCCACTGTATCCTCCGCCGCGATAGCCGGTGCTCCGAGCATCGACAGCGCGGAAATAATCGCGATAATTTTCTTTTTCATTTTAAAGTCCTCCTTTTATTTAAGCTCATAGCTCACGTTTAAAGTAATTGTTTCGCCGTTTCTCACAACAGTCATATTAAGCGTATCGGTAAACGTATCGCGAACCGCGCGGTTGTAATCCGATATACTGTGCACGGCGTTCCCGTTCACGGCCGTCACCATGTCGCCGGCCTTAAGCTCCGGTGACGATGAGGTGCGCACGGTTATTCCCTTGCTTGTCGGCAAGCCTATACGCGCCTCCCACGATTCGTCGAACGCCGCTTTGACATCCGGACGAAGCACACGCCCGTTCTTTTCGAACTGACTGAGCGCGTAATTAATCGTTTCCGCCGGAATGGAGAACGCCATGCCCTCGATCCCCACACCCGCAAACTTGGATGAGTTGATGCCGATAAGCCGCCCCTGCAAATCAAGCAGCGGCCCGCCGCTGTTGCCGGGATTGATCGCCGCGTCCGTCTGGATAAGCGGATACGCCGAGCTTGAAACCGCGACATTAAGTCCGCTTATGATTCCCTTTGACGCGCTGTTGCGCATAGCAAGCGAAACAGGCGTGCCTATAGCTATAACCGTCCGGCCGACCTTTAAATCACTTGTGTCGGGCGCGATCCGCATGGGCTTTAATCCGAGTCTGTCAATCTGTATCGCCGCGAGATCGCTTTCCGTGTCGATATATTTGACCGCCGCCGCACAGCTTGTCCCGTCGTTAAACACGACAGTGATGTTTTCAATATCGGCCACAACATGCGCGTTTGTCAATATCAGGCCGTTTGACTTGATAACCACGCCCGTACCATGCGCGGTAAGCTCGTTATACTCCGCCGCCTGACCGCGTCCGCCCTTGTAATTTCCGACGATCGCCACAACGCTTTCGCTTGCCGATTCGATAAGATTTGAAACAGTATCGTCCTCGCTCATCGTTACGCTGACGCTTTTACCATCCCAGTCTACCGCCGCTCCGAGGCTTTCCGAAACGGCTCGTATCGGGACATATGTCGTTCCGTCGTCTATGTACCCCTGTTTGTCAATGATACGGCCGTTTACGTAAATGTCAACGGCGTCCGCCGCACGGACGCAATGCGGCAAGGTACACATAATAACAGCCGCCCCTACAGCCGCAATTTGATTTTTCATTTTCCCTTCCTCCTTTATCTTTTTGTCGGCGCGAAAAAATATTTTATGCATCGGAGCGTGTTCACATAAAATAAATTTGCGGATTTTTGGATCCGGCTCAGACAAGGCAAAAATTCACGGGCTTACCGATGTAAGTCAAGGATTTTTAGCGAAGTATAAGCAAAATTTTAATTTTAGCTTTATGTGAACACGCGCTAAAAAAAACGCGCCGCTTTAATTCGAAACGGCGCGCCAAAACGCACTGCTTCGAATTGCTGCGACACAAATTCATTTTCCATTACTCATTTATACAAAACGCACCCACTGTTGCTTTGCGCATATCATCTCCGTGCGAAATTTTATAAACCTGCATTTATGAAAATAAAGCATGCGTTTTTATCAGCATTGATAAAAACACACAGATTTATTCCGTTTCGCAAAAAAATCCGCATAAAAACAGAGTAATGTTAATTTGTGCCGCAGCGTCATTATATCACAGCAAACCTCATTTGTAAAGATAAAATAAATGTCCGCCGCATTATGCTTATATGATAAATTTTAATTATGGCTTATTTATTGTATCATATTTCACATCCATTCGGACGCGACCTTGCGTAACATGTCGTTTTCTTTGCATATCCTGCAATTTTATAATAAATCATATGATTTTTCACATCAACTGTCTTGTCAAATTTAGCGGCATTTTTGTCATTTTCGGTAACGCGGCATAAAAAAAAAACGGATATCCGTGTTTTCGGATATCCAAAGGCCGCAAAATCATTTTGTAAAGCCGTTATCAGATATTAAGATGCAGACGCTCGTTTCTCGCCGCCGCATCGCAAAGCACGCGCCGGTACGCGGATGCGTACTTGCCGAGATTTTCCTTCAGCTCGGCAAAATTTACTATCACTATCCTCGCTTCATACGGCATATCCGTAAGGCAATCATAAAGCGCGTCGAGATTTCTTCCGTAGTAATCGGGGAATGAAAGTCCGACGCGGTGCGCCGCGTGGAGCGATTCGCGATCCTTTATAAGCGCTCCGTCGATTATTATTTCACGCATGACTATTCCTCCCCGTACAGTAATTCAAACGTCTCGTAGTGGTCGCCGGTATAGTATATCAAGCCGTCGTTCGAGAACACGATCCGTTTCGCGCCCCGGCTCTTTTTCCCGCGCGTGTCTATATCGCATTCATGGTACGTCCTGCCGCGCTTTTCGGGCAGACTGCCCTCGTAATTCCCGAACCTGTCGCCGCCTATAGACTTTCCCGGCGCATATTTCTCAAGACCGCCGCCGTGCCATCCCAGATCCTCCGCCTCGTCCTTTGTTATAAAGTTATCCGGCAGCCTCCCGTATGTATGGATATACAGCGCGACGTCGTCCTTTGACGTGTATTCGCCGTCCTCGTCTATATCGCCCCGCGCGGAATGACCCCGCGTTCCGTAGGACTGCGCCGCGTCCTTATCGGGCGCAGCCTCCGAATCGTCTTTATCCGGATTATTTTTATCCGAATTATCCTCCTCCGCCCGTTCCGCGCCATTACCGGCGTCGTCCGTATATGATTGCTCCGGCGCTGTATCACCGTATCCGTCCGTGTAAGCGCCGTTATCGGTATGCGCGTTCTCATCGGGAACCGCGCACCCATATGATAAAACGATCATTATCGCGGCGGTTATCGCCGCAGCGATAAACAATATTCTTTTCCTCATCAGAACCTCCGGCTATTTCCAGCTCATCAGATCCAGCCACTTATCGAGCGACTGTGCCCACTGCGCGACATGCGGCTCTTCATGCGCAAGGCCGAGTCCGTGGTGGCCGTAGGGGTAAATATGCACCTCGAACGGCACATTGACCTTGCTTAACGCCGACGCGTAAAGCAGCGTATTTTCCACCGGCACCGCGTTATCCGCCGCGGTGTGCCACAAAAACGCGGGCGGAGTTTCCGTCGTCACCTGCTTATACAGCGACATAAACTCCTTATCCGCGTGGAGCGGCGTCTCTCCTATTAAATTTTGCCGCGATCCGTCGTGACGGTATTCGAGCATATCAATAACCGGATAGCACAGTATCGACGCATCGGGACGCGCGCTTTCGCTGTCGATCTCATCCGTAGGCTCATAGAAGTCCTTATCATAATGCACCGATGCCGTTCCCGCCATATGCGCGCCCGCGCTGAAACCCATGACCGCGATTTTCCGCGTATCTACGCCGTATTTGTCCGCGTTATGACGCACCCATCTGACCGCGCGCAGCGCGTCGGACGCCTCCGTCGGATGCATATACGGCGCGACGCGGTAATCGACATTAAACGCGGTAACGCCCAGAGAATTGAGCCATTCGCAAATCACCGGCCCCTCGTGCTCCGCCTTCATCGCGTAGCCGCCGCCCGCGAAAACGACCACACAGCCGTCAGATCTCGCCGGATACGGCGTAATCGCCGGCACATACGTCAGCTCCTCCGTGTTATACGGGATCGCTCTTCCCCATAAGTTCAATGTTTCCATAATTTCCCTCCTGTGTTTTATACCGTTTCAAAGAGCTGCCCTATTCAGAGCTTTTGCCGTTGTCAGCACGGCTTTTATTCATCTGTTAGGCGTCCTTTTTATTTTCGCCGTCAACAATGCTTATCGCAAGCTCTTTGAGCTGCTCCGCGTCAACCTTACCCGGCGCGCCGGACATCAATTCCGACGCGTTCTGCACCTTTGGGAACGCCGTAACATCCCTTAAGCTGTCCGCGCCGCACATGAGCATCGCGAGACGGTCAAGGCCAAGGCCCATTCCGCCGTGCGGCGGCGCGCCATATTTGTACGCCTCGACAAGGAATCCGAATTTTGCCTCTATTTCCTCATCGGTAAGGCCGAGCGACTCGAACATCTTTTGCTGCAGTTCATAATCTGTTATACGTATCGAGCCGGATAATAGCTCCGTGCCATTCAGCACAAGGTCATAGGCCTTTGCGATAACCTTACCCGGGTTGGTATCGAGGTACTGTATGCAATCGTCCTCCGGCATCGTAAACGGATGGTGCATCGCGAGCCATTTGCCGCTTTCCTCGTCGTACTCGAAAAACGGAAACTGCGTTATCCAGACAAAGTTCCAGCCGTCCGGGATAATATCAAGCTTTTTCGCGGCCTCAAGTCTCAACGCGCCGAGAACCGGCAGTGTAACGCTGTTTTTATCCGCGATAAACAGCACCACGTCGCCCTTTTGAGCGCCTGTCCGCTCTATTATCTTATCCATTTCACCGTTTGTCATAAACTTCGCAAACGCACATGTCGGCGTATCATCGACCCAGCGGATAAAAGCGAGACCCTTCGCGCCTATTCCGCGAACGTACTCGGTGAGCTTGTCTATCTCCTTGCGTGTTAATATTTTCGCGGCGTTTTTGGCGACTATCGCGCGAACCGAACCGCCCGCCTCAACAGCGCCCTTAAACACGCCGAAGCCGCAATCCGCCACGATATCCGAAACATTTATGATCTCCATCCCGAACCGCGTATCGGGTTTATCCGAGCCGTAGCGTTCCATCGCCTCATTATACGTGAGCCTCGGCAGCGGCAAAGCGATATCGGTATCTAGCACGTCCTTGTACACGCGCTTTATAAATCCCTCTACGACCTCTATAATATCCTCCACATCCGCGAATGACATCTCCATATCGATCTGAGTAAACTCCGGCTGTCTGTCCGCTCTTAAATCCTCATCCCTAAAGCAGCGGGCAAGCTGTATATAGCGGTCAAAACCCGCGATCATAAGCAGCTGCTTATAAATCTGCGGCGACTGCGGCAGCGCGTAGAAATTGCCGTGATGTATACGCGACGGCACTATATAATCGCGCGCGCCCTCGGGCGTGGACTTGATCATCATCGGCGTTTCTATCTCGATAAAGCCGTTCTCGTAGAAATAATCGCGCGCCGACTTCGCGATTTTGCTGCGCATGATTATATTATTCTGCAATACGCTCCGGCGCAAATCCAAATAACGGTAACGAAGCCGTAATTCCTCGTTTGTGTTAGTATCATCCACCACTTCGAACGGCGGAGTCTGCGCCTTTGCCAAGATCCGTAAGTCCGTAACCGCGATTTCGATATCGCCGGTTTTTAAATCCTTGTTCTTGCTCTCGCGCTCGCGCACGGTACCCTTAGCCATAAGCGCAAATTCACTCCGGCATTTCGACGCCTTCTCAAATACCGCGCGGTCAGTCGTATCGTCGAACGCGAGCTGAACGACGCCGGTCCTGTCACGCAAATCTATAAATATCAGGTTGCCCATGTCGCGTATCTTCTGTACGAATCCGCCCACGACAACCTCTTTTCCCATACCCTGTGTTTCTCCGCAGTAATTTGTGCGTTTTAATCCGCTCATTGTATCCATTTTCAGTTCTCCTTTTTTTGCGTATATATAGTTATATTTTACAACCGACACCGCCGCAGTGTCAAGTAAAATCGCAAAATAAATAATTTTTTATAAAAATCACTTGATTATATAGGAAATTAGTCTTATAATAGTAGTGTTTTAATTGTGGAAAGAGGGTTGAAAAATGCGAGGAGAAAAAAGAGCTGAAAAAACACAGTCGTTTATGGGGAATGTCGCGATAGTTTTATTCGCGCAGCTTGCCGTTAAAATTCTTGGACTTGTATACCGCGTGGTGCTGACAAACATCGATGGCTTCGGCGACGCAGGGAACGGCTTTTACACGGCCGGATTCCAGGTATACACGGTCCTGCTTGCCGTATCGTCTGTCGGCATACCCAACGCCATAGCCAAAATGGTGTCGGAGCGCGCCGCCCTAAACGATTACAAGGGCGCGAACAATATATTTAAATCCTCGTTCCTGCTGTTTGCCGGTATCGGCGCGGTCTGTACCGCTCTGCTGTATTTCGGCGCGGACTTTGTTTCCTCCTACATAATCGGAAATTCGGAGATCCAATACGTCATGCGCGCGCTCGCGCCGTCGATATTCTTCGTATGCGTATCGTCGGTAATACGCGGATATTTCCAAGGCCTGAGCGATATGAACGCGACAAGCCGCTCACAGATTTTGGAACAAGTATTTAAAAGCGGACTTACTATTGTATTCGTCATACTGACCGTCGGCTCAATGCCGCTTATAATGGAGTGGCTCTCACATGGACTGTTCCTTGCCGATACGCTCTATTATACGGAAAACGGAGTTACAAAAACGCTGCCCGAAATCATGGCGGCATGGGCAAATCTGGCAAGCTCGGCGGCGACGCTTATATCATTTGCGTATCTGGTGCTGTTCTACATGCGCAAAAAAACCGGACTTAACGAGAAAATGCGCCAATCGGCGGTGGAATCGCTAAACGAATCCACCGGTCATATCATGAAATCGGTGCTTATGCTCTCAATCCCTATTTCGCTCGCGTCTATCGTGACCGCCGTGAACCGCGTAATAGACACCGCGACCATAACCCGCGGCATAGAAATAGCGTTCGCGAACGGCATTCCCGCATATGAGGGCAGCGCCGCGATCCCTCACCCCACCGCAAAGCAATTAAGCGATTATGCTATAGTTCTCGCCGGACGGCTGTCAAAAAGCGATACGATCATTAATATGCCGCTTGCGCTTAACGTCGCGTTCTCGACCGTGCTCGTGCCGTCTATCGCCGGCGCGCTCGCGAAGGGCGATAAAAAAGAGGCGGGCGGGAAAATTTCATATTCGTTCCTGATATCCATACTGCTGATCCTACCTTGCGTAGCGGGATTAATAGTACTGGCGAACCCGATTTACAAGCTGCTCTATCCCGCCGCGTCGCTCGGCTCGGATCTGCTCGCGCTTATGGCTGTATCGCTGATATTCAGCGCGCTGTTCCAAACAATGTCGGGAGCTTTGCAGGGCATGGGCAAGGTATTCTCGCCCGCTGTCGGACTGTTAGTCGGCTGCGTGATAAAAATCATACTGAACCTCATACTTATACGCCAAACCGCGATAAATATTTACGGCGCGGCGATAAGCTCAATAATCTGCCAGTTCGCGGCATTCGCTATATGCTACGCGATATTGTCAAAGCACCTTACCGTCGGTATTACGTTTAAAAAATATATCCTAAAGCCTATTACCGCAAGCGCCGTTATGGGCGCGGCCGCATGGCTTACATACGCCGGCGCGTACGCGGTCTGCGGACGGAATATGATTGCGGTGCTTCTCTCAATAGTAATCTCGGTAATCGTATACGCCGCAATGCTGTTCGCGCTCAGGATCCTGAACGAGGATGAAATAAAAATGCTCCCGGGCGGTACGAAGCTGTACGGACTGCTGAAGAAAACAAAATTTTACAAATAAAAATGCCGGGACGCGTTAAATGGAAAATCCCGCTGTGCACTGCGAAGCTTTCCGCTTAACAAGCCGCGTTTTTATTGTGCTATATTTTCTAAAAACCGCGAATACATTTTATACCGCGCGGGATTTGACCTTTTATTAAGCAAAGGGGTCTACAAAAAAATATTTTTATTATAAAATACCAATATACAATTTATAGATGGGAGTACACATTATGAAAAAAATATTATCAATAGCTTTACTGGCATGCATTCTGGTTATCAGCGGCTGTCAATCGGTAAATATCGGCATTTTTAAAAACGCCTCTGAAGAGCAAGCCTCCGACAGGATCTGCAAATTTGTAAAAACTGTAGGAATCGATAACGATGTTATTTTGATAAGAAAACGCGCCCTGAATGACGGAGGCGTGAGATTTGTTTCCGATGAATTGGATCTTCGTCAGCTTCCCGATGAATTAAACACGGTAGGTGACTTGGAAAACTTTACCGTTTATAACGATAAGATTTATTTCCTTGCGTGTGAGGGTGGTTCCGATGCCTTGCCCGGATATATCTACTCATGTGATTTAAACGGAAATAACATAACGTTATTGGATAATTCTTTATGCAGCTATTCCAACTGCTTTATAAAGGACGGATATATTTACTATGATACATATCCTGAACTGACATACGCTTATGTGACAAATATCAATGAAGACGAATACTACCAAAACCATCCGTTTAACGCGGACGCAAAGCTTGGTATTTATAAAATGAAGCTTGACGGAAGCGATAAAAGGCTGATCGTTCCCGATAAGTATTTGCATGTTGTAAATAAAGACGGGGTCGTCGGCTATGTTCCCGGCGGAAAGGGCTGGAGCTATTACCAGTATGACGATAACGGCGGCAGTATCGGCGAGTACGAGCATCCTAAGATAATGAATATGGGCACATATGATATTTTTGACGAGCCTAACACCGGGATTATATATTACGTTAGCGACGATAAAATCAAAAGAATAGATAAAGACGGTAATGAGGAAACATTGTTAAGCATACCGTCTGACCAAACAGAAATTATCCACGTCGGTATTCAGAACGTGACTCCCGAAAAATTGTATTATGATGTCTATCCCCATGAACACGACACAGAATTAAAGGTTTTAGATTTAAAATAATTATATCCACCCGATAAGGACATATATAAAGGCGGCAACGCTTATCGCATTACCGCCTTTGGTAAAGTCAAATCATTCCCTTATATATATGCCCTGCTCCTCGATATAGTCCAGGATATCCTGCACGGAATCCTCCGGCCATGTCGGCGACAATTCATTCTCCTTCTTTTCCTCGGGAGTCTTTTTTTCGTCCTTTGAATCCATAACCATTCCTCCTAACGGTTTATGATTATATATTTTATCACAGCGGCGTCAAAATTGCAATACGTACCGCGCAAATTTTCATTCCGCGGCGGCATTTTTTATATTCAGCATCATTGCCGCGGCCTCGGCACGCGTAACATTCTTATTCGGACGTATTGAGCCGTCGTCATATCCGTTCACTATCTCCGCCGATACGAGCGCGTTAACACCGTCCTCCGCCCATGCGGGGATATCGGCGCTGTCGCTGAACGTTACTGCTCCGCC
This sequence comes from uncultured Clostridia bacterium, assembly GCA_947628155.1. Lineage (GTDB taxonomy): Bacteria > Bacillota > Clostridia > UBA1381 > UBA1381 > 12844. Next base: position 9,558 of record CANQYQ010000062.1, read on the forward strand.
GCCGCTCATATCGAGCATACGCGCAATGATCGTCATTGCCTCGGCTCGGGTTATGCTGTCCTCCGGCGCAAATACCGCCGCGCCGTTATTATTGCCTCGGCCTGTCATAAGTCCTTCGGCGTACGCCGCCTTGACGCACGGCACCGCCCACGGCTGAATATCGCCGCTGTCCGCGAATTTAATATTCATATCCGCGTACTTATTAAGGTCAAGCTTAAGATAATTGCATATCATCGACGCGAACTGCGCGCGCGTCATATTGTTATCGGGATGGAAATACAGGCCGCCGTTTTCCTCCATACCCTTTAATATGCCGTATTCGGCCATCGCGCTTATGGTATTCTCCGCCCAGTGCCCCGACGTGTCCGAAAACGGGTTGATTCGCGGATAATCCGCGATTGTAACCGGTATTTCCTTCACACATTCGCCGAAACGGACGATGATCTTACCCTTTTCATTCGCGGTGTCGGCAAGGGTAAATATACCCTCGTCATTTATCGTGCCGATATCGCCCTCGACCGACCATTCGTATAACTCGTCATAGCCGTGCAGCTCCGTACCGCCGGCGAATGACGCCGCCGCGAGATTAAGCTGCAGCTCCTCATTGGCTTCGGTATATATTGATTTGATCTCCTTCCAATCCTCGCTGTTATATATCCGTATTTCCTCCGGCGACTCATATACGCGGTACTCACGCGTCTCGTGCGCCTCGCCGCCGGTTATATTAAGAATTGCCGTGCCCGTACCCGCAAAGCTTATAACGCCGTTTTCGTCAACGGCACACTCCGCGCCGCCGCTGTTCTCAATTGAATATGTCAGCGACGGATTTTCAATCTTATAATTCGCCGTGTCATAAACCGATGTTACCTCCGTCTTATGCGTCATGCCGGCGAGAAAATGCTCAACCTCGTTTCTGCCGTCAATATTTATAACCCACGGCACATCCGTACGCGTCCTGTCGTCGCGTATAAACAGGAAATTCGCGACGCTTCTGAGCGACCCGTCCGACGGACAGTTCATTACCTGAAACTCGTCCGAGCCGGGGAATACCGCGCCTATGCTCGTCGAGCCGCCGCCGTCGAGATTGATCGCGTCAACGCAGTCCAGCTCCCTCATACGATTCGCGATCGTTTCAATCTGCGCGCCGTAGCTATAACCGCTCTGTCTGCCGTCAAGCGTATAGAATACCGAGCTGCCGTCGGCGCGGACGCCGACCGCGGTGCGCGGCGCGGCCTGATTATCCGTGACGTTCTGAACCTCTCCGTTCTTTATAATACGTCCGCCTACCGAGCTTATCAGCTGCTCGACGTCATGCCATTTTTCCGGGTCGCCGCCGTCGATTTCGTTTGTGACTGTTACTGTTTGCCCCGGCTGAAGATTGGATAAAAATTCGTAGTGCTCCGGCGTTCCTTCCGTGTCTATCAAAAATATGGCTTTTCCCTCCGGGATCTCCACGTCGCCGTCATAAACAAACGACTCATCCACGCGATACGTTATTGTTTCACCGAGCGCAAGCCGCCCCTCGATCGGAGTGCATATGACAAACAAACACTCGCATGACGTATGCGTGGACGAAGCAAATCTGTCGTTAAGCAGGAATATCGGCGTATATCCGTCCTGGTACCATTTGTTTATACAGTCGATATCTACGCTTGACACGCCGTCCGACATCGTTGTTTTTATATCCGCCCAATCGACAAACGCCGAGCCGTCCGCCCGCCATGCCACGCCGTCCTGACCCATATTCTCGCTCGATACGATCTCTCCGCCGATAATTGTATTTCCCATCGGAATGCCCGTGGTGAACGAAAAATAATCCGCGTTAACCCCCGCGATAGGACGAGACCCGCTATCGTAAATATATTCCGCCGCCGATTTTAGATTGCGCGTACCCCATACAGAGTATCCGTTGACTACGATCGGCTTCGCGCCCTCATTTGGCGTGTATTCTATATAATTTTCCGTTTGCTGGCCTACCGACGGCGACTCAAATGTATTATGATGGTACACAGTGGACGCACCCATATCCGTTTCCCAGCCGCCCGTTTCCGTGCCAAGCACACTCGCCAGCGCCGTCGATTGCATAAGTATGACCGCCGCCGTAACCGCGGCGAAAATCCTGACCTTCATTATTTCCCTCCAAATATTAACCGATATCAGTATACCATAAATACCGGATTATGTAAAGCAAATTTATGTTTATCGTGCAAATGCGTATGGGAAACCCGAACACCGTAGGGGCGGCCATCGGCCGCCCGTGTTCCGTAACACGATATGGTATACGGCGAGCGTTAGCCTCCCTTGTCAAAGGGGCGCAAGCAGAGCGTTCCCGTGAGCGAAAATCGCATACGGCGGGTGTTGGCCTCCCTTGTCAAAGGGAGGTGGCATTTGCGACCGTAGGGAGCAAATGACGGAGGGATTCATTGACACAGAAAATCGCATATTTGAACGATTTATCGTAATTGCGGAATCCCCTCGCCAACTTCGTTGGCCCTCTCCCCTTTAACAAGGGGCGCAAGCAGAGCGTTCCCGTGAGCGAAAATCGCATACGGCGTGCGTTAGCCTCCCTTGTCAAAGGGAGGTGGCATTTGCGACCGTAGGGAGCAAATGACGGAGGGATTCATTTTTACAGAAAACCGCATATTACAGCGATTTGTTGTAATTGCGGAATCCCCCAGTCGCGCTGCGCGCGCCAGCCCC
>CANQYQ010000063.1 GCA_947628155.1 uncultured Clostridia bacterium
TTTCAATGTACAATTATCTAACTAAATTTTTTGAAAAATTTTCATTTTTCCTCTTGACTTTTAATAGTTAGTCTTATGTTTTAACGTGATTATTACAAGCTCCGGGCGGTTAAATACCCGCGGTATAAGCATGGGATTACCCAAGCCACGGCTTACGATAAGCGTTGTTTCGCCCAAGGCATATCTCCCGCCTGCATATTTTGGGAACAGAATCGGTCTGTCGCCGCTCCAGCTCGAACGCGGCGATACAAGTCCGCCAAGTCCGGGAATGCGCATTTGGCCGCCGTGCATATGTCCGGAAATGATAAGGTCAAAGCCGGAATTTTTAAAATAGTCGAGCCAGTTCGCGCGGTGGAACAGCAGTATGTTGTAGTCACGGTCCGGCTCGAGCGCCGATACCGCTTCATCGAGAAAAGCATGGATTTTTCGCGATACAACGGAAAACGGGTCGTCAATGCCGGAAAGTCCTATGCGCTCACCGCCCTTTTTTAATGTGACTGTGCGGTTGTGCGGCAGTACCGCGCCCAATTCCTCAAGCGCCGCGCTGAATCCGGCGCAGTCGCCGCGCCATGTCTCATGATTGCCGCTGACCGCGTAAACGGGCGCGATGTCAAGCAGCGTATCGATAAGCGACAGCGCGCTGTCATAGCCGCCGCTGTGATGTATAAGGTCGCCCGTGGACACGATTATATCCGGATTTTCGGCGCGTATTTCGGGAACGAGTCCGGGCACGCTGTCGGAATGTATATCGGAGATCTGCGCGATCTTGTATCCGTCAAACGCCCGGGGGATTTTTGACGAACGAATCGTATAGCGTGTTGTTTCAAGCCTTGCGTCAAGAGCCTTCGCGGCGATTATGCCGCCTCCGGCAATCGCGGCGGTACGTAGTATTTTTTTCATGATTTTCCTCTTAAACTTATAATATGTTCATATTGTACCACAAATTTTCAAATAATACAATTTATTCATTGAAAATTTTTTAAAAATGTGGTATAATTATTATGTATGTGTAAAAGAAGGGGAAACGTATTTACGAAAAGGCGTCCGAGCATCTGTAAAGCGAGGCTGCGGCGGCCTTTGTCAGCGTTCCGTCCGCCCGCGGCGGGATGCGTGTGATGTTACGGGAGTGAGCGGGAAGAAAGGCTTGGAGATCAAAATGATAAGACATATAGTTATGTGGCGGCTGGCGGATACGCCGGACAAGGCCGAAAGGGCGGCGGAGATAAAGGAAGGACTTGAGGCGCTCAAGGACAAAATCAAGGAAATATCCGAAATCGAAGTCGGAATAAACACAAACGATAACGACACTGTTTCCGACGTTGTGCTTGTCTCGGCGTTCGCGTCGCACGATGATTTGGCGGCGTATATACAGCATCCGGCACATAAGGCGGTCGGCGCGTCGGCGGTACGCCCGAACGTTATTGAACGGCGCGTAGTGGATTATGAGTTTTAAGGGACGGATAAAATGACAAAAACGATCACAGAGGAACAGATGAATGAACAGCGCGCGTATCTGGCAAAAATAAAGGAGGAAAACGCGCGTTTTGCCGCGGCGCACGGGCATGAACGGCTCGCGTGCACGCGCACATACGGATGTCAGCAGAACGAGAACGATACCGAACGCATACGCGGCATGCTTGAGGAGGCGGGTTTTGCCTTTACCGACGATGAAAATAAGGCGGAGCTTGTCATATACAACACCTGCGCCGTAAGAGAAAACGCGGAACAGCGTGTATTGGGAAGACTGGGACTGTTAAAGACAATTAAAGCGGAACGACCGGACATGATAATCGGCGTGTGCGGCTGCATGGTGCAGCAGGAGCATATAGCGGAGCGGATAAAAAAGGTGCATAACCATGTGGATTTGATATTCGGCACACATGCGCTCTATCGCATGCCGAAGCTTTTATACGAGGCAATGCGTTCAAAAAAGGCGGTGGTGGATATCGAAAATTCCGACGGCGAGATCGCCGAGGATATACCGACGAAGCGTGATAACCGTTTCCAAGCGTGGGTCTCGGTGATGTTCGGCTGCAATAATTTCTGTTCATACTGCGTTGTGCCGTATGTCCGCGGCCGCGAAAGAAGCCGCCGGAGCGCGGATATAATTGCGGAAATAAAGCGGCTTGCCGCCGACGGATGCACGGAAATATCGCTGCTGGGGCAAAACGTAAATTCCTACGGCAAGGATCTGGACGAAAATATTGATTTCGCGGATCTGCTGAGAATGGTAAATGAAATCGAGGGCGTGAAGCGAATACGGTTTATGACGTCACACCCGAAGGATCTATCGGACAAGCTGATCGACGCAATGGCGGAATGCGATAAATTCTGCCGTCAGCTTCATCTGCCGTTCCAGGCGGGAAACGACCGCGTATTAAAGCAGATGAACCGGGGTTATACGAAGGCGGAATACCTTGATAAGATCCGCCGCGTGAAGGAGAAGATCCCGGATATATTCCTGTCCACGGATGTAATCGTCGGATTCCCGACGGAAACGAATGAAGAATTTGAGGATACCTTGGACGTGCTAAGGGAAGTGGAATTTGACCATATTTTCTCGTTCATATATTCGCGGCGCGAGGGAACGCCGGCGGCAAAGCTTGATTTTGTGCTGACGGACGAGGAAATTCACAGGAATTTCAACCGTCTGCTGGAGGTGCAGAACGAAATCTCAAAGCGCAAAAACGAGGAATATCTCGGCAGAGTTGAGGAGGTCCTCGCAGAGGGCGTAAGTCCGAAGGACAGCACTGTTTTATCGGGCAGATGCGCCAGCTCGAAAATTGTTAATTTTAAGGGCGGTGAAGAGCTTATAGGAAAATATGTAAAGGTAAAAATTACCGAGGCCATGACGTGGAGTTTAAACGGCGAATTGGCGGAATAAGAAGGAGAGAGAAAATGGATACGATTTTGGAAAAAGCGAGGGAATTGGGCGAGGCTATACAGCGATCGGATGAAATGAAGCGGTACAAGGCGGCGGAGCTTGCGCAGTCGAAGGATGAGGACGCGGCGGATTTGATGCGCGAATATAATATAAAGCGTATGAATTTGGCGCGCGATATGCAAAACGGCAAAATCGAGCGAGCCGAGGCGATAAAGCAAAATACTTTGGCGTTTGAGGAAATGGTTGAAAAGAGCGGAACTATTAAAGAATTTGTTGAGGCGAAGAAGGAATTTGATCTTGCGATACAGCGCATGAACCAGATGTTAAATTATTATATTACCGGGCAGGACCCAAACTGCACACATGACTGCAGTACTTGCGGCGGGTGCCACTGATAATGCGCTGCATATGAGAAACGGAGAAAAAAATGAAGGAAAAAATTACGCCGATGATGGCGCAGTATTTAAAAACAAAAGAGGAATACGCCGACTGCATTTTATTTTATAGACTCGGAGATTTTTACGAGATGTTTTTCGACGACGCCATACGCGTGTCGCGCGAGCTTGAGCTGACGCTGACCGGTAAGGACTGCGGTATGAAGGAGCGCGCGCCCATGTGCGGAGTGCCGTACCACAGCGCGGCGGCTTATATAGCGCGGCTTATCGGGCGAGGATACAAGGTCGCGATATGTGAGCAGGTTGAAGACCCGAAGGCCGCGCAGGGGATCGTAAAGCGGGAGGTAATACGCGTTGTTACGCCGGGAACGGTGATCGACGACGCGCTTCTCGAGGACAGGAGCAATAACTATCTCGCTGTCGTATACGCGGAAAAGGATAAGTTCGGGTTCGCCGTATCCGACGTTTCAACCGGCGAGATCTTTGTTACGCAGGTAGAACACGCGGACAGTGTATTAAACGAGCTGTCACGGTATGAGCCGAAGGAAATAATAGCGAATTACGACGCCGCGCGGATATTGGAAAAGCCGGTGGAGCTGCGGTTCCACAAAACCGTTGATGAGAGGGACGACGACTTTTTTGACGATACCGCGCTTCCCGGCAAGCTTATGGCGCAGTTTAAGAAAACGTCGCTTGACGAATTGAACCTTGAGGATAAGCCGCTTGCCGCAGTCGCGACGGGTGTAATGCTTCGGTATCTTGAATACGCACAGAAGCAGAGCCTCACATACATAAATACAGTTACCGTCTATGATGTGGAGCAATACATGAACCTTGACGCGGCGGCGCGGCGCAATCTGGAAATAACCGAAACTATGCGCGACAAACAAAAGCGCGGTTCGCTTTTGTGGGTGCTTGATAAAACATGCACGTCAATGGGCGCGAGAAAGCTTCGTCAGTGGCTTGAAAAGCCGCTTATAAATCCGATCGATATAAACAACCGCTTAGAGGCGGTCGGAGAGCTTTACGCGGATATGATGCTGCGCGATGAATTGAAGGAGATTTTAAATCAGACGTACGATATTTCGCGGATCATAAGCCGCATATCGTTATCCAGCGCGACGCCCAAGGATATGGCGTCGCTTCGCGAAACGCTCGCGGTGATGCCGGAGCTTTGCGCGGTGCTTGCGAAAACGCGTTCGCGGCTGTTGTCGGATATGGCGAAAGGCTTTGATACGCTCGAGGATATGTGCGACCTGCTTAAGCGCGCTATTGTGGATGAGCCGCCGGCGCTGTTAAAGGACGGGGGAGTAATAAAGCGCGGCTTTAACGAAGAAATTGACAAGCTTCGCATCGCGAAGGCGGACGGAACAAAATGGCTTGCCGAAATCGAATCGGAGGAGCGCGAAAAAACCGGCATACCAAAGCTTAAGGTCGGCTATAACAAGGTATTCGGCTATTTTATCGAAATTACGCGGTCAAACGCTGATAAGGTGCCCGATTATTATGTCCGAAAGCAGACGCTTGCCAATGCCGAACGCTATATCACGCCGAAATTAAAGGAGCTTGAAAATCTTATTTTGGGCTCGTCGGAACGGATCATATCGCTGGAAAATCATGTATTCGACGAGGTGCGTCAGCAGCTCGCGGATGAGATCGAGCGCTTAAAGCGCGCGGCGAATATAATCGCGGTTTCCGATACGCTGTATTCGCTCGCGGAGACGGCGTATAAAAATAACTACTGCCGCCCCAATATAAATTCGGGCGGCGCGATAAAGATTACCGACGGTCGTCACCCGGTGGTTGAACAGATGTCAAAGGAGCTGTTCGTACCGAACGACGCGGCGCTCAATACCGACGACAGCCGGCTGCTTATCATTACCGGCCCGAATATGGCGGGCAAATCAACATATATGCGTCAGGTCGCGGTTATTACGCTGATGGCGCAGATAGGCAGCTTCGTGCCCGCGAAATCCGCGTCAATAGGCGTGGTGGACAGGATCTTCACGCGCGTGGGCGCGTCGGATGATATCGCGTCCGGGCAGAGTACGTTTATGCTTGAAATGACGGAGGTAAGCGATATTTTAAAGCACGCGACTAAAAATTCGCTTATAATCCTTGATGAAATAGGGCGCGGCACAAGCACCTTCGATGGGCTTTCCATTGCGTGGGCTGTCGCGGAATATGTGCATAATAAAAAGAAAATCGGCGCGAAAACGCTGTTCGCGACGCATTACCACGAGATGACGGAGCTTGAAAACGAGCTTGACGGCGTGAAAAATTACCGAATCGCCGTAAAAAAGCACGGTGACGATATAACGTTCCTGCGTAAAATCGTGCGCGGCGGCGCGGACGACAGCTACGGAATAGAGGTCGCGGCTTTGGCGGGCGTACCGCGCGAGGTTATAACGAACGCTAAAAAAATTCTCGCGAAAATCGAGAGCGGCGAAAAACGCGCCGATTCTCCCGCGCCCGTAAAAGCGGCGGAGGAAACGAATCAGGTGGATCTATTCGACAGCGCCGCCGCGGAAATCGCGGAGGAATTATCGGTTATGGACGTAACAACACTGTCGCCTATCGAGGCGCTGAACAAGCTTTACGAGCTGAGCAATAAGGCAAAGGAACAATAAAATGGGAATTATAAACGTTTTAGACAGTGAAATATCGAATAAGATCGCCGCGGGCGAGGTTGTGGAGCGTCCGGCGAGCGTCATAAAGGAGCTGGTTGAAAACAGCATTGACGCGCGCGCGTCGAACATAACCGTTGAGATAAAAAACGGCGGTTCCGTTTTCATGCGCGTCACAGATAACGGAATAGGCATGAGCGGGGACGACGCGAAAATATGTTTTTTGCGCCACGCGACAAGCAAGATCAAAACCGGCGCGGATCTTGACGCGATCTACACGCTCGGTTTTCGCGGCGAGGCGCTGTCGAGCATAGGCGCGGTCGCGGAGGTTACGCTCCGAACGCGTAAAAAAGGCGATATGAGCGGCGTTTGCGTGACGTGTAAGGGCGGTGAGATCATCGCGTCCGAGGAAGCGGGTACGCCAGAGGGCACGGATATCATAGTGGAAAATCTGTTCTACAACACGCCGGCGCGTCAGAAGTTCCTGAAAAAGGATTCCACCGAGGCGGGATATATTACTGACATTATGACAAAATTTATTTTTGCTTACCCGTCCGTATCGTTCCGGCTTATCGTAAATGATAAAGAAAAGCTCTACAGCGCGGGAGACAATTCGCTTAAAAATGCGGTTTATACAGTCTATGGCAGGGATTACGCGAAAAATATGCTTCCCGTTGATTATGAGCAGGACGGTATCCGTGTTTCCGGACTCGTCGGCGCGGGCACCGTTTCGCGCCCGAACCGCAATTATCAGAGCTATTTCGTGAACAGCCGTTATATAAAAAGTCCGGTTATAATACGCGCCGTTGAGGAGGCGTATAAAAACCAGATCATGATAGGCAAGTTCCCCGCCGCGATCTTGAATATTACGCTTAACGCCGGACTCATCGATATAAATGTACATCCGACAAAGCTGGAGGTTAAGTTTTCAAATGAACGCGATATCTATCAGGCTGTGTATTATGCCGTGCGAAACGCGCTTTACAAGGAAGCGAATGTACCGAAGATCGAACGCGCGGAAGGCGGGGACACTAAAGTTGACAGGATATCATATAAACAGCTTTATCTTACCGATCTCGCCGAAAATCTGCCCAAATCCGACACACGTTACGTTAAGCAGCCGGGGACACCAAAATCACATCGACCGCACGGCGGACTATCGGGGACACTAAATTACAATAAGTCCGGCAAGACAGCAAGATCCGACAGCTCGTCGGGGACACTAAATCAAAACGGCGTGCAAAATATTACGAGGCGTCCCGAAACTCCGGGATATGATCCGCGCGTCAATCCGTTTATTGAGGACGGTGATGAGAGACGGGAGAAAAAGGATTATTGGGTCGTCGCCGACCCGATATCCGAACGGCGCGAAAAGGCCGCGGCAGAAGGTGGGGACACTAAAATCGTACAAAATGACGGGGACACTAAAAATGTTTTTGTCGATGAGTATTTTGAGATAGTGGGTCAGGTGTTTGACACATATATAATCGCTCAAAAAGGCGGCGAAATGCTTATAGTCGATCAGCACGCGGCGCACGAACGGTTAAAATATGAAGAATTAAAGGCGGATTTGGAAAACAAGCGGCCGTTTTCTCAAATGCTGATAGAACCGGTCATTGTTACAATGACGGGCGCGGAATACGCGGCGTTTGAAAACGTGAGGGAGACGCTTTGCGATATGGGTTTTGACTGTGAAGCGTTCGGTGATAATACCGTTATGGTGCGCAGCGCTCCGGGCGATGCGGAGCTTGGGGACGTGGAGGATCTACTGCTTTCGCTTGTGAGCGAGGCGGCGAAGTCAAAGAAGGAGATTATTACCGAAAAGCAGCAGAGGCTTTTGTACACGATCGCGTGCAAGGCGGCGGTGAAGGCGAATATGAAGATGAGCACGGACGAAATGCGAACGCTCGTCAGGAACGTGCTGCGTCTTGAAAACATTAACACTTGTCCTCACGGGCGGCCGATAATAATCACTATGTCAAAGAAGGAGCTTGAAAAGGAGTTTGGAAGGATAGTATGAAAATTCCTTTGATAATCATCGCCGGGCCGACGGCGTCCGGCAAAACGGCGCTCGCGGTTGATATAGCCAAACGGTTTAACGGCGAAATCGTATCGGCGGACAGTATGCAGATTTATAAGTACATGGATATCGGCACGGCGAAGCCGACAGCGGAGGAACGCGCGGCGGCGGTTCATCATATGATAGACTTTATCGAGCCGGATAAAAGCTACAGCGTCGCCGAATACGCAGCGGACGCGCATAAATGTATCGCGGATATCGTATCGCGGAAAAAGACGCCTGTAATGTGCGGGGGCACGGGGCTGTATATCGACGCTGTCGCGAATGATTTGACCTTCGGCGATACCGAAACCGATTACACGCTGCGTGAAAGACTGCGCGGACTCGCGGAAGAAAACGGCGGAGAGTATCTCATTAAAATGCTCGCGGAGGTCGATCCGGTAAGCGCGAAAAGACTGCACCCGAATAATTTAAAGCGCGTAATACGCGCGATTGAGTTTTACAAGCAAACCGGCATGCCGATATCGGAGCACCAGGAGGAAACAAAACGCATAGACAGCCGCTACGACGCGCTGTTTTTTTGCCTCGATTGGGACAGGGCGGCGCTGTACGAGCGGATAAACAGGCGCGTTGACATAATGATGTCGGACGGACTTTTGGAAGAGGTAAGGCGGCTTCGTGATATGGGGTACACGCGCGGTATGCAGAGCATGCAGGGGATAGGGTACAAGGAGCTTTTCTCGTACCTCGACGGCGAGACGGCGCTTGATGAGGCGGTCGAAGCGATAAAGCGGGGCAGCCGCCGCTACGCGAAGCGGCAGATCACATGGTTCAAGCGCAATTCGCTAATGCGCGGACTCGACCCGGAAACAGCTGCCGCTAATGCGGCGAAAATAATCGCGGAGTGGATTTCTCGGTTTGAAAATTTTTAATTCTAAAATCCGCGCAAGGCGGATTTTTTAGGTATTGACGGACGCGGGATTTCGGTGTAAAATAGATATATAAACATACTGCGGAGAACGGCCGCAAAAGAAAACGGAGGAAAATAACTATGGCAGAATTAAGATGGAACCCACTGATAAAGGATTGGGTCATGATAGCGTCGCACCGCCAGAACAGACCGCAGATGCCAAAGGACTGGTGTCCGTTCTGTCCCGGACCGGACAATGACAAAGTACCCAAAGAATTTGACGTTTTGGAATATGACAACGACTTCCCGGCGCTCTCGCAGACGCCGCCTGAGCCGGACGATGTTGAAACGCGGCTTTATAAAACAAAGCCGGCGTACGGCAAGTGCGAGGTAATACTGTATTCGCCCGAGCATACGGTAACGCTGCCGGAGCTTGACGAGGCGCATATACGTAAGCTGGTGGATCTGTGGACGGAGCGGTTTGAGGCGATAAGCTCCGACGAGAATATCAAGTATGTGTTCATATTTGAGAACCGCGGCACGGTCGTAGGCGTTACGATGCCGCATCCGCACGGTCAGATCTACGGATATTCGGTGATCCCGAAAAAGATCGAGCTGGAGCTTGACGCGCTGAAGGAGCATAAAGCGTCAACGGGGCATTGCCTTGTATGCGATATGATGGAGGACGAAAAGCAGGACGGGCGCAGGATCATTTTTGAAAATGACGATTTCGTTGTTTTTCTGCCGTTCTACTGCGAATACCCATATGGCATATATATAAGCGCGAAGCGCCATGTGCCGAATATTGCCGCGCTTACAGACGCGGAAAAGACAAGTCTCGCGAGGACATTGAAGGAGGCCGCGGGAACGCTTGACAGCCTGTTCGGTTACCCGTTCCCGTACATGATGTGCATGTACCAGAACCCGGTCAATACCGACGATAACCCTGACGGTTTCCATTTCCATATAGCGTTCTATCCGCCGATGCGCAGCGCGGAGAAGCAGAAATTTAACGCTTCGTCCGAGACGGGCGCTTGGGCGCACTGCAACCCGACAGCGCCCGAGGAAAAGGCGGCCGAGCTTCGCGAAGCGCATAAGCGCTTCCTTGAAAAGAATTGAAGATAAAGCGTTTTCAACACACAGCGGTACAAAGATGATGTGCCGCTGTTTTTATCGTAAAATTACAGCCGGCTGCGATAATGTACGCCGCAGCATCGGAAATGATGTTCCCGCGCCTAGACGCGGGAACTTATCGTTTTCATTGCCGTGTACCGTATTTGAAAAATACTCCGCAATAGGGTTTAATTTTACCCGTACGTCCTAAGCGGTTACTCCAATATACCATACCGGCGTCTCTGCATTCAAATCTACCGTTAGCGTATTTATACGACATCTTCTATATAATGTTGTCATATTTATTCGTTTACTTTTCCATTTGATTACTGTACAATATAATTAAAAATACTGTGAAAGGCGGGTTATATTATGGGCAGACAAGTAAGGCGGGTTATTTCCGCGGCGTTAAGCGCAGTTATGGCGCTCGGAGCGGCTTCGGTAATACAGGCGGAGGGCGGAAATGACATGTTATATGAAAAGGGCAATTTTGTAAACAGTCCCGGCTCGGTGGTGGTCGGCAGCAAAAACAACCGTCCGTGGCGCGACGGAATGATAAGCGGAAACGGGGAGATAGGATATATAACAAGCGGCGAAACGTACAACGACGCGCTGATACTGCAGCATATATATTTTAACTATCCGTCCTCCGACCCGAGAACGATTCCGGAAAATCTGACGGAACAGCTTGAGGACGCGAGACAGCACGTGTTCGATCTCGACGACACATGGGAGATAAAGGACGCGAACGGCAAAAAGCGTGCGCGCACATATTTTTACAGCTTCCACCCGGGAGCGCAGCTAAGGCTTAAAAGCGATTATACCGACACGGCTAAGGATTATGTCCGCTGGACGAATTACGAAACTGCCGAAACAGGAGTAAAATACAGCGACAAATACGGCGAATGGGTCAGGACCTCGTTCACGTCAAGACCCGATAACGTTATCGTGACGAAGCTCGCAAAATCAAGCGAGGGACAGCCCGTAAATATTACGGTTTCAATAGACGATATCGACGATATGTGCAAGGGATATGACGGCATGAGCAAGGTAACGGAGCAGAGGTATAAAAAAATCGTTCCCGACGATTGCTCGTATATCGCGCATATGGCGCATTATCCCGCGTACAGCGGCAGCGAGCTTTACGACGGCGGCTACGGCAGCGTGACTTTGATACTTACGGAGGGTGCGAACGCAAAAAAGGAAAGGGTCGTTTCAACATCAGACGAGACAATGCTTGTCGGCGATAACGCATCCGTTAAAATCACGGACGCGGACGCTGTGTATCTTATTACGGCTGTTGACAGAACCTTCCATATGACGGGCAGCGATTCGGACGTTATGACGCAATTTGCGAATATGGATTCGTATGAGCTTTTAACCAAGCTGGAAGAAAGAACAAAAAGCGCGGTGCAAAAATACACCGTTGACAAAAGCTTCAGCTATGACGCCGCGCTCTCTCCCTCCGCGAAAATTCAAAAGGAGGAATTTAACCGTCTCAGCTTTGAGCTTGAGGGTGACGAGGAATTTGCCGATAATGACAACAACAAGCTCATAGATAAGCAGAAGATGAGTCCGACCCGCATAAACCACGAGTTCATGCGCCGCGCGTACGATCAGGCGCGCTACGCCATGATTTGCGCGGGCGGCACTGCCGCTCCGAGGCTTTACGGTATGTGGACGGGCGAATGGAATCCCGGCTGGCGCGGCATTTACACGCTTGACGCGAATGTTAATCTGCAGGTCAGTCCGATGAATACCTCCAACCTCGGCGGAGCTTTTCAGGAGGGATATATAACCTTCTTCCTTCGTCATTCGCCCGATTTTATGGAAAACGCGCGCATGGCGTACGGTATGCACGACGCGATACAGCTTTCGGTAAACGCGGACGCCGACCGCGCGATGCACGTTGAATATGATAACTGGTACCCGTTTGAATACTGGAACGCCGGTCCGAGCTGGTGCCTGCTGCCGATTTATGAATACTGGCAATGCTACGGAAATAAGCAGATCCCCATAAACGACTATATGCGCTTTGACGATTTGCAAAAGGTCCTCGGCGTAAACGACGGCGGACTTACAAATGAGGAGTTTACCGCGCTGAAGGCTAAGGGTTATCTCGACCTTGAAGAGGACATTCTACTGCCGCTGCTCACAAAGCAGGCGAATTTCTGGGAGCAGCTTGTAACACCCAGATATTATATCGACGCTGACGGCAA
>CANQYQ010000064.1 GCA_947628155.1 uncultured Clostridia bacterium
CAGTTCGCTATCATCAGCGGGATCAGCTTCTCGGGAAAGTGATACGGTCCGTAATTGTTCGAGCAGCGCGAGATCGTCACAGGCAGCCCGTATGTGCGGTGATATGCGAGCACAAGCAGATCCGCACTCGCTTTTGAGGCGCTGTACGGACTGGATGTATGTATCGGCGTCTCCTCAGTGAAGAACAAGTCCGGTCTGTCGAGCGGCAGGTCACCGTAGACCTCATCGGTGCTGACCTGATGATAGCGTGTGATGCCGTACTTCCTGCACGCATCCATCAACACCTGCGTGCCGAGGATGTTGGTTTGCAGGAACACCTCCGGATTTTCGATGGAGCGGTCAACATGGCTCTCCGCCGCGAAATTGACGATGATGTCCGGATGTTCCTCCTCGAACAGCTTGTATACGCCCTCGCGGTCGCAGATGTCGAGCTTGACAAAGCGGAAATTGGGCTTGTCCATGACGGACGCGAGCGTCGAGAGATTGCCCGCATATGTGAGCTTATCCAAACAAATAATGCGGTAGTCGGGATGCGCCGACATCATGTGAAATATGAAGTTTGAACCTATAAATCCGGCGCCGCCGGTAACGATGATGGTCATATTTACACCTCAAATTCGATCTTTGACTCGCTGAGCGTCGGGTGATGCTTGTCCTTTTCGCTAAGTATGATCTCGCCGACGTCCGGCCATTCAACGCCTACATCGGGATCATTCCACATTATCCCGCCCTCGTCTTCGGGATGGTAAAGCTCGTCGCATTTATATGCAAATTCCGCTGTTTCAGACACGACGACGAATCCGTGCGCGAATCCGCGCGGCACCATGAACTGACGTTTGTTCTCGTCAGATAACAGCACGCCGACCCATTTGCCGTATGTCTTGCTGTTCTTTCGCAAGTCAACAGCGACATCAAAGACCTCGCCATTAAGTACGCGCACAAGCTTTGCCTGCGGGTGCGTTTTCTGAAAGTGAAGTCCGCGCAGAACACCTTTGCGGCTGCTTGATTGATTGTCCTGAACGAACGTGTAATTAAGCCCCGCCGCCTTGAAACCCGCTTCGTTGTAGGTCTCCATAAAATAGCCGCGATTGTCGCCGTATGCCGTCGGCTCGATTATGTAAACGCCCTCTATTTCAGTTTTGATAAAGTTGAATTTGCCCATCAATATACCAGCTTTCCTTCAGCGACATTTTTCAGATGCTGTCCGTACGGTGATTTTCCATATTTTTCGGCGGAGAGCAATAGTCTCTCTTTTGTGATCCAACCGTTTTTATATGCGATCTCTTCGGGCGCCGATATCTCGATCCCCTGTCTGTTCTGAATCATTTTAACGAAATCTGTCGCCTCGGCGAGGCTGTCCATCGTGCCTGTGTCGAGCCACGCGAAGCCTCGGCCGAGAAGTTGAACGTCAAGTTTTCCGTCGTCCAAATATATCTTGTTCAGCGCCGTTATTTCAAGCTCGCCGCGAGCCGACGGTTTGACACGCTTTGCATTTGTCGCGACACCCGCCGGATAGAAATACAATCCCGTTACTGCGTAATTCGATTTGGGCGCTGTCGGTTTTTCCTCGATCGAAACTACGTGTCCTTCGTCGTCAAATTCAACAACGCCGAACCGCTCTGGGTCGGGAACATAATATCCGAACACCGTTGCGCGCCCCGACTCGGCATTCGCAACAGCCGCGCGGAGCGACCTCCCGAAGCCGTTACCGTAAAAGATGTTGTCGCCGAGCACCATCGCGCACAGCTCGTCGCCTATGAACTCCTCGCCCAAAATGAACGCCTGCGCAAGTCCGTCCGGCGACGGCTGTTCTATGTACGACAGCTTTATGCCGTAGTCCGAGCCGTCGCCGAGCAAACGTGCAAAATTAGGCAGATCAGACGGCGTCGAGATTATGAGTATATCGTTTATCCCTGCGAGCATAAGCGTTGACAGAGGATAGTAGATCATCGGCTTGTCGTATACCGGCAGAAGCTGTTTAGACGTCACCATTGTGAGCGGATAGAGTCGTGTGCCGGCTCCGCCGGCGAGAATTATTGCGCGCATTTTAATGTAATCTCCCAAGTAGTATTTTTTTTGCTTTCATTAACATAATCTTTATTTTTCTTTTATATATTCCAACTGTTCTTACTATAATGTTTTTCTTAGTCAGTCTGCAAAATTCCCTATAATCTTTTTCATATATTTTGAATCTTCTTTCGATAGTTGAAATATCATCTACCTCTCCCGAAAAGTTTTGAGATATTGTTCCTCCGACAATTTGGACCTTATTAACTTTGCACTCACTTAACTTATAAGCCGTCCAATAATCAAGCATATCCAAAAAAATACTCTCGGGGAATTGTCCAATCGTTTTATATAAACTGCTGTGAAATGTAAAGCCGGCATTAATACAAACGATATTTTCATAAGTACCTAATTTCGTTATTATATTTTTTTCTTTTTTGAACAAGCGAAAGGCATGTAACGGAGAGAAAAACTGTCCAGTATCCGTTTCAATGATGCCGCTAATAATCAACGATTCCCTGTTTAAAACAGAATTCAAAACATTATCAAGGTACTCTGATGAAAAATAAGTATCATCATCAGCAAACATTATATATGCATCGTTTGGATTAATTGAAACAATACATTTATTGTACGCTTTGCCCAACCCGAGATTTTCATAATTTGGAATATATGTAAAAAACTCGGAATACATCTGGTTGTATTCACGTTCATTCTGTTCACATATATCG
This sequence comes from uncultured Clostridia bacterium, assembly GCA_947628155.1. Classification (GTDB taxonomy): domain Bacteria; phylum Bacillota; class Clostridia; order UBA1381; family UBA1381; genus 12844. The sequence goes on from CANQYQ010000064.1 coordinate 2,739, forward strand.
CTGTTTGAATTGTCGCACACTATTAATTCAACTTCTGAAGAATTTAATGATAGGAATTGTTGTAAAGATCTTATTTCAGATATTTTTTTATTATATAAAACACATATTATATAAAGTATTTTCATATGCTCACCATGTGTATATTAATCTATACCGGAGTCTGTGTAACAACTCCAACTGCCATTGCAAAAAAGATCAAACCGATTGAGTTGTTCATAAACGGATTAGTAAATGAAACGAGGCAAATATATATGATCATAAGTGAGAGAATTAAATACAAACTATTGTTTTGTTTGATATAAAGTCTGTGTAGCTTCCTTACTGTCAAGAAAATCAATAATAAATATATACCTATACCTATGAAACCGGCATGAGCTGCAAGTTCAAGCCATTGAACTTCAAACATATAACTATATTTAATTCCATTTTCATAACTAATCGGAATAATCTCGCCTAAACCGGTGCCTAATACAAAATGATTCAACCAAATTTTCAGAAGTTCAACGGCTTGAGTTGCTTTTGTGTTAAAATTATATGTATCTGTAAATCGTGCAAATAATATATCGAATGAGCCTGTAACATAAAATAAGATAGTTGTTAATATGAAAGCAACGGCTATTCTAAATATATTGGTATTTATTCTGCTTTTAATTTTTACTATAACAAAAACAGCTATAACGAATATTGAAAAAAAATAAAATGATGTTGTGAAAGTTGTTATAATCGTTAGTATGGTTACAGTAATACAAAATAGTGCTTTTAAATTTCTTTTCCCATCAATCAAATTGTTCAAGCTGTAAATTAATCCAAAAAGTGCAAAAATTGATGATTTTAAAAATAATCTTGGAATCGTTCCAATCCGTGATAACAGACCATAATTATATTTATTTAGTATTCTGTTAACCTGCACATAGCCATTAAAAAAACAATACAGCCACAATATAAGAGATAATATGGAAAGAACTATTGTAAGGGAATTAAATAAGCTGAACATCTTTTCTATTCTATCTTTGCCGTTATTAAAATATATCGAATAGAAAAAGACAAGTAGTATTGGAAGGTAACCTAAGAATTCATCAAGTGCATTGGAGTCATTGTCTTTTAATAAACCGATGCAAAGTGTCAAAAACATGTAAGAAACGAAAACAACAATTATTGTAAATAAATTACACCATGCCAATCTGTTCTTAGCTGCATAAAGTATGCTATATGACAGAGCCAAAAAAATCAAAATCATTCTAAGGCTTATCGAGCCAAGCATAAACAAATGGCCCGATCCGCCTAAAACGAGATCGAATAATAACAAGAACGCAATTGCATCTGATAATTTTAATGAATATATTTTCTGCTTCATTTTTTAGTAAGTTATAAGTTAAAATTATTTATTTGCCAGTTTTTTTTCGCAAACAGGTAATCTGCAATTAAATTGATTCTGAATGATATTTTCTTTGAAATTGGTAACTTATTTGACGTATTATGATCATGTATTCTGTGATATGTAAGTACATTATCTATAAAAACTGTTTTCCCGTATTTTTCTGACATAAGTCCCGTTAACTGATCATGTCCGACGCAATTTGTTCTAAATGGGAGAAATCTTGTAATGAATTCCTTTTTCACCGCCATGCAACATCCCCAATAACAACTTTTAACTATATTTTCAAAAACCCCATTCTGATATGATAACAGTTTTTCGGAAATTAATCCTTGTTCATCAAAGCTTTTCATGTTATGTAGTATTGTGGTCGCATTTTGATTCTTGACAAAGCATTCGTAAATAGTATCAATTTTTGATGGAGCCCAAATATCATCTTGGTCAGAAAAAATTATAATGTCACCGTTCGCGTGCGATACAGCGTTTGCAAAATTGGATGCAAATCCAGTTTTCGGACCATCGTATATTCTTATATTTTCGTATGTTTTACTGTATTTTTCGGCAATTTCTTTTGTGCTATCGCTCGACCCGTCATCACTTATAACAATTTCGTCAAATTCATCTAATTGAGGAACAATTGATTCAATTTGCTTTACTATGTATTTTTCCCCGTTATAACTTGCCATGCAAACACTTATTTTCAAACTCCTATTCATACATTCTCCTGCTTTTATTTAAAACAAAAAATTTATATTCTTTTATTTTCTATTCGATTGTATATAAAACTTGACGTTGCCTGTTAAATAATTTTTATAGATAAGGATCAATAGTCACAACTTGCGTTTCAAAAGCAGTTGAAACTCTTTCTCATACAAGTTAGACAAGATTTTATCAACATGGAGCATCTGATTTGTTTGTAACACAACGATTATTTGTAGAACGTGTTGACAATATCCTCCATTTTATTTTTGTTTATGCTTTTATCCATCGTCCTTCAACTTCATTCCATTTTTTTACTACTTTTGCAGGAGAGCCTGCCGCTATGCAATTCTCCGGCACGCTCTTTGTCACAACGCTGTTTGCACCTATAATGCAGCCGCTTCCTACCGTCACGCCTGCAAGAATAACTGCATTCTCTCCGATCCATACCCTGTCGCCGATTTCAACCTGAGAGGTTGTGAGTTTCCTTAAAACAGGCGGAGACATTGGGTCGGACTGGTCATCACCTCTATAATTTCCGTGATTAGTATCGCTGATAAAACATTTTGATGCTATCAGTACATGGTTTCCTATCTTAACATTTTCATGAGCTACGATATGTGTCATATCGCCCATTTCGCAATTATCGCCAATATAAAGCGTTTGTTTTCTTCCATCAAGATCAAAACGGCAGAATCGACCGATCGTTAACCCTTTTCCGCCGACAATAGATTTATGCCCGCGGATGTAAACAGGCCTGCGTATCAATCTCGCCTGCTTCATGGTTATTTTTGTTAAAATCAGGCTATAAATGTTTTTTATAAACTCAGTGGGCGAATATTTATTTTTCATAAAAAGCGGTTCCTCAGCTTAAAACATCTATAATCCACTGTCTTAGCGAATATTTCTCATATATTTCTTCTTTTATCGGGGTATATGGTACATTAAAAAACTCAGCCGGTATTTCAACTTTTTCTCTGTCAATTACCATAATATTATTCGGATTGTAAAAATCATATTTTTTAATTGATTCATTTGTAGTTATCAGTTTCTTATTCATTCCTACCATTTCAATGGTTCGTATTGTCAATCCGGTTTGCTTAGGGTGCTGTATATCGAGAATAGCTCGGCTTTCGTTTTCGATTTTTGCTATCTCTGCAGCAGACATCTTTTTAAAACTAAATTTGCTTTTAGGAATTGTTTTAAATTCTTTTTTTGTGAATTTATAAAAATAATATATAAACTTACTCTGTAAATATAAGAACCAAAAGCAACTGTATCCCTTTTCCTCAGCAATTGTCTGTATTTGTCGAACAACAGCATATCTGTCGGAATGGATTGTTCCCAAAAAACTTAAATCATATTTACATGCACTATAATCAGCGATTTGATTTCTAAATTGATCGTCAAAAAACAGCGGTCTGAATTTAAGTTGAGGATACTTTTCACAATCATTCAAATCAAATGAATATATCGAATCGAAGTACCGGAATTTATTGATAATTCCCGGTATATTTGTTATAGAGTCCCAAAGATAGAGACAAAGTTTTGCATTCGGAAATATAATTTTGAAGCTTTGCAATATACTCGCCGGTGTCATGTCGCATTTTACTATGAGTATATAATCGTAATCTTTATCTTTTATGGTCTCAATTATTTTTTCATAGTATTTCGTTGTTTTAAGAGCAAAGATGTTCGGATTAATTTTTAATAGCGCACGACTTGCTGCATTACTTACAGAACGTTCATTATACATATCCACATCTGCACCCATCTCGCGCATCTTATCCACAATCATATTTTCATAATTGAAAAATGCAGGTGAAAATAATAATATTTTTTTATCTTTAACGAAATTCGTATTTAATTTATTTATCATTATGATTCACTTTATTATCTTTAATGCAAGGGAATACTATTTTGCTCCCGTCCCCATCAGCACGATTTTAATCGTCTTACACAATATCTTCAAATCCAGCCACAGGCTGCGCTTCTTTATGTACTCCACATCCCACAAAATCTTTTCTTCCGGCTTCAAATCATATCCGCCGTTGACCTGAGCGAGTCCAGTCAATCCCGGTTTGACCTTTAACCGTTCATGGAAACCGTGAACGTATGTCTCAAATTCATTATAGAATATTTCCCGTTCCGGACGCGGTCCGACCCAGCTTAGTTTGCCGGTGAATATCGATGCAAGCTGCGGAAGCTCATCTAATCTTGTTTTCCGCAGCTTACGTCCAAGTGGGAAAATTCGCGGATCGTCGTCGCCCTGCGACCACTGTGCGCCTGCCGCTTCCGCATCAACACTCATTGTCCTGAATTTTACGATTTTAATTTTTTTGCCGTTGAGTCCGAGTCTTTCCTGCCTGTAAAGTGCAGGACCCGGGGATTTTATCTTTATCAAAAACGCTATGACCGCCATTGGCAGAGCAAGAACGATCAATGCAGTCATCGATAAAACGATATCGAAAAAACGTTTAATAAATTCATAGACAGGTTTTCTTTCAATTTCGCCAAGCGGTTCTATGTAATATTCCTTCGTCTTTTCATAGGGAAGAATGACTTTTGATGCGACCGCTTTTTCGGCTTGCGGGGACACCATATTCACTTCCGTTGTCGTATTATTCATGCGACACGACCCTCATTTCTGCCTTTTTCTATCTTTCTAACGCCGCACCGATGTCGGCGATCCATATCTTTTTACTGCATTGCTATCGCATTGATCGCGGCAAGCAGCCTTTTCCGTTCTGCGCTCATCTTGCCGTCTTTTGCGTATTGCCTTTGATTTCGAAGCCAAGAGTACAGATTCTCTCCCTGTGAATCGGTGTACCGCATCGGCAGTCGGCAATCGCCGTGTTCATCGTAATATTCCTTTAACTCCGCATATTTCCTGTCCCATCTGTTTTCACGCTTCAAAGTTTGTGTGAACCCGATGGAGCGGAGTTTCCCGATTTGATCTTCTGTGAGTTTCTTTCCTTCGCGGTTGCCGATAAGGATCTGTCTTTGCTCGTTCAGCCACTTGTTCAACCACACACCGTCGACGACATAATCGGGCGGTATCGCCAAATCGCCGTGTTCGCGGTAATACTCGCGCACGCTCTCAAAGCATGCGTCCCAATCGTTCTTGCGGGATTTGTTCCACACCATTCCGATGGCGTTGAGCCTTCTCAGTTCCGTCTCGCTCAGCTTGCCTTTGACATATTTCTCTCTGCACTTGCTCAGAAATACGCCGAGCTTGTATCCGTCCTCCGTTACATAGAAGAACGGAGCGTCCGCCGCGCCGTGTTCGGCGGAGTACGCTTTCGCGTAGGCGTAGCCCTTCTCGAACGCAAGGTTTTTCTTTGACTCCCAGCGCATACCGAGCGCGTCCATCTCGGCGATCTGTTCATCAGTCAGCGTACCGCGTCGGACGGACGTACCGCGATACTTTTTGCGAAGATCATTCAGCCAATTGCCCAGCTTTACGCCGTCCTGGATCCACCCTTTCGGCACTTCCAGATCGCCGTGCTCGAGGTAGTACGCTTTTGCCGCCTCATAGTTGCGGTTCCAGAGGTAGTCGACGGTGTCCCACACCATGCCGAGTTCATCGAGCAACCGCTCACGCTCGGGGGTCAGGTAGTTTGATTTTATTTCGCTTTTATGATACTTGCGGGCGGCTATTATCCACCTTCCAAGTTTCAGTCCGTCTTCAGTAACGTAATCATACGGTACGCTCAGGTCGCCATGCTCATCATAATAAACCTTGCACGCGGCGTAGTGACGTTCCCACGAAACATCGTTGACGCTCTCCCAGCGCATACCGAGCGCATCCAGTTTTGCAATTCTGTCCTCGCCGAGAATACCGATCGCCTTTCCCGCGCGGATCATCCGCTGTGTTCGCAGCCACGCGCCGAGCGCATACCCCTCCTGCGTTTTGTAATCGACGGGTACATAAAGGTTGCCGTTTTCTTCGTGATACACTTTTGCACAAGCGTACATCGTGTCCCACGAATTCGTCAGTGTTTCTTCCAGTTGATTGAAAAGCTGACGGCAGTCGCGGACCTCGTCGATCACCTTGAAGTGGTCTGTGACGATTTGTTCTCCGTCACCGAAGTAGTTGTAATACGTGATCGCCGCACGCATTTCTTCTTCGATAGAGCCGATGCTGTAAAGGCTCTCGAAGTTGTTCACGATGTCGAAAATGATCGGCGTATGGGATTTGCCGGCGGACAATGCACGTCCAATCTGCTGCTTATATATAATGGGGGAAACGGTCGGACGGAACAGTATCACGCCGTCGATATCGTCGACGTGGATGCCCTCGTTCAAAGCGTCGATGCAGAAGAGGAGCCGCAGATGCGACATATCCGTGTCTGTCTTGAACTCGTCGAACGATTTCAGCGTTTCTCTGTCGAGGGAATAAAGCGAATATACGTGCGGATTTGCATCTACTTTCCCGAACCATTCCGGGACATGACTCATGCACTCGCGCATCGAATCGATATTGGACGTGAACACGAGGTATTTGCCTGTTCGCTTGTCCATGTGTTTGTCAAAGATAACGTCCAGTCCGTCCGCTTTTTCGAGAGCGCGGCGGAGGGCTTCATAATATTTCTCAGCCGCATCCCGCACGGCTTTATTGCGGTGTGAATAGATTTTCTTTTTCAGCCTGTCAAGCTCGTTTTGATATACGAACGCCGCCATGACATACTTCGGCGCGGGAAGGATGCCGCGCACGATCGCCTCGCCGAGCGTCATTTCAGACGCAACGTTGCCGTCGAACAACTCTTCCGACATATCGCGCTGGTCGTCGAGATAGCGGATAGCCGTCGCGGACAGTCCGAGAACGGGAACGTCCGGGAAGAACTTCAAAAATTTGAAGATATTTTCTTGCCAAAATCTCGCACCGACGCGATGGAATTCGTCGGTTATGAGCCCGTCAAATTTCAGTGAGGCAATTTCCTCATCTGTATACAGAGAAAATTTTTTGTAGGTGGCAAAAGTGATATTGTCCAGCTGCTTTCCGCCGACCGCCTTGTAGTTTTCGATCTGAGTCTTGAATATATATTCGCTCGGCGACAGCCAAAGGATATTCTTGTTCGGATTGTCCTCGCAGTATTTGAACCCGATGAACGACTTCCCCGTTCCGGTCGGATGCACAACGGCGGCTTTGCCGGTCGCGGACAGCATCGCGGCAGCCGACACATATGCGATTCGATTGTGCTCGTAAAGTTCTATGCTCACCGTGCAGCCTCCTTCCCGACAAACATGAATAACGACGGCTTAAAACGTTTCTTTCGCGTTTTTTCGCCGCCATTTATCCTCTGACCGTTTTAATTCGAAGTTCCCCGTCTTGATCGCCACATTATCAGCATAATGTGGCGTTTGCTGATTGCTACATTATCAGCATAATGTGGTGTAAAAAAGGAAAAATACGAAGGCAAAACAATTACATACATAAAAAAGCGCCCCCGAGAGCGCTTTTCAAGCATACCAAAAGAGCCCTTACAGATCTGTTCAAAAAAACACTGCCGCAAGGGTTCTGTCAGCATGCATAATTTTTCTTAAAAATATCGCTTTTCGCCAAAATTGACAACAAAAAGTGCATACTCAATTAGATTTTATGCGAAAAACATCTTGATTTCTACACATATTTCTGTTATAATCCTTACGATGTAGTTCCACGTATGCCGCAAATACTGTTGATTGACCACATTATGCTGATAATGTGGCCTTTATTTTTGTGAAAATCAGTTTGTTCACCACCATTTCGACACGCTCGCGGACTTCTTCTTCGGTCGTTTTGACGTAAATTTTCGTCGTATTGATGCTGCTGTGACCGAGCAGCGCGGCGAGTTGAACGATATCGTGCGTCTCCGCGTAGAACGTCCGCGCAAAAAGCTTGCGGAGATTGTGCGGGAATACCTTGCTTTCCGCAACTTTTGCCTTTTCACACAGACGTTTCATCTGCTTCCAGATCGCGCATCTGTCGAGCGTTTTGCCGCTCCGCGTTCTGAATATCGGTCCCGACTCGATTTTGTTTTCTTTTATATATGCGAGCACCTCACGCTTCAGCTCGTCCGCCACGATAACGCGGCGGTTTTTCTTTTTGCAGCGCACTGTCACGCGCACTTTGTCGAGCTTGCTTTTGAACGATTCGACCGTGAAATATTTCACTTCCGACACACGGATGCCCGTTGAGAATATGACGAGCAGCAAGAGATGCAGCCGCCTGTCGCCTGTCGCCGCATCAAGCAGACGCTCGAACTCATCCTGCGTCAGATTTTTCTCTTCCGGATTGAACGGCAGTTCTTGTATCCGCAGATTTGACACGGCGCAGTCCTGCCGTCCTACAAATTTCAACAGTGCGCGTATCGACGAGATCATCGAATTTATGCTCGAATCGGCGAATTTGCCGCAGTCCATGAGATGCGACTTATACACGAGCGTCTTCTCCTTCGAAAGCGGTTCTCCGCCGAGGAATTCGGCGAACGCGGCGACGTCGCGGATGTATTTGTCAACTGTGAATTCGGATTTTTCTTCTGATATCAGATATGAGTGGAATGAAGCTATTACTTCAGCTGTGATGTACGTTTCGGATTTATCATTTATCATTGATCGACACTCCTTTGTATTTTGATTTCCCGCACAAATGCGGTCACATATATTTTAGCGAATTTACAGAACCTTGCGCAAATCTTGATCGCGCGATTCTGACCGGATATTCTGCAAAAGTTTTCATAAAACAATCCCCGCACGATCAACATGACCGTGCGGGGATTTGTACTTATTCTGTTGTTCGTTTTGTCAAAGCGAATTATGCCTGTTTTGTCCTTTTTTCATAAAACAAGTTTTCTACGGCATACCGCAGCACAAAGAAATTCCATTTAATCATCGTCAATTCCACCGATACAAAAATCCTCGACCACATCTGGCAAATGACACAGCGACAGTTCGAGCTTGTTGCAAAGCCTGACAAGCTTTGCGACTGAACGGCGGTCAGACGATAGATCGACAAACGACCGCAAAATGATTTCGATGCCGTCGTTCATCGTAACGGCGGCGATACCGTAACAAGTGCGGCGTTCAAGTCTGCTTTCAAGCAGGACATAATGAAATCTCATACATCTTCCTCCGAATCAATAACGTATCGCTTTCATTTTCCCAAACGGTTGTCCAACGTGCTGTCATCGGAAAGCAAAAGTGGTTTATTTTTCTTTATTTTACGGCTGTAATAAAAGAAATAACAGGGAATATATT
>CANQYQ010000065.1 GCA_947628155.1 uncultured Clostridia bacterium
GCCTCCGGCAAATCCGCCGTTGAGAGTTTCCTTATCCGCCTTGGTATCATCCGCCGCCTTTCGCGCTTCGGCTTCCGCGTCAATACGCTGACCTAATGCCGTGTCCTCCGATGTTCGTGATTCGGTTTCCGCATCGATTCGACTGCCCAAGGCTGTGTCCGTGCTCTGCCGTGCCAATGTTTCACCGCTTACCGCTGATTTACGGTCGGTGACCTCAGTTTCAAGACCGTCATTGACAGTTTTTATCGCGTCGTGTAAAGCCTGACGCATATCGCGTCCGTAGATTGCCGTTTTTATGGTATTTAAAAACGACGAAATATTAGCCATCATCACTCACCTCCGTAAACATCCAGTCAAGCGCAAAAATTTCTTTTCCGCTGAGGATTCCTATGGCGTCATCATACAAAGCCGTCATGATTTCAACACTTTGCTTGATGTTTGCCACGCTGTCAAGCTCCTTGGCAAATATCGGGAAATTTGCGTCGCCCGGATGAATTGAAATAGTCTCGGTTTTGTCGTCCGGTTTTCCGTATTTCCGTATCAAATCTTCTTTGAAACGGTAATACTCGGTAAGAGCGGTGTCGATAATTCTCGCGTTACGCGCCGCGATGTACCCGAGCTTGCTTCGCTGTTCCAGCGCCGGTTTTAAAGACCGTGCCATTTCCTCCAGCTGAAAGTTTGTAAATTTTTTCTTCGTCGGACCCACCTCCTTGAAATTTTGGGTATAAAAAAAGAGCCCTTGAAGGGACTCTTAAATATAAAGTAGATTATGCCGCGTATTTGACAGTATAAAGCTTAACGGCGGTACCGGATGCGATACCAAAACAAATAACAATCGCAGCTAAAACGGCACAATCTATGATAAGCTTTTGCCTATTTTTCGATTCCAGCCGATATACCTCATCTCTGTTTGATGATGCTTGCACACGTATTTCCTCTGGGACATTTTCATCCTGAATAATAATTCTGGTGTTGTTATCTATTTGTAGTTTCATCGCCTGTGTTTGCGCGTGCATGGTTTGTACTGTTTCCGCTATGTTATTTATAGCGGAGCTATGTATCGAAATATCATTTATCGGTATCGGTTTGTTTTTGTTCGACATTAAAACACCTCCTGCTATATCCAAATTATAGCACGGAATATTAATGCCGTCAACCGAAAATATAACTTTCTTCGGCATCATATGTTTTACGAATTCTCTAAATTTACCCATTTTGATTTTCTCCTTTCCCTTTCCCAAACGAAAAAGAGCTCTTAAAAGAGCCCTTAAATATAAATTAGATTATGCCGCGTACTTGATTTTGTAAAGTTTGACGGCGGTGCCGGATGCGATACCAAGACCTATGAGAATTATTACGGAAGCTGTGACGTTTCTTATAATAACCATCTTTTGCTCGTGACGAATCATCATTTTTTGCGTTTCGTAATCTATGACGCGATTTCGCATATCATCCGATACGTTAGAATCACGAATGACGGACGTCATATTGTCGTTCTCGTTGCATCTTGACAGTATCATATGTTTTACGAATTCCCTAAATTTACCCATTTTGATTTTCTCCTTTCCCAAATAAAAAGAGCCCTCGTACAAGAACTCTTAAATGTAAATTAGATCATGCAGCTTTTTTCCGATACATACGATCGAAACAAATAATACCCGATACGGACAATGCCCCTATAACAAGCATTTCTATGACGCTTTGAGCTATATATGCCACCATTTCCTGTCTTGCCATAAGTCTTTGCTGCCGATATTCCATCGACTCTCGCATCATATCAAGCGCTTTCGTACGGTCTTCCTGAGAAATCGTATCGTTATTAACGATATCTGCAAGGGCGTTAAATTCTTCTCTTTGGGTATTTTCGGATTCGCTTAGCAAACATATTTTTTTCATATTCATTTTTTTTTCTCCTTCCCCGATAAAAAGTATTGACAACCGATGTTGTCTATGTTATATTGTATATGGAAATCAGTAAAACGCTCTTAGGAGAAAGGAGAGAGAAACGTGATAAATGCTAATGATATAGAGCTTTTTGAGCGCATAGGCTATGTTAATGAAGACGGAAGGCATGTATACGGTTCAGCCGCCGTTACACATTATACATATTGCCGTGTTCGAGATTTAGACCCAGCGATCATCGAACGTGGTAAAGCTATTGTTTCAAATATCCTTAAACATTTAAACGCCTAACCCTTCTCCTCTCGCTTAAGAGCGTTTTAGGCATAAAAAGAAAGAGTCCGTGTTAGGACTCTTCTTTGGTTTTATCATTTGACACACTTTTCTCGGTAACGTTAAATTCAACTTCGGCCCCATTCAATTTCACCATGATGACGGCTGGTGTCATGCATATTACACCAACTGCCATTAATAATATTGCGGGAATAGCTATTACGTAGTATCCTATACAGTTTACCAAGATGTTATGTATTTTATTTTTCATGATAATCACCTCCATAACAGGAGGTGTAGATTTCGCGAAGATTATCCCGAGTATTTAGCGCCCGGAATTGGGGTCGAAGGGATGCACGGGGTTAAGAGATCTGTTCTATATTCCACCTCATTTCCAATATCCGTACCCACTTTTACAGAATTGGTCAGTTCATCGTAGTCTACTCCGAAATCGAATTTTTCACCGAGTTCCCGAAGCTTAAAATAATTATTACCGTCAATATTATAAGCTGTCATTTCCATCTCAACTCCATCTTTAATAATTTTAGAGCTTGTAGCGGCGGTTTCCTTTGTTTCAGCATCGCCTACCGCCATTTCTCCGCCCACCGGCATATAAGATTGTCTGCTTGTTAAAACAATGGAGTTCAATGCTCCGTTATACGTAACATTAAACTGCTTTTCGGTTCCATTGAGCATATATGCTATGTCACGAAGTTTAAAATAATTGTTTCCGTTAATATTATAAGCGTTAACATTGACCTTCGTGCCGTTTAACAGAATAGTTGAAGCAGTCGGAATCGCGTCAACAGCAAACGTCGAAACCGCTGATCCGATAATAAACACCGCTGCCGTTGCTATTGCAAATATCTTTTTCATTTTTGGTTTCTCCTTTCAGCATTTTATATAAATCTTTACTATATTATAACATATATAACTCGTAAATACAATAAAAACTTTAAGATGAAACGATAAAACCGTTTTTGAGAGTAACTTGTGCAACCTGACTTGTATTTATCGTTCCATCGCTTTTTATCGCGCCATTTAATAATAGTAAAACGTTACCGCTTAAGCCATAATTAACCCCCACGGTATCTGGATCTATGTAGGCGTTATAGAGCCAAAATTTGTTCAAGTCCAAATTGCCGTGAACATACAGTGTTTGCTCTTTATACTGTTCATATGCGTCTATTGTAAAAACCATTTGAGCAGTATATATAGGATTTCCGTCCTTATCAACATTGGATAGGTCTTCTACATAACCCCAGATAAATCCTGAAGCCTCATGTTCCAAATTCATCGCAATGAGTTTTTTATCTTTCTCGTTCACCCATGCTGAGGTTCCTATGTAGCCGACTTCTATTTCGTCACGAAGGTGTAATCCCGCACCGTCCAGCGACATTCTACTATTATAAATATTTGAAGCGGTTATGGTAAATCCGCCGATGTTGCCCTTTTCAGCATGAAGATTACCACGTGTATCGACGCTAAACGCACCGCTGCCGAGGTCAATCGATCCCTTCTTTATCACGAGACTTCCGCGGGGACACGTAATGGTCTTAATATTTCCATTTTCGTCGATGTATTCGCCAGTGTCCGATTCATGCTCATCATCTTCTCTGTTCAGGTTCCAGACAACATTACCGTCCTGTGAAATTATCATGCCGGTTCTAACCCTATCGGCGCTCATATGCCCGACGGTTATGCGGTTTGCCACGATTTGTCCGTCCATAGTAATACCCACGTTAAGCTTGTATTCCTTGTTGTCGGACCATTCTTGCAGCAAATCATCTTTATCCGGAGTCGGCGGCGTTCCGTCCGCATACTCGGTATAATGCCCGAGACCGTTTACATTCCATACCCAGAAGTGCTCGGACCTCCTGTAATCTCTGCCGGAGGATATAACAAGCGATTCGGAGTGTCTGCCGCCTTCGGTGTCGGTTACCAGCGTAACATATCCGTTCGTCTTTTCGCGCAGGATTTTATCCGCATCCGATTTCGCACGGAGCAGCACCGTTGATTGCGGCGATTCCAGTTCGGCCGATACCGCGCCGACCGCGCCGGATAAAGACGTTGATTGCTTAGGAGTATAATTTAACGTCTTTTGAAGCGTATATTTCGCGCTTTCCGGTCGGTCAAGCTCAATATTAAGCTCTGTAACGGTAAACAGCGTGTTCATACCGTGCGGATATGATATGCACCGCATACGGTCAAGAATTTTAAGCGGCTCCGCAGTATCGGTTAAATACCGCAAATCGACCGCCGAAACCTCAAGCGTCATCTTATCGAATCGCTCTTCCTTGAGGTATTCGTAGAGATTTTTGATCAGCTCGACCGAATCCTCCGCATCGCTGAAATCAACCACACGCTCCGCATGACCGTATACATCTTTTAAATACGGGAAATCGCCGTCCTCATCACGAAATGCTATTTCGGCATAAGAACCGTCGGTCCTTATTTTTGCTGTAATAATTCCATTTTGATTTTCCGAATAATCGAGAAACTCAACAACCCTTATATCGCCGCTTCCGGCTTTGGTATTTACTCTTATGGTAACCTTTCCGCCTTCGGTTTCAAGTGGAATATAACCGTTGCTGTCCTTCTCGTACTTATACTTGAGCTTCCCGTTTTCATATACATCGTCATATATGTATATCAGGTCCCCATTCTCATCATGGCTGAGAGAGCCGTCGGGATCCCTTTGGTAGTGCCCCCATTCCCCGCTCTGATACTTTACGTTGTCCTTCGGAATATCCGAGAGAGTCACATACTTGTCGAACGCATCCGAATCTTCATCCGCCTCCGTGTCAAGCATCGCGCCCCGCGGTATCAGAACCGTCGCCAAATCCGTCAGATCCCAGTTCTTCGTAAAGTCGAGCAGATTTTCGCCGAAACGTATAACCTGCGTGTTCTCGCTGAACAGACTTTCATCCTTGACGAAGCCTATATACTTTTTACCGTCAATTTTCTCGATTCTTACATGACACTGAAAAGCCTCTATGATGTTCTTATTGATGCAATCGAGCGTCGTTTCGTAATCGGTGACGATTTCGGGCAATTCTTCATCAGCGTTGTATATACGCGATTCGCCGATGTAAAATCTGTATCTCTCATCCGTAAAACGCTTATTGTGTTCAGCTATAACAGCTGTGAGAAAGTCTCTTACCGTAGTGCCTGCTTCGTATTTATGCTGCGGCTGGATCGTGTCGTTTAAATACGCCAGCTCACCCTCGCAGGTAAATACTCTGCTTTTCCAGAAGTCAACCTTTTCGGATATAATTCTCCCGGACCAAATCTCAACATTGTCACGGTATACGATTATTTCAGATTTCCTGCGCTCCAGCTTATCGTAACCGGCATTGCCGGAAGGGAGAGTTATTTCCAAAGAACCGGCGGCGTTATCCGAAAGCGTCAGTCTCGGCTCAACCGCCTTCCGGCTTTCGGTAGGCGAAACGTCGCTGTAAATAACAATACCGTCACCTGTAACCTTGTACATAGCTTATAACCTCCCTGTCCTGAAATCGATCGAAACGATCCCCTTGCCTTTGAAATATAATGTGTACGGTTCGGTTTGACCATAGAAAATAAAGTCCGGGGCAAACGTCGTTCCTTTCCGGAAATGCTGTGTCAAATCTATTCCGAGATAAGTATTTACGAACCGTATGTCGATTCCGGTAGAAGCTCCTTCGAGATCAGAAACCGTTATAGTCGGCGAAATCGGAACTCGACCGAAAAACTGAGGCATGGAATTCTTATCCGCAATTTCTGACGGCAGCGTTATACTTGTAAAACCGTTCGGGTTGTTGATGCGAATATCCGAGCAATCCAAATCCCATGTAACGTCGGTTTCAAAATTAAACGGGTCCCAAAGCCAATCGGATGTGGATGATGATATGCTCCATTTGAATGGGTTAACCGTATATCCGATCGTAACGGTGGACCATGTATCTCCGGGCTTCCAACCGTCATCGATATAGAACCGACCCTGATAAAACCATGTCGGATCGTCTTCGAGGACCGCGCATAAGCTTTTACCGTGTATATACTCCATGATTTCGGAATATCTTTGCGCCCATCGATTGTTGTCATTCGATTCGTAAACGGTTTTACCGTCTTTTTCATAATCGTTCATTACGCGGAACTCAAACGTTCCCTCTCGGTTATTGTAAGTGGGGAAGCGCGTCAACGCCTCTGTCAAATCAAGCGCGCCGTTCCCGCCCGGAACATCAATATAATTCGTTTTTACTTCCGGAGATGTGAACACCGGACGTGATACGGGGAGTATATGCCAATCATCCCATGTATTGACCTTTTTTATTGCTTTGTCCGCATAGGATTTGATAATATCCTCCGGGCTGTCAAAAAACGTTATAGACTGTATCATTATACTCCCCTCCGTCTCATAATCGCCGCGCTTCCGAGGCTTCTGTCCATCTCCGGCGTAATTTCACCGACAAGTCTTCCCGTATCCATAACAACCTGCAAGCGAGTGACTTTGCCTACAAGGTCGGATATATCGTTTTTAATTCCCGCGATCGTATCGGCGATTTTACCGTTTGCCGCGGCGTTCGCATTTACAAGCTCGGCAATCCCGGGACCGTTTTCATTTTGATTTGCATGAGAAATCCTTACGCCAAGGCTCATACTGCGGTTTGCGGAGAACGCTCCGTTCATCCATTCGATACCGCCAGCCACTCCGGACATATCCAGAACCGGACGTATCGTTGGCGTACAGTCTATGTTGCCGTTGATCACATCGGTAATTTTGCCAATCGTGCTTCTTAAAGCGTCCATGGCAGTTGTACCCATACCTTTGCTTGTATTGGATACTTTGCCATAGCAGTTTCTGATACCAAGCGTTAAACCGCTGCCTATATACCCGCCAAGTTCGGCAAATTTCCTTGATGGCGAGTGAATACCGAGCGCTGTTTTCAAGGCGTTTAGAGCGTCGCCGCTTAAGCCTATTATTTCCTCAACAAACCGAGGTCTGCCGCTTTCAACGCCTTCGGTAAGTCCGTCTACCATCTGCTGACCAACCTCATTGTATCCGGCAGATGATAAAATTCCCTTTACAGCGGCATCCATTTCGAGGAATTTGCCGACTGTATCGGTTTTTATTATGCCGACCTCCGTCTGGAAATTCGTTTTAAGCTCCTCCAGCTGAGAGTCTATATCGGCGTTCATATCACGAAGAGCCATCCATAAGTCGTCTTGGGCGGCTTTTATCTCGTCATTCGCTGCCGAACGAAGCTCGCTTATCTGACTTTGCGTACTTATCCGCATGTCTTCCAATTCGTCAGTAGCGCGGTCTTTTGCCTCTCTATGCTTATCCGCCCACAGATTGGCGTACTGGGCAAGCTGAGAATCTGTCATGGAGTTGAGCGCTTTTATCTCGGAGTATGCGGACGGTCCCATTTCCTGAAGCTCCTCTATAAGCGCGGAGTCAAGGCCTCTTGACGATAGCTGATTCATGAGGTCATCCCAATCCTCGAAATACGCAACTTGGTCCTGAAGATTACGCATAAGCTTAGAAGCTTTGACGTCGTCTTTTTGGGAAACCTCATCGAACAGACCATACGCGTCATAAAGAGATTTCATTCTCGATTCAAACGCATCTGTATATTCATCATTAAGATCCTGAATATCTTTTTCAAGCTGCTCGTTAATGTCCTTTACCTTATCGGCGTATTCCTCAACCAGTTCGGTTCTTTGCTCTTCGCGGTCTTTTTCAAGGTCTTCACAATCCTTGGTATATTGCTCCTGTTTGTCATATATTTCCTTTTCGAGATTATATACTTTTTCGTCCCATTCGAGACGCTCTTCGGTTCCCTTAACATACCGCTGCTGAACGCGAATCGCCTCGGCAAGTTCCTCAGCTAAACCGCGCTCACGCCCAAATGTATCGCGGCGGCTTATCCAGCTCTCGGAATTGTCAAGCTGCGCCTCCTTGTACATTTTTTCAAGATATATACGCTCTTTTATCGCTTCGTCGTATGCGAAAGTCCCTTGTTCAAGCGTGTCAATTAATTCATTTTGATTTTTAATCGCTTCTTGAATCAAATCGAGGTCGCCTTCCATACGCTCATGCCGAAGTTCGTAAAGCTTTTTGTCGGCTTCCTCACGCTGCTCGGTTCCCCATACAGACCGAGCCTGCATGCGTTCCCATGCGGCGATTTCCTCGTCAAGACTAAGTCTATTGTAGTCCTTCTCTCGCTCAATCCAATTCTTAGAATGTTCCCATGCTGCATCAGAACGGAGATTTTCGAGTTTTTCCAACGCCTTGTTCGCCTTATTATAGGCTTCGGTTCCGGCATTAAGAGAGGCGACTAATTCTTTTTGCTTGGCGATTTCCTCATCAAGTAAATCCAAATCGTTTTCGAGAAGGTCCATTCTTTCATCCGCAAGCTGCTTGTACACAGTATAAGCGTTCTTTTCGGCTTTGAGCCGTTCCTCCGAACCTTCGGCATACCTTTCTATTACCGCTTCCCAAAGCTCCAATTCCTCTTCGGGACTTAGATTGTCGAAATGCTTTTCCGTTGAAACCCAATCTTCAATATCCTCTATGGATTTACTCGCAATTTCAGCCACACGCTGAGCCATTTCTTCCGACTCATTTAAGGCTTGCCGAGTGGAGTTGCGTATTCCTATGGCAAGACCTTCGCCTATATAATTACCGAGCGCGATAAATGCCCGCGAGGGCGAATGTATGCCCAACGCATTTTTTGCGGCTTGTAATGCGCTTTGAGCAAGACTTACCGCCGCCGAAATTACGCTCGATGCTCCGCTGCGAATACCGGCTGCAAGACCTGCCGCCATGCTGCTTCCGGCAGAACTGAAGGCTCCGGCCTGACCGCTCGCGCCGCTTGCTCCGGCTTGTCCGAGCGAAGCTCCGGCGCTTGATGCCGCACCGCTTCCGCCAAGTATACCAGATGCCAATGCCTGTCCGAGTATTCCTCCGGTACTGTTGAAAGTTCCGGACTGACTGCTCGCACCGCTTGCACCTGCCCCGGCTGTAGCCGCTCCGGTGGCACTTAACGCGCCTGAAAATCCTTGCAAACCTGACGCAAGGTTTGAGCCGAGAGTCGTTCCGGCACCGCTATATGCTCCGGCTTGTCCATTTGCACCGCTTGCGCCCGATGCCGCCGCTGATGACGCTGCCGCATTCATTGCCGGGCCAAATCCGACTAAACCGGATGCCATATTGTTTCCGAAAAGCTGTCCTATGGGATTGTATATACCTGCTTGTCCGCTTGCTCCGGATGCTCCGGATGCGGCGACGGATGAGCCGGCGGCTTCGACTGAGCCCTCGGACTCACTCAAACCTGATGCAAGACTTTCGCCGAGGTTACTTCCTGCGTCGCTTACTTGGGAACCGTTAGACTCTATCGCTTCGGAAAATCCCGATACCAAATTTGCGGCGGATTCGTCCAACCCGCTTGTATCAAGCTGAGACAAGCTATTGAGGGAATCGACCAGTGCTTTAATCGGAGCGGAAATAGATTCGGGTGTTACCGACGCCGTAACAGATGCGAAATCGGCCAGCGCGTCCCCAAGTTGTTTAAGCCCTTTAGAAAATGCTCCTAAATTACCGTTGTCAGTAAAAATAGATGCGAAACTCAGGCTATCAGCGGGGATAGACAACGAACTTATAATAGCCGAAATCGATTCCGGATTTACGGAAGAAGTCGTTGCAGAGAAATCAGCTAACGCTTCTCCAAAAGCTGTAAGCCCTTTGGAGAATGTCCCCAAATCGTTGTCACCGGAAAATACTGACGCAAAGCTAAAACCTTCGTTTGGAATATCTTGCGCCAATTCCACAAAAGCTTTGGTGATTTCCGCAGTCTTACGTATTCTTTCTACAACGGTATCGTCAATATCAGTAGTCGATGCCGCGTAATCCTTAAGAGCGGCGCCAAAGTCTTTAAGCCCTTCGGCAAAGGATGTAAGGCTGTTGTCGCCTGTTAATTTCGCTACCCCACCACCTTCATTTGGAATGTTTTTAGCAAATTCCGTTAAAGCTTTTCCCACTTCCGCGGTTTTGCGTATTCTTTCTACGATGGTATCGTCAATATCAGTAGTCGATGCCGCGTAATCCTTAAGAGCAGCTCCAAAGTCTTTAAGGCCTTCGGCAAAAGACGTAAGGCTGTTATCGCCTGTTAATTTCGATACGAAACCGCCTTCATTCGGGATATTCCGAGCAAATTCCGTTAAAGCCTTTCCTACCTCTGCGGTTTTGCGTATTCTTTCTACAACGGTATCGTCAATATCAGTAGTCGACGCCGCATAATCCTTAAGAGCAGCTCCAAAGTCTTTAAGGCCTTCGGCAAAAGACGTAAGGCTGTTATCACCTGTTAGTTTCGCTACCAATCCGCCTTCATTCGGAATGCTTTGGGCAAATTCTGCCAAAGCCTTCGCGGCCTCAGCCGCCGTTTTGATTTTGGTTGCTGTTTCGGGAGTAAGATCTGCAATGCTATCACCAAATGACGTTAACGCTTCGCCGAGCGGGGCAAGCTGTGTTGCAAAATTAGAGACGCTGCTCCCGCCAGCAAGCCAAGATGCGAAAGTCTCCGCAATATTAACCCCAGCAAGTATCAATAACGTTTGAGCGAGGTTCTTTACACCTTCCGTAACGGAACTATCGAAACTTTTTACTCCATCCATAAATGGCTGAAGATTTGTCATGAAATTTGACAAACTTGTGCCAACCTGCTCTATGCCGGTTGCCGCATTTTCGACAAAGCCTTTTACTATATTACCAAAGAACGACCCAATAGCATTTCCTATCTGCTCTAAAATCGGGATTCCCTTATTGAGGAACTCTTCGAGTTTAGGAACCTGTGTCATAAGCGCGCCGATTCCGACAATAAGCGCGCCGATGGCCACAATCAAGGCTGCCAATACAGCGATTCCAATAAATCCGCCCTCTCCAGCCTTTCCGACAAGCGATAAGATGCCACATGCTGCTGACAGGGATAGTAGCATCACAGATAGTGATGCCGCAGTCGCAATCGTTGATTCTATTGGCAAACCGGATAGAGCATAAAGAACCGCGCCTAATGCGGCCATAATCGCCGCCATAATTGCAACGCTTAATAGCTCTTTCGGACCAACAGTTCCAAATTTTGATAAAATGGCGCATGCTGCTGATAGGGATAATAACACTGTGGATAATGACGCGGCTGCTCCCAAACTCGACGCAACGGGCATTTCAGCTAATTGGGCAATAACATTTCCGATAATAGCAACAGCTATAGACAACCCCAATAAAGATGCTGTACCTTTGAGCCTTCCCTTGCCGGCTATTTTTTGTATAAGCGCGATTGCTCCGATTAAAGTACCTAAAGCGACTACCATACCAGTTAAGCCGCGTCCGAGTTGCTCCCATTCGAGGGTTGCGAGTTCCTTAATTGCGCTTCCGACCATCACAAGCGATAACGCCATGCTTAATAATGTCGTAGTGCCTTTGAGCTTTCCATTACCAGCTATTTTCTGTATAAGCGCGATCGCTCCGACTAAAGCGCCTAAAGCGACTACCATACCAGTTAAGCCGCGGCCAAGTTCTCCCCATTCAAGAGATCCGAGCTTTTTAATTACACTTCCGACCATCACAAGCGATAATGCCATGCTTAATAATGTCGTAGTACCTTTGAGCTTCCCTTTACCAGCTATTTTCTGTATAAGCGCAATTGCTCCGACTAAAGCGCCTAAAGCGACTACCATACCAGTTAAGCCGCGGCCAAGTTCTCCCCATTCAAGAGATCCGAG
>CANQYQ010000066.1 GCA_947628155.1 uncultured Clostridia bacterium
CACCGCTCCACCTTGACAAGGGAACATAATCTTATTTTTTAAGAAAAGTGTTTCACATCATTGATTTCTATACATTAAAAGCTATAAAGCGTATCGTAAAAGTATTTACATTCCCCTAAAAATGTGGTATAATAATTATGTATATAGTTTTAATAAGGCGGCGATTAATTTGAAAAAACAAACTGCTTTTTTATTGGCTGCCGCGCTCATATTTGCAAGCGCGGCTGTTTCACATGCGGCGGGATTCGATAATTCCTCTGTCATAGTCGTAACACAGCCGGAAAACACAATGATACGTATGTCCTCCGATTCCGACGCATTTGACGGCATGGGCATAACGAAGGTCGAGAATCTTGACAGCGTGCCTAATCCACCGGTATTCCTTACCGGATCGGAACCATCAAAAACCTTGAAGCTGACGCTCGGCGAGCCCGGCGAGGAAAATGTACTTGAAACCTTAAAAAAGCTCAGGGAACTGCCCAACATCAAGTATGCCGAACCGAATTATATCTTTACGCTGCTTGATTCGCCCGACGACCCCGAATACGTAAAGGAGAACCAATACAGTCTGAATCTTGTGAACGCGCCGGCTGTATGGGATTTAAATATCGACTGTTCCGGCGTCACCGTCGCGATTATTGATTCGGGGGCGCTGTGTACCCACCCGGATTTGGCCGCGAATATATGGACAAACCCCGGCGAAATCCCCGACAACGGCATTGACGACGACGATAACGGTTATATAGACGATATCCATGGCTGGGATTTTGTTGATAATGACCATACCATAAATGACGGAAAGGGACACGGCACTCATGTAGCCGGTATAATAAGCGCTCAGACGAACAACGGCATAGGCGTAGCTTCGCTCGCGCGCAACGCGAAGATCATGCCGCTGCGCACATTCGACAACAACGGCAATACGTCATTTGATCAAATATACAAAGCGATCGCTTATGCGCACAGCATGGGCGCGGATATTGTAAATAACAGCTACGCCACCACCGGCAAGGCGATTCCCGAGGATACGATACAAATATTTAAAAGCAATATCGAGAAATGCGGCGATATGCTCTTTACTGCGGCAGCCGGAAACAGCTCGGCGAACAATGACGCGTCGCCGGTATACCCCGCGTCATATGATCTTGACAATATCATTACTGTCGCCAATTCAACCGGCGATGACAAGATGTACAGCTCTTCAAATTACGGAGCGAAAACCGTCGATATTGCCGCGCCGGGAGTAAGCATACTGAGTACATACAATAACAACGGGTATACAAAATCAACCGGCACGTCAATGGCCTGTCCGCTCGTATCAAGCGCGGCGGCTGTGGTCAAGGCCGTGCAGCCGGAGCTTGCTCCTTCCGAAATAGCCGAAAAGCTCATATCCTCCGCGGATAAGTCGGACAGCTTTTCAGGCAAGGTTTTATCCGGCGGACGATTAAACGCTTATGCCGCCCTCCCGGCCGGCATGACTCCCATGCCGACCGTCGAACCCACACCTGAACCGACTGCGGCGCCCACCGAAGAGCCGACACCCGAACCGACCGTGCCGCCCACCGAAGAGCCGACCGTGCCGCCTACCGAAGAACCGACCGTGCCGCCTACAAACGCACCGGAAAATACGCCGACAGCGGCGCCGACGCCCGCCTCGTCCGACACGGGTTACAACAGCTTCGTTAAAGCATCGCGCCGAGATAATGAAATCACGGTAACGCTTAACCCGGGCGACGAGGTTCATGACGAGGATATCGCGTTTTACGCCGCGATTATGAACGATGGTATCCCGTCGGCCGTTCTCGCCCCGGACGTTGTGAACATGACCGCAAAATTTTCCGTGCCGGAAGGAACAGACAGCGGCGCGGTTAAGCTCTACATATGGGATGCGAATATGCGCCCGTATACCGCCTCAACGCTTCTTTCCGACGCGATGGGCGGCAAAACCGACTAACGCTGCCGCCGTTCGGAGATTTGTGCGCCGTTAAATCGGGATCTGTTTTCATAAAATCAATTACGGAGATTAAATATGAATGATATAAGAAAAATCGCAGACAAGCTTTACGATACGCGCAGCGCGTCGGATGAAGAATTAAAAACGCTTATAGATATTAATGACGCGGAGCATCTGCGCGAAAGGGCCGTTGAGCGCCGCATGGAATATTACGGCACGGACGTATATACGCGCGGACTTATTGAATTTACAAACTACTGCAAAAATAACTGTCTTTACTGCGGCATACGCGCCGCGAACTCCGAGCAGGAGCGGTACAGGCTCACTAAGGACGAGATACTCTCCTGCTGCGGCGACGGATATACGCTCGGCTTTCGTACATTTGTACTCCAGGGCGGTGAAGATATGCACTACACCGATGAAATGATATGCGATATCGTATCGTCCATTAAGAAAAACCATCCCGACTGCGCCGTTACGCTGTCGATAGGCGAAAAAAGCCGCGAGAGCTATCAGGCGTATTTTGACGCGGGCGCGGACAGGTATCTGCTTCGGCATGAAACGGCGGACGAGGAGCACTATAAAAAGCTTCATCCAAAATCCATGAGCCTTGAGAACCGAAAGCGGTGTTTATTTGATTTAAAGGATATAGGCTATCAGGTTGGGTCAGGCTTTATGGTCGGCTCCCCGTATCAAACCCTTGACGACCTTGTATCCGATTTGCGGTTCCTGCAAAAATTATCACCCGATATGATCGGCATCGGGCCGTTTCTGCCGCATGAGCATACGCCGTTTAAGGATTTTGAAAAGGGCAGCTTAAAGCGCACTCTTAACCTTATTTCAATCCTTCGCCTCATGTTCCCGTACGCGCTTATACCCGCGACGACGGCGCTCGGCACACTGCATCCGTTGGGGCGCGAAATGGGAATAAAGGCGGGCGCGAATGTTGTTATGCCTAACCTTTCCCCGACAGGAGTCCGCAAGCTATACAGTCTGTACGATAATAAAATCTGCACCGGCGAGGAGGCCGCCGAATGCCGAGGCTGTCTTGACCGACGTGTCAAAAGCGCGGGATATAATCTGACCGTGGACGTGGGAAATGTAAAGCGGTAAACAAAGGAGAATATTTGTGGATTTAAATAATGAACACATCTTTGACGGCAATTTCGGTCTGGAGCGCGAAACCTTCCGCGTAACCGCGGACGGCGTCCCGGCGAAAACGCCTCATCCGTTCCCGAATAACGAATACTTCGGCAAGGATTTCTGTGAAAATCAGCTTGAGCTTATAACGCCCGTATGCAAAAGCGTGGATTCGCTTATGGATACGCTGACCCGCCTTGACGAGCAGGTGAAATCGGAGCTGAAAAGGCGCGGCGAATATTTATGGATGAACAGCAATCCGCCCCGGTTTGAAACGGAAGACGAAATAGAGATCGCGCGGTTTTCAGGCATGGACAAGCCCAAGCTCGATTACCGCCTGAAGCTTGAAAAGCGTTACGGCAAACGGCTTATGACGTATTCGGGGATACATTTCAATTTTTCGTTCTCCGATGAGCTTTTAAAATCAATATATACCGGCGGCGGCTTTAAGGAATTTAAAAGCGCGCTTTATTTTCGCATGTCAAAATACATCAGCCGTTAC
The DNA here is from genome assembly GCA_947628155.1 of uncultured Clostridia bacterium. Lineage (GTDB taxonomy): Bacteria > Bacillota > Clostridia > UBA1381 > UBA1381 > 12844. The sequence continues at coordinate 3,597 of CANQYQ010000066.1, forward strand.
GGATGGCTGCTGGTTCTGCTCACCGCGTCCAGTCCCGTATACGATCTATCGCTTGACAATGATTACGCGTCAGGCTCGGGTTTCGACGGCTGCGCGTCGCGGCGGAACGGCGAAAAAGGGTATTGGAACAAATTTCTCCCCTGCCCCGATTATACAGATCTTAGCACATATGTAAACAGCATAAATGAATATATAAAAACAGGCGAGCTTATCTCAGCGGGAGAATTATATCTGCCCATCCGCTTAAAACCGCGCGGCAAAAACAGCCTTGACAGACTGCTGCAAACGGGCGTAGACCATATAGAACTGCGCATGTTTGACATAAATCCGTTTTCTCCCGTCGGCATAATGCGCGAGGATTTGGAGTTTGCCCATTATTTCATTGTCTATCTGTCGTCATTGCCGGATTTTGATTATACTCCCGAGCTTCAAAAGGCGGCGATAAAGAATCACCGCGCCGCGGCCCGATACAGCCTTGATAATATGCGTATAAACGGCTACAGCGCGTATGACGCGGCAAGCGGACTTTTAAACGATATGCTTGCGTATTACCGAGATATTCCGGCCGCGTGTGAGAGCGTGGGATCTCAGCTTAAAAAAATAAACGCGGACGATCGCTACTGTGTCCGCGCCTACAATTCTCTCATCGGCGGCTTTTGTGAAAAAACACTCGCAGCATCTGTCGGCGGCGTTCATATATAATATCCGTAATCCTCGCTGTTCGCCTTTTTCCCTTCAAGCAAATCCGCAACCGTTACAGCGGACAGATAATCGACCACGGCCTTGTACAGCCCCTCCCACATCTTTATCGTGGAACATCGTCCGCGGTTCGGGCATGTGTTTTCCTCCGTCTCGAGGCACGATACCGGCGCTAAATTTCCTTCCGTTACACGCAGTATGTCGGCAGCGGTATACTCCTCCGGCGGCCTCGTAAGCTGATACCCGCCCTGTGAACCACGGCGGCTTCGTAAAAATCCCGCCTTGCACAAAAGATTTACAATCTGTTCCAGATATTTAAGTGATATGTTCTGTCTCTTGGCCACATCCTTGATTGAAACATTCCCGCTGTTTTCATGCTCCGCTACGTCAATCATAAGCCGTATCGCGTATCGTCCCTTCGTTGATATTTTCATATGTATACTCCCCCTTTTCACACGATTCCTATATGAATTATTTTATCACAAACCTTATCTGTTGTCAATACATAAACCACTTGACAAATATGTTCGACAGCTGTACAATATATTAAAAAGATATAACGGAGTATATGAATATGAAGAAAACCGCGGCAATTATCCTGCCGCTTATCCTCGCGGCGCTGATATTCACGGCGTATTATTCCGGCATTATCCCGCGCCGTTCGTACACGAACGCGGATTTCGGGATAGAGCCGTACACAAGTCCGACGGACGCGGACGGCGACGGCATTGACGACCAGACGGACATATTACAGTCCGCGAAGGAGTATATAGCGACAGACCCTGAATACAAAAGCGAATATTACGGCGGCGGATACCCCGACGACGGGTACGGCGTATGCACGGATGTTATCGCGTTCGCGCTCAAGGGCGCGGGATATGATTTAATGGAGCTGGTAAGTGAGGATATTTCCGCGAAACCTTACGCGTATGATATCGAAACGCCCGATAAAAATATAGATTTCCGCCGCGTCCGTAATTTGCTTGTATATTTTCAAAATAACGCGCAGCCGCTCACTACGGATTTATCCCAAATAGGTGAGTGGCAGGGCGGCGATATCGTAATATTCCCGGAGCACATCGGGATCATTTCCGACAGACGCAATTCCGGCGGTTTGCCGTTTCTTATTCATCACGCCTATCCCGGGCAGCTTCATCTTGAGGAGGATGTTTTGGAGCAATGGGAAATAACCGCGCACTTTCGCATGCCGAAAAATTAAGGATTGACAAGAGCGCGCGTTTATATTACAATACTACCATACTAATTTTAAAGGAGACTAAAGCAATGGAGGATAATATTATAATACTTGAGGACCAGGACGGAGTTCAGGTCGAGTTCGAGACGATCGACGTGTTTGAGTTCAACGGCGTAACGTATTTCGCGCTTTTAGAGGTGCTCCCCGAGGAGGAGGAAAACGACGAGGTGCTCATAATGCAGGTACAGGGCGAGGACGACGATATGGAGCTTGTAATGGTTGACGACGACGAAAAATTACAGGCGGCATTTGAAGAATTTTGCCGCCGCGATGCTGAAGCGAGAGACGCAAACTGATTATTAATAAACCTATCGGAATTAAACGGGCGCGGCCGATTGCCTAAACGGGCGGATTGGACGCCCTCGTTTTTTGCGTGGGCAAAAATTTCCTTATTATTTCCTGAAAATGACATGTGAAAATGCGCCGGTTATTTATAAAAATACGAATAGAACCAATCGTTCAGGTAAAAATTAATAAAAAAAGAACCGAGGTATTAAACATGAAAACAAAAATGACCGCCGAGGAATATAACGAGTATGTAAAGCAAAAATCGCCAAAATCACCCGTACTCCCCGACTGTATAAAGGCCTTTATAATAGGCGGACTTATCTGCTGTCTGGGCGAAGCGTTTGTAAAGTGCTACGGCGCTATGGGACTTGATAAGGAATCCGCGTCCACCGCTACAGCGATAACAATGGTATTTTTGGGCGCGCTTTTCACAGGCTTGAATCTTTACCCAAAGCTTGCCAAAATCGCGGGCGCGGGTACAATAGTGCCGATTACCGGCTTTGCAAACTCCGTCGTGTCTCCCGCCATCGAATCAAAGCCGGAAGGCCTCGTGCTCGGCGTGGGCGCGAAAATATTTTCTATCGCCGGCCCGGTAATATTGTTCGGCATATTCGCGTCCATGGTCGCGGGACTTGTATATTTCCTCGTGCCATCGCTTATATGAGCCGTCCGCGGCGGTATCGCTATGGCGCGGGATATGCGAGGTCTGATACGGCCGTCTTGTTTAGGACGGCCGTATGCTTCGCGGCGGGATGTATGCTCGCTTTGATACGCCGCTTAAAATCCGGTTATAAAATCCATCATGCTGCTCCCCACGGGATTATACACGGCGGCGTTTTCAAGCTGCTGCACCGCGTTTACCGCGGCCTCTTTATCTCCCTCTTCGCCGTTTATAAAAATATGATCCGCTCTTTTTTCATCAGGATACAACGTAGCGAAGGATTCCGTATCGTTTCCGGCGCAAATCATATTGTAAACCCATTTCCAACCGTTATTATATTCAAATACAAATTCCTCTAAGCTTCTTTCTCCGTGATGCCCGAACATATTCTCATAAACGAGATAGTTTTTATTATTATAATTTATAACATAGTATTTTTCCCAAGGTCTTCCAACTTTAAGAAATTTAGACGACATCAATGATTCCATTGCCTGCTCATTATTGTTCCATTTCCATATGGTCATGTATCCAATAGCATCCTCAACAGAATATATGATCAATTCATTCTCGCCGTCATTATCTATATCGGTATATGTATGCTCCGTATCGGGCAGTATACCGGTAAAACCCCCACCACCATACAGTATATCATCATCTAATGCAATGCTTGTTTTAGGGAAAACCTCTGTCCGGAATGTTTCGTATATTTGAACAGCATCATCGGATTCAATGTCCATCGGAATCTTATTGTACGCTAATCCCGTGACTCCGTTAATGTCTGACATATTGCCGCTTGTAATTGAAACGATCTTGTTGTCGCCGTCCCATTCCACGCTGCATCCGGCACATTCCGCGACTGCGCGCGCGGGAACTAAAAGTCTGTCATTAACGATTCTCGGTGCGGTATCGCATTTATATAAACGGTTTGTGCAGCTTATATCTGACTTGCCCTCAGCCAAACATTTTTTATGGCCGCCCTTTTTCGCGGATGCGGTGTTTGTTTCCCCATTCCACGACACCTCATACCCCAAAGCTTCAAATATGGCTCTCATCGGTACCATCGTGCGGTCGTTGATTATCTGCGGCGGTACGTCAAACTCAATCTCGGAGCCGTCCAGAATAACGCGTATGTCATTATTTGACGCATACTTGTAATTATATCGTGCACCGTCTATTATCGCATAAGTTTCGTGAAGTTCAACTTTGCTGCCGTGGACAGGCTCCACCTCAACTCGTACATCTTCACCGTTCATATTGAGACTTATTACCGAGTAATTATCAAAATAATTATCGTCTTCTTTTTCGCCCGAATCATAACATACATATATCCTGTCATTATACGTAAAATATGGCTCATCACTAAATACAAACGGCATATATACGCCGGAAACAATTTTATTTCCTGTTTTTGCACCAATATCGTATATTACCAATTGTCTGTGCCACCAGCCTGAGGATACCCCGTTCCCGATAGCAAATATTTTATTCCCAATTAAATCCACCCTACACAAGCGATACATAATGGAAACATCTTCGCGTGTCTTGTTATTATACATACAAAGCGCATACATACTGTCATGTAAAGATACGCCGTTTTCGTCTCGTAACGGTCCGCTATAATATGTGTAGTCTCCTACAGTAAACGCTTCTTCATATTTGCCTGTTTCCCACGGGGTTGGCTCTGAATATGTCTGATTCGACCCCAAAATTAAATTCATATCATTTGGCGATATTCCATCATGTGTTTCAATAGTACTCTGATATGCCTTAATATTCGATGGCAGAACATCAACAGCGCCTGCCTTGACTCCTATGCCCAGACAGAATACCATAATAATGGCAACCAATATTAATTTGTGATTCATAACTTTACTATTCATAACATTTATCTCCGTTTATAAATCCGGATATCCTTCAAATTTTATCGGCTGACAGAGTGAAATGGGTACCCACAGCAGCGTTGTTGCTGTCTGATTCGCGATAATTCACATTGATTCCGTCATCGGTAAATTCAAGGTAATATGTCAAATCTGTTTCCGTATGTATTTCTTCATATTCATAAATACATTTCCCATGCGCAACAGCATGTGTTGCATCCGTAAATACGGCAGGCTCCGCGGTGTATGTAAAATTAGGCTTTTCATATCCGAAATCAAATACGACCTCCGTTTCTGTTATATCCTTGATGTTTAATGTCCAGTGAAAGCCGAGCGAACCGCCTAATCTACTATATTCCCCGATGTACTTGCTGTAATCGATATTTATATCCGAAATATATACCGTCCTGCTATTCTCATCCCATTTGACCTCATAACCCGAGCTTTCCGATACGGCTCTGACCGGCACAAGCGTTCTGTCATTGATAATCACGGGCGCGGTATCTAAATTTATCAATTCATCATTATAATACATGGCTGTACTATCAGCCTGCATAGTAATATTGTTGCCGTTCTTTACTGCGGTTATCCGCCTATCCTGTTCGTTCCAGTCCACACTGTAGTCCAAAGCTTCAAATATGGCTCTCATCGGTACCATCGTGCGGTCGTTGATTATCTGCGGCGGAACGTCAAAGTTTACGTCCTGACCGTTTATTTTTACCGATATGCCCGGAGGAGCTTTGTATTCGAAGCCGGGATTGAATTTTCCCTCAAACGCTATGCCCTGCTTTGTTAAATTATACGACTCAAGATATATATAATCATCATATAATGTCATGGTTATTTGAAACTGCGCGAATATTAATTCGCCTTCTACTTTGCGCGCGTTTGTTACCGCCGTCACTGTATTCCCGCTAAGTGTGCCCGAGCATATATCATAAACATATAAGTGCGTTCCGCCTCTTTGATGATAATATTTAAACGTTATATCCGATCCGTTGACCGACAGTATATCGACCCACGCCTCATTGTAAGTATACCAATTATCTTTGTTTTCCATCAGCGGAACGGAGTTTTCCCAGTTCCATTTTCCGACATACCGCGAATAATCCGCTTCATCCGCCGACACGGGTATTGCAAATATCCCTACGAGTATAATGCAGCTTATTAATGCGCTTAGTTTTTTCATAAATTTTATCCCCCTTAGAAAGCGTACCCAAAAAATTTACTTTATCGGGTAATCGGAATAATCATACACGATTAAGTTTTTAATTTTGTCAGTTACGTCGGTTACTTCGTTCTCGGCAACGCTCCTGCCATTTATAAAATGCTTATCTATATCCGTGTCGGATATTACATTAAATACCGAAACCCAATCGTTATTTTCGTATTTAAAAATTTCCCATGTCAGGTACTCGCCTGAATATTTGCTGTTTGCTCTATGCTCTACAAGATAATTTTCATTTTCATATGATAAAATATTATCATAACCGCATGTGGAACGCCCCTGCTCCGCATACGACATTGCCAATATATTTATCATTTTGCCATCATTGAGCTTCCAGATATATATGTCTCTGGGCACGGCGCTGCCGAGAAGCTTTATGTCCGTGCCCGCGATAATAACAAGCTCGTCGGAGCCGTCGTTGTCGATATCAATATATTTATGTTCAAGCTCCCCATACGCCTGTTCGGTATCGGGCTTTCTTATAGTCCGGACAAACTTCAGTCGTCCCGACACCCATCCGTCGCAAATGTCAAACAACTTGCCGGGGAATACATTTGTGCGGAAATATTCATACGCCTGCATATCGTCGTCGAACGTTTTGTCAAGGGTAACGGTATTCATGCTAAGATCCGGACTTTTACCTATACGTGTTCCCGCGTTGCTTGTAATCAGCACGGTTCTGTCTGCTTCATTCCATGTGACCTCGCATCCGCCGCATTCTGCCACAGCTCGCGCCGGAACGAGCAATCGGTCATTGACAATTTGAGCCGGAACGTCACACTCGTAAATCCCCGAAGATGAGCTTATATTATGGCATTGGTCATAAATACTTAATTTGCTGTTCCCCGAGGACGCGGTCGCGACATCGGACGCGTCGTCCCATTCGACTTCGTAACCCAGCGCTTCAAATATGGCTCTCAGCGGCACCATCGTGCGGTCTTCTATAATCTGCGGCGGTACGTCAAAGCTTAATTTTTCCCCGTTGAGCATTACTCCTATTTCGCTGTCCGCTTTCGCGGGCGGTACGGATAATAACAGCGTTAAAATCAACATACCCGCCGTGAGCATCACGCAATTCCTTCCAATATGGGATCCCCTCATATCTTTTTCCTCCTTTTATAGGCTTTTATTCTAATATATTATAGCGCAATTTCATACGCTATGTCAATATAATTATTCGCAGTGTGATATGCCGCGCGGCGGCGTACGAAGCGGCAAAAAGGCGGCCTAGCACGGATGCATTGATTGCCCGTATGATTTAGCTTTAAATTATATTGACTGCACGGCTGTTCTATGATATAGTTAAATTACGAGCGTTTTATATAACCATGATTTTTTAACGATAGGATCACTGTTATGAGGAAGAACTTTTACGAAGAGCATATAATACACCGCACGGCAGGGCTGCCGTTTGGTATATACTCGGTCAATTCGGGTACGATCCCGCTGCATTACCACAGAGAATTTGAATTTCTCGCCGTAACACGCGGCACGGCAAAAATACAGCTCGAGAATAAATCCTTATGTCTTAGCAAATCGGAAGGGGTTTTCATAAATTCGCAGCTGCTGCATTCCGCCGTATTCAACTCCGGAAAGGATACATTTTCCTTTACAGCGATAGTATTTTCTCCGGAATTAATCGCGCCCGAATATGACCATTTGTACGAAAAGCTTATATTGCCGATCATTAAATCCGAGCTCGTCCTTCCCACGGTGCTGCCGCGCAAGGCTGTCGATATCATTATGGAAACAAAGGATATATTTGACCTGGCAAATCCGGGTTACGAGCTCGCGGTAAAAGGAAATATACTGCGGATGCTCTCAATATGCGTTGAGCATGCCGAAACACGCCCGTATACAAAAAACAGCGTCCGGTCGGAAATCATAAAAAAAACTCTCGATTATATCCACTCCAATTACGAAAACGCGGTTACCCTACAGGATCTATCCGAACACGCACATGTCAGCAAGGAGCATTTATGCCGCATTTTCCGCAGTGTATCCGCGACCACTCCGATCGTATATCTTAACAGATACAGAATTACTCAAAGCGCATATATGCTCCGGAATACCGGCAAAACCGTATCGGAAATATCCGCGCTTTGCGGTTTTAATAATGAAAGCTATTTTGATAAAATGTTTATGCGGTTCATGAACTGCACTCCCTCCGAATACCGCCGCAATGTTCAATAGTGCAAAATCCGCCGCCGTTAATTTCACGCGTTTGAAAAACGCGCCGCCGATATGGATCGGCGTGTTTTTTTGCTGTTTTTAAATTTTTTTTTGGAAATTTTTGAAAAAGGCTTGACAAAACGGGGGGGGGGG
>CANQYQ010000067.1 GCA_947628155.1 uncultured Clostridia bacterium
ACGCTCTGCTTGCGCCCCTTGTTAAAGGGGAGAGGGCCAACGAAGTTGGCGAGGGGATTCCGCAATTACGATAAATCATTGTAATATGCGGTTTTCTGTAAAAATGAATCCCTCCGTCATTTGCTCCCTACGGTCGCAAATGCCACCTCCCTTTGACAAGGGAGGCTAACGCCCGCCGTATACCATATTGGGTTACGGAACACGGGCGAACACGGTTCGCCCCTACGGTTTTCGTGTTTCCCATACGCAAAAGCGATAAACTAAAATTTATATCATTTTTACTATCTCCTTTTTCAATCTCTTTATTATTCTTTTTTCCAGGCGGGAAATATATGACTGCGAAATTCCCATCATATCCGCGACCTGCTTTTGCGTCTTTTCCTTTTCGCCGTGAAGCCCGAACCGAAGCTCCATAATTTTCCTTTCGCGTCCGTTGAGCTTTGTGAGCGCGTCGCGTAAAAGCGAGCGGTCGACCTCGTTTTCGATATTGCGGCAGATAACGTCATTGTCTGTGCCTAAAATATCGGACAGGAGCAGCTCATTCCCGTCCCAGTCAACGTTAAGAGGCTCGTCGATCGACACCTCCGCGCGCATATTTGAGTTTTTCCGCAGATACATCAGTATCTCATTTTCAATGCACCGCGACGCATATGTCGCGAGCTTAATATTTTTATCGGGACGGAACGTGTTTATCGCCTTTATAAGTCCTATCGTGCCGATGGATATTAAATCCTCAACATAAATTCCTGTGTTTTCGAATTTGCGGGCGATATACACGACCAGCCGCAGATTATGCTCTATAAGCAGCTTTCTGACCGAGTAATCCCCGGCGGCCAATGCGCGCATCGCCTCCGCCTCCTCATCCTTTGTAAGCGGCGCGGGCAGCGTGTCGCTGCCGCCTATGTAAAAGACGTCCTTCTGCTTGAACAGCGCGCTGCCAACACACGCGAAACGTCTGCTCAGATTGCGTAAAAATTCCATTTTTTGACTCCTTCCTTTATCGCGCTCTCATACTGACGCGCCGATGATCGCGTCGTACTCGTCCTTCATCGAGAGCTTTTCATTGGTTACTCCGACGAATACCTTTCCCAAGCGCCGCTTTTCTTCCGTAATGATCACCTCGTCGGGCGCGAACGCGTACACAAGCCCGTTGGAATTGCCGAGTGACCGGTAAGGGATGGGCCAAAGCCTGTATTTTTCGCATCCTCTTACCCAATCGTCGTATCCGACGCGCTCAAACAGTGTGTCGATCTTATCCCATTCGGCGATGATTACGCTTCTGCCGGTGACGGCCTCCTTCAATACGTTCCCACTGTCAACGAGCGCCGTAAGGTATACCGCTTTGCCGTTAAGCACAATTTTTATACAATGGTATTTCGCCGCCGCGCGTCGTTTTATAAAACGCTCCGATACCGATATTACCGCGTATGATACCGCGAACACCGTCAGGAATCTGACGGCCGGCAGGTCGAAATACATTATTCCGCCGCGTATCACCACCGCGTGAGACGAGCCGCCGATAAGGGCAAATACACCCGCGAAAAGCACGGATAAAAGCGAGAACACTATTATCTGCCGTACGGTATCCGTACCGTTAAAACCGAATGCCGCCGGCGGCAAAAGCAGCGAAGAAGCGATTTTTGCCGCCGCGGCACAGTCCCCGGCGCAAAAACCTATAACCGCCAAAAACGCGCCGAGCGCGGCGGCCGACAACTGCCGCCATTGCTTTGCGTAACGGTGTGTGATCCGCGCCGTGAGCGCGAGAAGAAGGTACGAGCTTACGAGGTTTATTAAAAATAAAACATCCGCGTAAATCTTCATCGCCTCACCTCATGAAATTATTATACTCCCGCCCCTGTGAGAAAAATGTCAAATACGGTTGTCGAATCAAAAAAATGTTTCGACAAAATATTCCCCGGGAAATGGCGGTTTTCAGCGGATATCAGAAAAAATTTTTTAAATAAAAATGTAAAACATACTTGACATTTGTGAATAAGGTGATATAATGAAAAATGTAAAGTGCACTTGACATGAAATAAAAAGGAGATGATAGCTTGATAGTGGCGGTAAAGAACGCGCGGAAGCAACACGGAATAACGCAGGATGAGCTCGCGAAGGCGGTGGGCGTGACGCGGCAGACGATAATATCGCTTGAAACAGGGAGATACAACGCATCGCTGCAGCTCGCGCACAGGATCGCAAAATATTTCGGCGTAAAAATCGAGGACATATTTATATTTGAGGAGGACGAATAAAATGGAATTTGAGAAAAAAGTAAAAACAAGAATGTATCTTATGATAATCTACATCATAATCGGCGCGGCGCTGTGGGCGGTTACGTTTTTCAACAAAAACGTCAACGACACATTGTCGGCGATGGGCATAGCGCTTGCGGCGGCGGGCGCGGCGCAGCTGGGACGCTGTATAGCGCTGCTCAGAAATCCCGACAAGCTGCGTGACAGGGAGATAGCGGAAAAGGACGAGCGAAATATTATGCTTATGGAAAGGGCGCGGTCGTGGTCGTTCGCGGCGTATATCATCCTTGCCGGGATCTCTGTATTTGTGCTGTTCGCGCTTAATTACGATATCGCCGGACGCGTCGTCGCGTTTACCGTATGCGGCTTCTGCCTTATTTATTGGATATGCTACATGATAGCGAAGCGGAAATATTAATATTTACAAAATCCCAAATGCGTGGTAGAATGGTAATATATTGTAAAAATGCGAGGAGGAATTTTTGATGAAAATAGGTTTTATAGGCTGCGGGAACATGGGCGGCGCGATAATAGGCGGGATAATAAACGCGAAAATAACCGCGCCAGGCGATGTTATCGTATATGATGCGAATCCGGCGGCGGTTGAAAATATGAAAAATGAATACGATGTAACGGGAGCTGCGGACGGCGCGGCGGCATCGGCGGCTGACGTACTGCTGCTGTGCGTAAAGCCGAACGTGATTTATGCGGTAATAGACGATATAAAGGACGCGGTGGGGGAGGACACGCTTATAATATCCATCGCCGCGGGTCAGTCGATCGACGCGATAGAAACGGCGTTTGGCAAAAAAATAAAGCTTATCCGCGTTATGCCTAACACCCCCGCGCTTGTGGGCGAGGGAATGTCGGCGCTGTCGCCGAATAAAAACGTAACGGATGCCGAATTAAAAACGGCGCTGGAGCTGTTTTCAAGCTTCGGCAAGGCTGAAATAGTGCCGGAAAAGCTTATGGACGCGGTGACCGCCGTGAGCGGTTCGTCGCCCGCATATGTGTTCATGTTCATTGAGGCCATGGCGGACGCGGCCGTTATAGGCGGTATGCCGAGAAATCAGGCGTACACATTCGCGGCGCAGTCGGTGCTTGGCAGCGCGAAAATGGTAATTGAAACGGGAAAGCACCCCGGGGAATTAAAGGACATGGTATGCTCCCCGGCGGGCACGACGATAGAGGCGGTCGCGTCGCTGGAGAGCATGGGAATGCGCGCCGCCGTTATTGAGGCAATGCGCGCATGTATGGATAAGTCAAAGGAAATGTGATCATGCGCGTTTTAATACGCATTCGTACGGCTGTAATGTAATGGTTTCACCTTTATATACAGCCGTGCTTTTTTTGCCCGAGAAATTCATGATATATATCGTATCGCCGCGCCGTGTTACGGAAATATTTTCATCAAAGGAATCTATAAGCGGCTTTATATCATTGTCCGCGAATATTTTTGAGTACAGCGGCTTTAAATGATCCGCGCCGGTATTCGCCGCAAGGTAATATGCCGTGCCCGCACCGAATTTTTTGCGCGTTACCGCCGGCTCGCCGGCGTAGAAATCGCTTTTGTATACGCCCAAAACATCGGTATCAGCGTCGGGGTGGATAAGCTCACAGTAGTCCGTGACTGTGTATTCCTTTCCATCCGCGATGACCGCGTTATTTTCGTAAATGCTGTCGATTTCCTCGTTCCAAAGTCCGAATACATCCATAAGTCCGCCCGGCAGTCCGCCAAGGTGGCACAGGTCGTTTTCGTCCGCGTATGACATAAGATACGTTGCGATAAACGTGCCGCCGCCGCTGATATAATCGCGTATTTTAGCTATGGTTCCCTCCGATGTCATGTACAGCATAGGCGCACAGATGACTTTGTAGCGTGAGAAATCCGCGGTCTTGCCTATTACGTCGATATTTATTCCGACGCTTTTCATCGCAGCGTAATGCGCCATGCAGGTATCGCGGTAACCTCGGTTTTGCTTTAACCCGCACAAATCGCTGACGGCCCATGCGTTTTCAAAGTCGTATAGAACCGCCGCCTCGGACGCGGTATAGCTGCCCTTGATTTCGGGATGATTTTTGAGAAATTCCCCGAGCGCCGCGACCTCGCGGAACACCCGCGCGTCGCTTCGGCCTGAGTGCCCGATAACCGCGCCGTGGAATTTCTCGCTCGCGCCGCGGCTTTTGCGTATCTGGAAATACATCACGCCCTCGGAGCCGTGCGCGACCGCCTGCATTGACGCAAGCGTGTTCATGCCCGGCGCTTTCAGCTTATTTACGCCGTGCCAGTTTACGAGCGACGGTGTGCTTTCAATCATCAGGAACGGTTTTTGCTTCATGCTGCGGAACATATCGTGCATAAACGACGTTTTGTGCGCCGTCTCGATAAGCGTTTCGTCGTCGTTGTGCCATTTGGGGTAGTTGTCCCAGCTTACGATGTCCATATTGTCCGCGAGCTTGTAATAGTCCATCCACTCGTAATCCATCAGATTCGCCGTAACGGGCAGATCGGAATATTTACGTATCGCCGCGACTTCGCTTTTGAAAAAGTCGATCGTCATGTCGCTTGTGAACCGCGTCCAGTCAAGATTGTGCCCGTGGACTATGTTTTCGCCGATCGTGGATGGCGATTCGATCTGCGGCCAGTCGGTGTAGGTGTGGCTCCAGAACGTGGTCCACCATGCGTGGTTAAGCTCGTCAAGGCTGTTGTGGTATTTGATTTTAAGCCATTCGCGGAATTTTTCCTGACAATGCGGACAGTGGCAGTCGCCGTTCATTTCGTTCGATACGTGCCACATTATAACAGCCGGGTGATGGCCGTAGCGCTTCGCGAGCTCCGCGTCGATCCGCGCGGTCTTTTCGCGGTAGACGGGGGAGGTGAGGCAGTGATTGTGACGTTTGCCGAACAGCTGCTTCGTCCTGTCTTCGCGCACGCGCAGTACCTCCGGGTATTTCTGCGCGAGCCACGGCGGCCGCGCGCCCGACGGCGTCGCGAGTATGACGTGTATGCCGTTTTCCCACAGCTTATTTATTATATCGTCAAGCCATGAAAAATCGAAAACGCCTTCCTCCTTTTCGAGCATCGCCCATGAAAATACGCCAAGCGTTACACAGTTTATGCGCGCCTCCTTCATCATGCGCAAATCCTCGTCCCATATTCCGTCGTAGCCGATCCACTGCTCCGGATTGTAGTCCCCGCCGTAGCAGAGATTTTTCATTTCAAATATGTTCATATTAATGCTTCCTTTATAAAATTAGTAAGGTAAATTTATGTTTATCGCGCTAACGTAAATGGCGGGTGTTAGCGTTCCCGTGATTGATTTCGTATATGGTGGGTGTTAGCCTCCCTTGTCAAAGGGAGGGGGACCCACTCGATTTGCTTGCAAATCGAAAGGGTGGAGGGATTCATTTTTACAGAAAACCGCATATTGCAGCGCTTTATCATAATTACGGAATCCCCTCGCCAACTTCGTTGGCCCTCTCCCCTTTAACAAGGGGCGCAAGCAGAGCGTTCCCGTTAGCGAAAATCGCATATGGCGAGCGTTAGCCTCCCTTGTCAAAGGGAGGGGGACCATGCGCAGCATGGTGGAGGGATTCATTTTTGCAGAATATCGCATATTTGAACGATTTATCATAATTATGGAATCCCCCAGTCAGCTGCGCTGACAGCTTCCTGCCGCAGTTTCGCCATGCGAAACCCGCAAAGCGGCTTTTGCCACAGGCAAAAGTGCGATAGGGGAAGCCTTGCGAGCGGCGAATCGCCGCCCCTACAAAGCACGCCGCAAACGCACCGATAAACTAAAATTTATAACCCCGCCATATATTCCTCCGCCGATTTTATCGCGGCCCCGACCGTTTCCTTTGCCGGGCCGCCGATTACTCGGCGGTCGTTCACGCACGTTTCCATGCTTATCGCGTCATATATATCATCGCCGATAATATCGGAGAACCGCGCGAATTCGTCCATCGTAAACTCATCGAGATTTTTATCGTTTAAAACCGCGTACGCGACCATTTTACCAACGACTGCATGCGCTTCGCGGAACGGGAGTCCCTTTTTCACAAGATAATCCGCGACATCGGTTGCGTTTGTGAACCCGCCCTTTGAGCCTTTGAGCATATTGTCTTTTTTTACGGTCATCGTGGACAGCATATCGCAAAATACCGGCAGACACAGCTTAACCGTGTCAACGCTGTCGAATATCGGCTCCTTGTCCTCCTGCATATCCTTATTATACGCAAGCGGTATGCCCTTCATCGTCGTTAAAAGTCCCATTAAATGCCCGTATACGCGTCCGGTTTTGCCGCGTATAAGCTCCGCAACGTCAGGGTTCTTTTTCTGCGGCATGATTGACGAGCCGGTGGAAAACGCGTCGTCCATCTCCACAAATGAAAATTCATGGCTCGACCACAATATCAGCTCCTCCGAGAACCGGCTAAGATGCATCATAAGCATTGACAGACACGACGCGAGCTCGATCACGAAATCGCGGTCCGATACGCCGTCGAGCGAGTTCATCGTGACCGCGTCAAAACCCAGCTCCTTCGCGACAAATTCACGGTCAAGCGGGTACGTTGTGCCCGCGAGCGCGCCCGAACCCAGCGGCATTACGTTCATACGCCTTTTGCAGTCGTCAAGGCGAGACAAATCGCGCTTTAGCATTTCAAAATACGCCATTAAGTGATGCGCGAACGTGACAGGCTGCGCCTTCTGTAAATGCGTATACCCGGGCATAATCGTTTCCGTATGCTCCTTTGCCATATCGACAAGAACCGTAAGCGCGTGAATCAGCATCGCGCGTATTTCCGCGATCTCGTCCATCAGATACATGCGTATATCGAGCGCTACCTGGTCGTTGCGGCTTCTGCCCGTATGCAGACGCTTTCCCGCGTCGCCTATGCGGTCGGTCAGGATTTTTTCGATATTCATATGAATATCCTCCGCGTCGATTAAAAACTCGACCCTGCCCGCGTCGATATCCGCTGAAATATTCTGTAATTCCACGGCGATCTTGTCCGCGTCCTCTTTTGGTATAATGCCCTGCTTCCCGAGCATTTTCGCGTGAGCTATCGAACCCTTAATATCCTGCCTGTACATACGCTTGTCAAAGCGTATCGAGGAATTGAAATCGTCAACCTTCTTGTCGGTGCTTTTTGAAAAGCGCCCGCCCCATAACTTTGCCATAATTTGCCTCCGTGATTTTTATTTTATGGTATTATACAATAAATGCCGCGAAATGTAAACAATTTATATAAAAATAAATTTCATAAAAATAGGTATTTTTTCGATGAAATTTATCATAAAAAATAGAGTAGGGAACGCTAAATCCTCTACCCTATTTGCATGTTATTCACCAATCCACTCATCGCCACGGTTTTAACTGCCAATGGCGTTGCGGCATAACCATTGCTTACGATGGAGGAATTTGATATACTATCACTGAGCCGTGTATGACCGTAATTTGTTCCGGCAGCCGCGCCATAGGTTTTCTTTGATTCGTTTTCGTTGTAAAACTCGCCGTATATCTATCCGTAAACGGATTTCCGCTTGAATATTCCGCGAACTCAAATTCCGCCATATCCCTTTTTCTCATAAAAGCCTCCAATCAAATTGTTTTCGTATTGCACGGCGCGGACACCGTTACCGCGCCGTTTTCATATTTGACACTTATCTCGCCGCGCACGCTGTTATATACACATTCAAATCCCGTAAAAAAGACGCTGCACGAGGGAGAAACGGTTACCGTTTTAAATCCGTTACCGCTTTTTATTCCCGCGGCTTCGGTAAAGAACCACTCCATAATATGCCCCATCATATCGTGGTTGCGGCTGCGCGCGTCGTCGCGCCAGAACTCCGGCAGCGTTGTTTCGCCCATGTTCACGAACCGCAGATACGACGGGTGTTCGTCCTTTAAAATCATATCGTAAATTATATCATTCCTGCCCGCTTTTGCGAGCGCGCGGAGGATATACACAAGACCGATCTCACCGCATTCGAGGTGCTTTCCCTCGCTCGCGCGTATAAGCGCGTTCTGAACGTCCGCTATGTTTTCTTTCGGCACAAGTCCGAAGCAAAGCGGTATCGCTTGATGTCCCCGATTTTAAGCTGCGCCATACACCATTTATTGCGACGAAAACCATGCCTACCACAAATTCTTCATAGCGCATTATATTCTCGGGCATGAATCCGAGAGCATGAGCAACGACCACGACGCTCAAATCGCTGCTGCTATTATTGTTGCTCCAGTGGAATTGGTACATAAATATCATATTAAATCAGCGATGCTAATTAGTATGGGGTATAGTATCAAAGTCATTCAGGGAGTATTGGGACACACCGACTACAATACTACAGCAAATATTGATGGGTATCTTTCGCAAAAAATGAAGACGGAGGCTTTCAATTCTATAGCCGAGGTACTGGAAAATTAAAAAGTAGTGGTAAAGTAGTGGTAAAATCAGCGTCAAGAGTATTTTTATCATTTCTGACTGCAAAAAGAAAATGACCCAAAACCATAGGTTTTAAGCCATTTTCGAAAGGTTGGTGCGGATGACAGGACTTGAACCTGCACGAGTCGCCCCACCAGACCCTTAATCTGGCGCGTCTGCCAATTCCACCACATCCGCAAGCACGAGTATTATTATACCACAAAATCTCGGTTTGTCAATAGTAAATTTCAAAAAAATAAAATTTTTTTAAAACTGCTTTACGGCTGTGTGTGGATGGAGCATACGCTTATTTATTGCCGTAATTATAGATATTGGCCGATTCGGGCGAATAATTCATAATTTCATCGTACGCGTCAAGCTCCGCCTCGCTCTCCGGCGACCATGGAATAAGCCCGGTGCATTCGCGCGCGGAAATTGTGTCATTTGTATCGAAATCGAATTTGCTGTCAGTAAAAATCACATGCTCGGGGTATTTTTTGCTATTCATAATCCCGCTCCTTTCGCCTGTATAGTTGTTAAAAAAACGCGGCGGCCTTATTTAGTATGTGGAATTGCGGGTGATGATATAAAAGGAAATTTAATGAAAAAAAGGCGGCCTTTATAGGCCGCCGTGAAGATAATGCGTAAGCTTTATTTTATTTGCTCAATGTCGTAAGGGGTTATCTGATACACGAAATAATTAAGCCAGTTTGAGAACAGCAGACTCGCGTGGGAGCGCCAGCGAACAACGGGTTTCAAATGCGGATTGTCACCGGGGAAATAGTTTTTCGGGATTTTCGGATTTAATCCTTTTTCCAAATCCCGGAAATATTCATCGCGCAGGGTGTTGGGATCGTATTCGCTGTGCCCCATGACGAAAATTCTTCGTCCGCCCTTGGTGAACACTATGTATACGCCCGCTTCCTTTGACTCCGCAAGAATTTCAAGACCCTTCACCCTTTTTATATCCTCCGCCCGAACCTCGGTATGGCGCGAGTGCGGAGCATAAAACTCACTGTCAAATCCGCGCACAAGCTTCGCCGTGCGCCTATTTACCCGATGGCGGTATACGCCGGAGCATTTTTCCGCTAACGGATATTTGGGTATGCCGTAATGATAATAGAGTCCGGCCTGCGCGGCCCAGCATATGTGGAGCGTGGATGTCACATGCGTTTTCGACCATTCCATTATTTCAACGAGCTCGTCCCAGTAATCAACATCCTCATATTCGAGGCTTTCAACCGGCGCGCCCGTGATGATCATCCCGTCGTAGTTGGATTTTTTTATTTCGTCGAAGGTTTTGTAGAACATGTCAAGATGTACGTATGAGGTATTTTTGGATTTATGCGACTCCATCTGCAGAAAATCTATCTCAATCTGTAACGGCGAATTCGATAAAAGCCGTAAAAGCTGCGTTTCCGTCGTGATTTTTGTAGGCATGAGATTGACTATTACAATCTTAAGCGGACGTATATCCTGACGCGCCGCCTTCGTTTCACTCATAACGAATATGTTTTCCATTCTGAGCTGCTTTGTAGCCGGAAGCGAATCCGGTATTTTTATTGGCATCGTGATCCCTCCTTGAAGGGTTATTATAACATACTTTTTTCACAATTACAACTATCGGAACGCAATTTTTTTTCCATCCGGCACAGCGCCGTGTTTAAGCGCGGGAATGCGTGGAATGAAATTAACGGGATCATACCGATGTAATTTATAAAAATAATACATAATTTTTGCCATATTCAAAATAATAATTATTAAGTATTTGAAAACGGAGGAAATACGATTTATGTGCGAGAAGAAAGAAAACGATGACGATAAGCGCGCCGACGAACGCGAATCCATAGAGGATTTCGGCTCGGTCGTAACGAAAAATCCGCGCGGGAATATACATTGCCTTACGATAATCGGACAGGTCGAGGGGCATCAAATCCTGCCGTCGCAGAATAAGACGACAAAATATGAGCATGTGCTGCCGCAGCTGGTAGCGGTGGAGGAGGACCCGGAAATTGACGGACTGCTGGTGCTTTTAAACACGGTCGGCGGCGACGTCGAGGCCGGACTTGCGATATCGGAAATGATAGCCGGAATGAGCAAGCCTACGGTATCGCTGGTTCTGGGCGGCGGACACAGCATAGGCGTACCGCTCGCGGTATCGACGAATTATTCGTTTATCGCGCCGACAGCGACGATGACCGTGCATCCGATGCGTATGAGCGGCGTGGTTATAGGCGTTATGCAGACATTTCGGTATTTTGAAAATATGCAGGACAGAATAATTGAATTTGTCGTGTCCAATTCCAATATATCAGATGATGAGTTCAGGAGGCTCATGCTTCGGACGGACGATATGGCAAACGATGTGGGGACAATTTTGTTCGCGAAGCAGGCGGTCGATACGGGGCTGATAAACGAGATGGGCGGATTGTCGGACGCGCTTGAGAAAATGTATGAGCTTATAGGAAAGGGGACGGGAGAATGATTTACTCGGTCGTGCCGACGGATGTTATATTTTTTGATAATACGCAGATTCGGCAAAGGCATATTAAAATGTATAATAACGTGACGCTGGAGCTGCTTGACGGGAGGGTCAACAGAATTATAAGTACAAATCCGCAGGATTATCTGCGATATCATAATTTATTGGGCAGTGACAATATATAAATTTTAGTTTATCGCGTAAATGCGTATGGGAATGCGAATACCGTAGTTCGCCCGTGTTCCGTAACCCAATATGGTATACGGCGTGCGTTAGCCTCCCTTGTCAAAGGGAGGTGGCATTTGCGACTGTAAGGAGCAAATGACGGAGGGATTCATTTTTACAGAAAACCGCATATTACAGCGATTTGTCGTAATTGCGGAATCCCCTCGCCAACTTCGTTGGCCCTCTCCCCTTTAACAAGGGGCGCAAGCAGAGCGTTCCCGT
>CANQYQ010000068.1 GCA_947628155.1 uncultured Clostridia bacterium
ACAGCGTCTATAACAGTATAGCATATATCCATAAAAATGGATATTTAAACTATGATTATATAATACAAGGAGGACAATCCCAATGAAAATGAAAAAATTATTAGCAGCGGCGCTTGCCGCGGCAATGGCGCTGTCGGCCACCGTGCCGGTATTGGCGGCCGAGGATGCGCCGGACGATGCTGAACACGTGTGGGTCGATGGACTACATAGTGATACTAAGGTGGACACGTGGACGGACTACGCCGATACCGCAAGCAACTCCGATGATTACACAATAGATACGGCCGGTAACGTCACGATTAAAACCGCGCTTGGCATGGCGTGGTTTGCGAAAAACGTAACTACAGAAAAAAGCTATGAAGACAAAACAGTTACCTTAGAGGATAGTATTGATTTGAGTGAACATTATTGGGTATCCGTAGGAACTCAACTTGTGGATGGCCAAGTTAATAATGCTCCGTTTAAAGGAACCTTTGATGGTGGTGGCAATAAGATTACCGGATTAAAACAAAAAACACTTTATGACTCTCGGATTGGTGAGACCCCCGGCGGATTATTTGCCTGCAATTCCGGTACAATACATGATGTTGATATTGCCGGAGATGTAGAGTCAACACCTCAATATATTAATGTTGATGCGGGCAGCGTTGCAGCGCAAAGTAACGGGGGAACGTTTCAAGATTGTACAAGCTCTGTAAACATTACCGTAGTACCGAATAGCACTTACTGCTGTGTTGGTGGTATAGTCGGCGGCTTTAAAACCAGCATTATCATCGAAAACTGTGAATACAGCGGAACGCTGACATGTAATGATGCCAGCACTCCTATTTATTGCGGCGGAATTTTTGGAGGCGGTTTCAATGGTGGGAGCGGAAGCATAACAAATTGCACCAATTCCGGAAGTATTATCGGAGACAGCGGTTATGGTCGGGATAGTTATATCGGCGGTATTGCCGGAAGCGGAGATTATCTGAATATTTCAGACTGCACCAATTACGGCAGCATAAATTTCAAAATTTCTGGGGACACTGCATATGTAGGCGGTATTGCAGGTTTTTATAGTCTGGCAAGAGACAGAAAGAGTATTACCGGTTGCAGTAATAAGGGGGCTATCTTTGTTGACGGAGACTGCACCGATGCTTGGGTCGGAGGTATTATCGGTGCTACAGCGGGTACGACTGTGCAAAATTGCACAAATAGCGGCAATATCAAATGTTCAAATACCAAAGGAGCAGGATATGCGGGAGGAATTACTGGTTATGCGGAAAGAAACTCAACCGCAGACGACTGCACAAATAGCGGTGATATAGAGTGCAGCTCCGAAAGCGAAGGTCATGCGGGTGGTATATTCGGAATATTTGATTCTTTTGTGTATGATTGTACAAACACCGGCGATATTACTGTTAATGCTCCATCCGGATTTGCGGGCGGAATTGCCGGAGATACGCAGTACAACAAAGGTGGTCACATATACGACAGCACTAACAGCGGCGATGTAACACTTGGCGAAAGCACTACGACAGGTTATGTGGGTGGAATTATAGGCCGCCAACAGGAAGAAGGCGATAAAGGTTCGTGGTTTGACTTAGAACGAAACACTAATGTAGGCAAAGTTAATGTTCCGAACAGCGGTGACATAAAAAAAGGTTATATTGCCGGGGAGACAGACGCTCGGTTTATAGAAGATAATTCATATGTTACATGGGGTCAGGATATATCGGCGTTTGGAGAATTAACCGAAGAAGGCATATCCCTATCCGACAAGGACAAGGAAACAATCGAAGAAGAAACAACCACATATGAAAGCTTAGCGGAATATGACGAGGCAAACAGAACCGATATAACAGTATCGCTCAAGACCAGCCTTAAAGGCCTTGAAGACATTACATTGGCTGAGGAGAGTAATCCGTCAAAGGCATACATAGTATTAAGCGCGGATAAAGATAAGAAGATTTACCGCTATATGTCGTCCGAGTTTACGTTTAATATTAGCGATGAAAACGCTGAATATGTTATTACGCCTTACGGAAACAACGTTTTAACCGATTTGGGCGAGGTTGACGCTAGTGAAGGTGCGTCGCACCGTTACGGATTCAATCTTGACGGCGATCCCGCGTCAATCAGCGGAGAAAATATTATAATCGGCGAAATTGAGCTTGTCAGCGTGGGTTCATATACTGTTAAGGTTGTAGACGGTAAGGTGCAGACCGCGAAATTGTTCGCGTCCGCACCGGATGTTGACGACAATATTGTGTACACCTACAGCTATGACAGTAATCACATAACCCCGGATGACAAACTGCATATCGGCGGCGTTGACGGCGAAGGAAGCGGAGAATGGAACTTGGAAAATAAACCCGCAGATAAGAAGGTTACAATTAACGTCGTATTTCCCAATAATGTTGTCGCAGGCAGCGTTGATTACACAGATATGAGCGTAAACATAAGCGGTGGCGCCGGTGTTGACAAAACCATCGATCTCGGAACAGACAATGATAGCAGCGATGCGACGGTTGAAGAAAAGCATTTCAGCTATGACGCCGACATTACACAGACGGATGATGGGAAAGCGAACGGCTATCAGATTTTGACAACCCTGCCGATTCCTGAGGGCGTAGGCAACCGCTTCACGTTTACCTTCAGCGGCAAGGGCTACCGTACATACAGCGTTGACGCGGTTATCACGGGCGAAGAGCCTGAAGTTCCGCACATTATTACAGTTTGGAACAATGCAATGGATAATAAGCATGTGGTAACTCAGAGCGACAGCTTTGATGATGTGGAGCGTGAGGTAACCTTCCTCGCGGGCGATATAGATAACAGTCAGCATATTGACTTATATGATCTGTCCGCGGCAGTCGCGTACTTCGGAACAACAAATGACACCGAAAACGTTACCGAGGAGTCTAAGAAATATATTCAGTATGACTTGAACCGCGACGGCGCGATCGATTCAAAGGACATCGCGATGGTGCTTGTATCGTGGGGCAACTAAACCGCATAAATCAATCTAAAACATAAAAGAACAGCCGCCATACTTACGGCGGCTGTCTTTTTTCGCTCTGCACGGCTGCATTTACGGGCAGCAAACGCGGCTTGCGGCCGATCCGTTTCTGACCGATAAATCTCCGGCGCTAACCGCGGTCTTCATTTTTGTCCTTCTTTTCAATTTTTCGTATTATCCTCGCCGGAACTCCCGCGGCAATTACATTCGCCGGAACGTCTTTTGTCACGACCGCGCCCGCGGCCACAACGGAATTTTCGCCTATCGTTACGCCCGGCAGCACCGTCACGTTTGAGCCTATCCATACGTTTTTGCCGATTATAACGGGCGACGGAATATTGTCGTGCCTTTTTTCCGGCGCTAAGCCATGATTGATCGTCGCGATAACGACGCTGTGACCGATAAGCGTTCCGTCGCCTATTTGTATTCCGCCCCAATCCTGAAAACGGCAGCCGGAATTAATAAACACATGTTTACCTATGACAGTATTCAAACCGCAGTCCGTATAAAACGGCGGGAAAAGTCCGAAGCTTTCATCAATTTCTTTTCCTATAAGCTCCGAAAAAATCTCCCGAAGCTCCGCCGGCTCATGGTACTCTCCGTTTAACCGCGCCGTTATTTTCAGCGCGCGCTGACTTAAACCGTGCATCATCATGTGCATATCCGAACCCGCTTCGGCAGGTGCGCCGCTTCTCATTTTTTGTAAAAAATCCTGTGTTGTCATAATATTTCTCCGTTATTTTTATGATTCGTTACTCGGCGAGTGAGAACACCGCCGTAATATCGCCGCTGCCAAGAGCTTCTTCCCAGCCTGTCAAATCGTCGATATGTCCTATCTTCGTGTATCCCCATGTATTTGAGCCGTAAAACATAACGATCTGATCACCGCTGTAAAGCACGATGTCGCCGGCTTCCGTCGTCATTTGACTGTCGCTTGCCGTAAGACTTCTGCCCAAATGTCCTACCTTTTCAAATCCCGAATAATCGCTCATCTCAATCGTGACCGGCGCTTCCTTCATCATCTCGATAAATTCGCTGACCGCCGCGTTATTCTCAAGCGCGGCGGTAAATACCGCGTCTCCTATTCTGACATTCATTTTTGCCTCCGTCATGATTTCCTTTGCCTCGCCTAACGGGCGTATGGTTTTCATATCCCATAAAAATACTTTGATCTTATCCGAAGTTTCAACATCCTCTTTGACATTTGCCGTAAACGTACCGCTTCCCTTATGCAGCTTTACGCCCGACAAAACGCTGTTTTTATAGAACGCGATAATCAAAGCGCTGTTTGCGGGCGCGTTATTGACCGTAATTTCGCCGCTTTCCGCGTCGTATGTCATAGTCACATCCTTGGTAACGCTCGGTTCCGCCATGACAAGCTCTATTCCCTCGTCTTTGCCGAGGTTGCGGCTGTACTGCTTATCGGCCGGGTCGTTCCAATGCTCGTGCACACCCAGATTGGTAATCGTTTCCCCAAAGCTGTCTGTATAGACCGTGCCCGACGGCGCATTTTTAACAAGTCCCGCTTCATGCAAATAATTCTCGTTTGTCACATCGCGCGCGGAGGAATTGTTTTCCGTAACGGCAGGCTCGTTGATAATAAAATCCGCGCCCACAGAATCTATCGCGACGGGGTCCTGCGACATGAATACGCTTGAGGTGAAATCTCCGTTAAACGGCTCCTGTTGCCATTTTGAATTGCTGAGCGTAATTGACGCGCCCTCCGACGGCGCGCATATGATAGCGTCGAGCATATACAAAACCGTCTTGCCGCCGAGATGCTTGTTCGCCATTAGATCCACGAGCGGACTGTAAATTCCCATTTCGCTTCTCGTCAGCCATTGATGCAGATTCGCTCCCTCGGGCGGGCGCATCGCGTTTCCGTTTATAAACGAACCGAAGTGGTTTTTACCGCACAGCGTTATCCCGTAGCTGTGTCCCTTTAAATTCGCGAGGTTGATCATATATTTCGCTTCGGTAACGCAGGTCGGAAGATAATTCACCGCGCCGCCAAACTCATGCGACCACACGATAGGCGCGCTTTCATCGGCGGCTCCGTTATCGCGGTTTACAAACCTCACGCCGCTCAGTATCCCCTCGGTACACATTTTTTCCATGTAATCGGGGAACAGACGCGACACATCGTAGACCGTAATATCCGACGGTTTAACTCCCGCGTCCTCGACGAGCGAACTAAGCAGCGCCTTTAAAAGCACCGGATTTGTATAGCTCATGCCCGTTTCGCCGGAGGTGTCGTCGTCCATCACCGCCGAGCCGTTTATATTGGCTTTTATCGCTATCTTTTCACCCGCCTTATAGCCGCCGCTTTCGCCGTTTCGCTCGTTGCGGTTTTCAAAAAGCGCCCTCCAGCCGTCCGCCGCCGTCGATGCGCCGCCGAGCACTGCAATAGAGTCGGAAACCATATCCCTCATAACATCCTCGTTAAAATTATCCGGCTCCCACCAGTATCCGTTTCCGTCCCAGTCAACGGAATCCGGCTCGTACGCCCATACAACGCGGCCGGGCATCGCGCCAACGCCCTCGCCGTAGGGCTCGTGCGCGGGAAAACCGTCCGCCGCGCAAACGTTTGAGGATATAGATAACATCATTGCAAAAGCAAGCGCGGCGCAAAATATCAATTCCTTCTTCAACCCGTATCACCCTTCCAGATAATCCTTAAAAAAGCTCTCCAGCTTGTCAAACGGAATAGCGTTCTTTCCTCCCCCGTCGTACAGATCCGTATGGACCGCGCCGGGAATGATAAGCAGCTCCTTATTATCCGCGTACTTATTTCCGTTTACCATATCCGCGTATGCGTCGCGGCTGAAATAGCACGAGTGCGCCTTCTCGCCGTGCATAATGAGCACAGCGCATCTGATTTCATTGCTGTAGAGCAAAATCGGCTGATTTATAAACGACATACACCCGATAATATTCCAGCCTCCGTTGGAGTTGAGCGAGCGCTTATGATAGCCGCGCTCCGTTTTATAATAGTCATAGTAATCCTTTACGAAAAACGGCGCGTCATCGGGAAGCGGGTCAACAACTCCGCCGCCGAGCGCGTACGAGCCGCTTTTGTAATCGGTTATTCTCTGCGCATTGAGCGCCTTTTTTGCCTCATATCGCTTTTCCTCACTGTCGTCCGCGTCGAAATAACCCTTTGCGTTAACGCGCGTCATGTCGTACATGGTCGAAGCGACCGCCGCCTTTATGCGCGTATCGAGCGCGGCGGCGTTTAAGGCCATTCCGCCCCAGCCGCAGATTCCGATTATGCCGATTTTATCGGGGTCAACATTGTCCTGTACAGACAAAAAATCCACCGCCGCCTGAAAATCCTCCGTATTAATATCAGGCGACGCCATATATCTCGGTTCTCCGCCGCTCTCGCCCGTGAACGATGGGTCAAAGGCAATCGTCAGGAATCCGCGCTCCGCCATTGTCTGTGCGTATAAACCCGAAGCCTGCTCCTTTACAGCTCCAAACGGTCCGCATACCGCGATGGCCGCGAGCCTTCCGTCCGCATCCTTCGGCGTGTACATATCCGCAGCCAATGTGATTCCGTAGCGGTTGCGGAACGTCACCTTTTTGTGGTTTACCTTATCACTTTTCGAGAAAGTTTTGTCCCATTCGGTCGTAAGTTTTATTGCCTCCGTCATTTTGATTTACCGTCCTTTCATAATAATTGATTGTTCAATAAGGGCCGTATGCCCATCATTTGAAAAAACCTGTTATACCTTAATCATACACTGAAAAAGCGCCTCTGTCAAATACTTATATCGCATATTATAATATGCTTGACAGGCATATTATTTTATGATATGATGACCGCGTCAAGAAGGGATGATATACAATGGAAATACGCGTTTTAAAATACTTTCTCGCGGTTGCGCGGGAGCTTAGCATTTCAAAAGCGGCTGAGTCGCTGCATATCACTCAGCCCACATTGTCGCGCCAGCTTATGGATTTGGAAGACGAGCTCGGCACGAAGCTCATCGTGCGCAGCAGCAAACAGCTTTCGCTGACCGGCGGCGGTATGCTGCTTAAAAGACGCGCCGAGGATATTATAAATCTTGCGGACAAGACAAAAGCCGAATTTTTATCCGATAATAATTTAATAAGCGGCGATGTTTACATAGGAGGCGGCGAAACGGACGCTATGCGGTTAATTGCGCGTATTGCAACCGAAATACACAATGAATATCCCGATATTCACTATCATATTTTCAGCGGCGACAGCGATGATATATCCGATAAACTTGATAAGGGACTGCTCGACTTCGGCGTTTTTGTAGAGCCTGCCGATGTAACAAAATATGAGTATTTAAGGCTGCCGGTGGTTGATACTTGGGGACTTCTTATGCGATGCAGCAGTCCTCTTGCCGATAAAGAATGTATTGAACCTGAAGATTTATGGGATTTGCCGCTGATAGTTTCCCGACAAACGCTATTAAGCCGAGATATACCTAAATGGATAAAACAGGATTTTGAAAAATTAAATATTGTCGCAACCTATAATCTGCTTTATAACGCTTCGCTTATGGCGGACGAGGGGTTAGGCTATGTTTTGTGCCTTGATAAGATCATACGGACAAATGAAAAAAATACGCTTTGCTTCAGACCGCTGAAATCTGAAATGTCCGTACATCTTGATATTGTATGGAAAAAATATCAGGTGTTTTCACAAGCATCAGAATTGTTTTTGAAAAGATTGCAGGAACAATTCAGCGAAAAATCGGAAGCATGGACGAGGTAAGGTACTACGGACGGCGCAATCAAAACGAAAGCTTTTGGGACGCTTCTATAAAAAAAGCGCGGTTTGTATTGAAATTCGCGTTTGTTTGTTGTATAATATAATCTAAGCGTAGGCGTTCCCGTCTCTAAGACGGCGGATTCCGTTTCAGGATTTCGGTGGGAGTTATGATCTCCCTATGAAACCATAAGGAGCTATCGCCCCTACGATCTGCTGCGATCTGCGATTTAAGCAAACCTAGCGGGAGCGTTGCTCCGATTTAAAAGCAATATTCGGTTCAAAGGAGAGATGAACATGAAAAAGATAATATCACTGTGCCTATCGGCGGTAATGCTTATAAGCGCGGGAATAACGGTGTCCGCGGCTCCGGATACGGCGAAGGAGCTGTTTTCGGAAACGGTGGATATGACAAAGGTCAAGCCGGACAAGGATGACGGAGTGGTATACGAGCGCGAGCTTGAAAACGGCGACTATACCGTTACCGTTACAACGGGCGGCAAGACGGAGACGAAGGCGAATATTTACATAAACGGCGGCGAGCGCGTAAGGGCGTACACTCTCGAGGCGGGCAAGACGCAGGAAAACCCGCAGCCGGTCGTCATTACGGACGGCAAATTAAACGTACAGGTTCTCGGCGAAAACCCGAACGTGACGGAAATCAAAATCGAGCAGATACCCGAGCGCACCGAGCCGGGCGAGAAGCCGACGATATTTGTTGCTGGCGATTCCACGGCGCAGACGTACGTTTACGAAAACGTATATCCGCAGACAGGCTGGGGACAGGTATTTTCGGAGCAGTTCACCGACGGCGTGATCGTTGAAAACCGCTCCATGGGCGGCAGAAGCTCGAAAAGCTACAACAACGACGGCAGACTTGACAAAATCCTTACCGAAATGAAGCCGGGCGATTATATTTTCATACAGTTCGGCATAAACGACGGCGCGGTCGATAAGCCGGAGAGATATATAAGCGTTGAGGATTACAAGAAGCTTATCGCCGACAAGTACATAGGCGAAACGGAAAAGCGCGGCGGTATTCCCGTGCTCATGACGGCGACCGCGGCCGCGTGGTGGGACGAGGAAAACGTCAAGTTCATGGAATCCCGTCAGGATTACGCCGACCCGACGCGCGATTTGGCGAAGGAATTAGGCTGTAAATTCATTGACGCGAACAGAATCATAACCGACGAGTGGAACAGCATGAATAAGGATGACGTGCTTTCCGGCTATTTCATCTGCGAACCGCTCGAGAGCAAGGCGTACCCGACCGGCACAAATGACACGACGCATTTGAAGGCGAAGGGCGCGAGAAGAATAGCGTCGCTTATCGCGGACGCTATTCCCGAAAACGTGCCGGAGCTTGCGAAATATTTAAAGCCCGCCGAAGCGTTTACCGATATCGACGGCCACTGGGCGGCAGATACGATTGAAAGGCTCGCGGCGGACGGCGTTATCGAGGGCGACGGCAGCGGCAAATTCAATCCCGAGGGCACGGTCACGCGCGCGGAGTTTTTGAAAATGGTAATGGAGGCGACAGGCGTTCCCGGTCACGCGTACCGCGAGGGCGAGTGCCTCGACGCGAAGCAGGACGACTGGTACTGCTATTATGTGCAGAGCG
Source organism: uncultured Clostridia bacterium (assembly GCA_947628155.1). GTDB lineage: Bacteria > Bacillota > Clostridia > UBA1381 > UBA1381 > 12844. The sequence goes on from CANQYQ010000068.1 coordinate 9,373, forward strand.
CGGCTGATAAGGGTTTGATACCTGTGGAAATGGTACAGGACTGCACGGGTAAGGAAACCGTCACAAAAGTGTTGTCGGAGGCGACCGAGGATAAGGAAGCGGTTACGGCTGATGTTACGCAGTATAACGTGATCACGATTGACGCGGATGCTTTTAGTGCTCGTCCGATCGAGCTTGCATTTTTCGGCGATAAGCCGATAACCCGTGAGGAAATGGCGGCGCTTATGATAAACGCGCTCAAGGTTACGGATAACGCGGCCGCTCCTGATATTCCGTCCTACAACGGCCCGTGGACAAGTCCGTTTACGGATATCGCGGACAGTCCGTATAAGGACGAAATCGACACGGCGACGTTCATGCGCCTCATTAACGGCATGGGCGACGGAACATTCGCGCCGAAGGCGGAGCTTACGCGCGCGCAGGCTGCGACGGTTATAGGCGGACTGCTTCCGTGAGAATATTAAGTTAGGAGAATAGGATAAGAGATGAAATTTAAACGATATATCGCGGCGGTATTGGCCGCCGGTATTATGACAGCGGCTGTGCCGTCGGTGTTCGCGGCGCGGTTTACGGATATACACGGCCACTGGGCCGAAGCGACAATTACCGACCTTGCGTATCGGGGTATTGTGAACGGAATATCGGAGACGGAGTTTAACCCGGACGGAGCAGTAACGCGCGCGGAATTTCTGAAAATGACTATGGAAGCCACGGGCATAGAAACAGTACCGTTTCGCGCGGGCGAATGCCTCGACGCGGACGCGGATGATTGGTTCGCGCCGTATCTTCAAAGCGCTGTTGACAAAGGCCTTGTACCGGAAAATATGGTCGCGGGCTATAATCTTGAGGTAAAGCGTGACGAGGACGGAGTTGTCAGGGCGCACTACAGCGGCGCGTTTAACGGTAATCTGCCGATAACACGCGAGGAAATGGCGGTAATAGTGCAGTATATGTATCAGTATACGCGCAACTCGAAAACCACAAAGGAACTGAAACCGGGCGAGGATTTGCCGTTTACGGACGCGGATGATATAAGCGGCTGGGCGCATGAGGCTGTTAAGCTCGCATACGCGCAGGGTTTCGTGGACGGCATGGATACGGGCGCGTTTGAGCCGAAGGCGACGCTGACGCGCGCTGAGTCGGCAACCATAATAAATCGTATAATTACAGTTACAGCGGGGTGATAAACGATGTTCAGCAAAAAGACAATGAGAATAATCTGTATAGTGATTGCCGCCGCTATGATCGCGACGGTGGTCGTGTCGGTAGTCGCGTCATTCGGGTTAATGGGTTGATAAACGGCCAAAGCACGGCACGAAGCATAAGCCGCGAAGCACTGATTTATGACATTATCAAACGGGCCGCGTATTTCGCGGCCCTTGGTTTGTCAAGCATTAATTTGAAAAAGTTAAATAAAAACCTCCCGCGGGGTTCGGAGTAACAATATTATAATCATGATTTTAAAGCGTTTACCGCGTTCACGCAGCGTTCCACAGCGTATTCGACATTATCGGCATACATTATCGCGCGCGATATTGCGGCGCCTCTTACGCCGCTGTCTTTTATTATTCCCATATTTTCCGGTGTAAGTCCGCCGATCCCGACTGCCGGTATCGGCGCGGTGTCCGTCACCGCGCGCACTTTATCCGGAGTCATAACAAGGGCGTCGGATTTTGTATCTGTCGCGAAAAACGCCCCTATGCCGAAATAATCCGCACCGTCATTTGCGGCGGTGATTGCCGCGTCGATCGTCTTTGCGGTCGCGCCGATTATTTTTGACGGGCCGAGGATTTTCCGCGCAGCGGCGACAGGCAGATCGGAAGTGCCCAGATGAACGCCGTCCGCGTTCACCGCGAGCGCGATGTCAACGCGGTCGTTTATTATGAGCGGCACGTTCGCCGCCGCGCAGATTGATTTAACACGCCGAGCGCGATTGTAAAATTCACGCGACGACATCGCCTTTTCCCGAAGCTGCACCATCGTTACCCCGGCCGATACCGCACGCTCGATTATGTTGTAAAATTCCGTTTCACCGATTCCCCGCGAATCGGTGATTAAATATAATGATAAATCCATATTATTCTCCATTAAATTTTAGTTTATCGCTTTTGCGTATGGCGGTGCTCTGCTAAGGCCCCCTTGTCAAAGGGGGCTGTCAGCGTAGCTGACTGGGGGATTCC
>CANQYQ010000069.1 GCA_947628155.1 uncultured Clostridia bacterium
GGCGCGTACCCGGACGCGCCGTGGGAGGAAACGCTTGAACGGCTGCCGCTGTCGAAGCATTACGTGTTCAACGGCGTCCGCAACGATTCGGAAATCGGCGCGGATATTATAGGACAAGCGCATGAGGACGGCTGGCGGCTGCCGTATGAACGCTACCCGTTCGCGACGTGCGAGCTGGGCGGCGGTATGCAGGTGACGCATCACCGCAGGCCGTATATACGTCCGATGGATATTTACGCGCTGTCGCTTACGAAGCTGGGCAGCGGAAATAATCTGCCCGGGTATTACATGTACCACGGCGGTACAAATAAAATAGGGAAGCTGTCTACGCTCAACGAAACAAAAGCGACAGGATATCCCAATGATTACACCACGCTGTCCTATGATTTCCAAGCGCCTTTATCCGAATACGGCGAGGCGAGGGAGCATTATGGCATGCTGAATATGCTGCATATGTTCACGGCGGATTTCGGCGAAGCATTAGCGCCTATGGAATATGTGCCGTCGGAGGGCGAGGTTCAGCCCGAGGATACGGAACCGCTGCGATACGCGATGCGTACAGACGGCAAAAGCGGGTTTGTGTTTGTAAATAATTACCAGTGGCTAATGACGCTGCCCGATAAAGAAAATGTTGTAATCAGCGCGCCGGGCGTGTCGTTTCCCGAAATCACGGTCAAAAGCGGCGTGTCGTTTTTCATGCCGTTCAATATGGATCTGTCCGGCGAAACGCTTGAATACGCGTCCGCGCAGCCGCTGTGCAAGGTCGGTGACACGTATTTTTTCGCGGCGGTTGACGGGATCACGCCGGAATATAAATTCGCGGACGGTAAGGCGTTTACACCAAAGCCGGGAATTAACTCTGTTTTCGTGAAAAACGGAGTTAAAATAGTAACTCTGTCATTTGACGAGGCGCGGTACGCACGAAAATTATCGGGGACGCTTTATATAGGCCTCGGCTGCAATCTGTACGAGGACGAGGGCGCGATAGTCTCGATCGAGGGCGGGCCGTTTACGTATCTTGTGTGGAACGGCTCGGAATTTGAGAAAATGTCTGTGTCGTTCGCGTATGAAAGCGCCCGAATCATGTTTGAGGATACTGAACAGCCGTTCGAGCCGAAATATGATTATGAGCTTAAAATCGGCGGAGAGCGGAAGCTGACATGGAAAAAGGTCAAGGTGACAAATCCGCGCGGATTTGTGGAAATACCGTTTGAATATGACGCGGCGCAGCTTTATGCCGACGGGGAAATGATTGCCGATAATTTCTGGTACGGCCGTCCATGGCGCGTACCGGCGGCGATGCTTTACGGCAGGGATTGCTATCTTATCATGTCGGAATTAAAGAACGACTTTTACCGCGAGGTATAAAAAATTACTTGATCAATTTGGAGCAAAAAAAAAATCCGGCGCCGATCGGGCCGATGCCGTCAAGCGCTGACAGCGCTTGACGGTATTTGCGGCAAATGCCGCGGCCGACGCACACAATGTATATTGCGAATATTTAAACATCTATACTCAACACTCTTATGCTGCCGTTATGAGCGCAGGCCCAATATACCCTTCCGTTATAATATATAGGGTCTTCGAAGGAATTTAACTGTACCTTCCCAAGTGAGGAGGCCGGGGTAACAACATCGCCCGACGCTGTCAGAACCGTATAATACGCCTCTACCCCATTGTCGCCGCGTTCATTCCATAATATTATAATTTTATTGCCCTCCGCCGCGGCATGCGGCGCTATAACGTCTCTGTCCGTATAATTTGTAAGCCAATGCACCCCGTAATCCGTAACCTGTTCCAACGGCGCGTTTTTATTGTCATTAATATCGGTAGATGTCGCGCCTCTCCGCTTTTCCCCGCCGACAAACATCGATGAGGATAATTTTTTGTTTGGCTTGAATATTTGAACAAATAAATTCTGCGGCTCCTCCTTCGCGTTTTCGCTTATTGATTTTGCGGATGCGCCGACAAATCCCAGTCCTCTGTTCGTTTTCACAAGTCCGCCCATCTGCGCGAATGTCTCGTTAACGATATACATATCATAATCGGCGTTCGCCTGCAGATAGAAGTGGAATATGTTTTTTTCACCGCTGTCATCTGTTATAATAAACCCTCTGTCATACGCGTCTCCCTGATCCGCGTAAATAAATCCTGAATCGTACCAGACAATGCTTTGATTAAATGAATGCGACGTATACGGGATATTCCACTTGGATTCCTGTGTTACCGGTGACATATTTGAGATCTTTACCCCTATAACATTGTTTGATTGATGACCGCTATACATCGTCCGGGCATAATTTACCATTAAATACCCGTTTCCGATAGCCGAAACGCATTTTCCCGCTTCAAACGGGACTTTTGTATTCCCGCTGTCGCCCATTACGCTCTTTCCCTCAAAACCCGTAGTTTTTTTATGCTTGCCGTCGGCAGAATATTTGGATATGAAAACAGTGTCGGTATCATATTCATCCGTTTTGTTAGCCTTGCCCCATACGACATAAAAGTTCCCGTCTTCATCCGAAATCACATCACCCAAGATCGGATAACGCGTTTCAACCGATAAGTGCTTCGACGGCGTTACGATTTCAAGCATGCCCTCCTTCATATACGCATACGCAAGTCCTTCATCCATATATAAAAACTGCTGCACGGAGGAACAGTAAGCCCATCTGTTTATATATGTGGCATTGGTATTCTTAACGCCGGCGTCTCTTATAAATTCATAGCTGCTCCCGGCGCCCTCCGGTACATATCCGTACGCTGTCTCAATATATACGGCATTGCTTTCGCTGTCCCATTCCACACTGAAATCCAACGCCTCTCCCAAATCGCGGAGCTTAAAATAATTGTTTCCGCCGATGTTATACGCCGTCAAATGAATTTCCCGGCCGTCCAGATAAATTGCGGCCGAAGAGGGCTCAGCCTGTCTGCTTTTTGAGCTTGAACTTACTTCCATTTCTCCCCCGACCGGATTATACTCCCTGTCGCTTATTATATTAACGGCGTTCCTTTCGCCATCCCATGTAACATCAAACCGCTTCGCGCTTCCGCTCAATACATACGCGATATCCCTCAGCTTAAAATAATTGTTCCCGTTAATATTATACGCGTCAAAATATGCCGGGTCGTCGTCTATGTACACTCCCGACCACGTCCGCTCCGCCTCTGCGGCCGTGACGGCATGGCATAATAACGCCGTTGTCAAAAGTCCGAAAAATATAGCGGCAATGCTCCTTTGCATCATGCTCCTTTTCATCGGATATCCCCCTCCCTCTTTCGCGTAATTAATTAGAAATATTGTATCATTAATTTCAGCTATTGTCAATATTTTCGGCATACCCGCACTTTACGCGCACTTTTCCTTTTTCCGTAAAATCCCGAAAGTCAGCGGGATATATTCATAAAAGCATATACGATTTGATAAAACGGCGTTGCTTTAATGCAAATTTCCCGACAATATAGCTGATAATTATTTACAAAATCGGATTTATATGTTACAATTAAACAAAAACAGGAGGTAATTTCATGTATACGGCAAACGAAAAAAGATACGACAAGATGAAATACAATCGCTGCGGCAGGAGCGGACTGCTTTTGAGCGCGTTTTCACTGGGTATGTGGCACAATTTCGGCACGTACGACAGCTATGACAACATGGTCGACATGGTAACAACAGCATTTGATTTGGGCATAACCCACTTTGACCTTGCCAACAATTACGGCCCCGAGCCGGGCAGCGCGGAGGAAAATTTCGGCAAAATGCTCAAAAACGAGCTTGCCCCCTACCGTGACGAAATAATCATATCCACAAAGGCCGGCTACGGAATGTGGCCCGGTCCGTACGGCGACCATGGCTCGCGCAAATATTTAATCGCGAGTCTCGATCAGAGCTTAAAGCGTCTCGGAGTAGATTACGTGGACATTTTCTACCATCACCGCCCGGACAAGGATACGCCGCTTGAGGAAACCGCCGGCGCACTCAATCAAATCGTACGTTCCGGAAAGGCGCTTTACGTCGGGATCTCCAACTACAGCCCGGAGGATACGAAAAAATTATCCGATATAATGAAATCATTGGGTACGCCGCTTGTAATCCACCAGCCGCGCTATAACATGTTTGAACGCGGGATCGAAAACGGCCTGCAGCAGGTGCTCGAGCAGGAGGGCATCGGTTCGATATCGTTCTGTCCGCTCGCACAGGGACTGCTGACGAATAAGTACATACACGGGATCCCGGCGGATTCACGCGCGGCGGGTAAATCGCATTTCCTGACAGCCGACCGCATAACACCGGAGGTTATAGACAAGGTCGTAAAATTAAACGCGATCGCCGAGAACCGCGGTCAGTCTCTGGCACAGATGGCGCTTGTATGGAATCTTCGCGGCGGACGTCTGACGTCCGTGCTTATCGGCGCGTCTAAGGCAAAGCAGATTGCGGAAAATGTCGCATCGCTTGAAAATCAAGACTTCACCGATGATGAATTAATGGCGATCGATGAAATTCTGTCGAATTAATCACGTTATATCATAAATTCGGCGCGCGGATATTTGTCCGCGCGCCACGACCGCCGTAAGGGCGGTTTTTTTCGTTAAATATTTATTCTTTTTTTTCAAAATTTTTTAAAAAATGTATTGACAAGCAACACATACGGTGGTATAATCATATTATCATATGAACAGATGTTCATATGAAATCAACTCACAGGGGGTAATAATAATGAAAAAGAGCTATAATATTGAGGTGGACTGCGCGAACTGCGCGAATAAGATGGAGACTGCCGCGAATAATACCGATGGCGTGAAGAACGCGGTGGTAAATTTTATGGCGCTTAAAATGAACGTGGAATTTGAGGACGGCGCGGACGCGAAGTCGGTTATGAAGAATGTGTTAAAGGCCTGCCGCAAGGTGGAGTCGGACTGCGAAATATATATTTAAGGTGATATTATGACGAGGAAGCAGAAAAAAACGCTTATCCGGATCATTATCGCGGCGGTGCTGCTTGTAATCTGCTCGGCCGCATCGTATATGATAAAGGATCTGCCGTGGTGGGCACAGATGGCGATGTACCTTGTTCCCTACCTTGTTATAGGCTATGATATCCTTTTAAAGGCCGGGCGCGGGATCATACACGGTCAGGTATTTGACGAAAATTTTCTGATGGCAATCGCCACGGTCGGGGCGGTCGCACTCGGCGAGTTCCGCGAGGGCGCGGCGGTTATGCTGTTTTATCAGATCGGAGAGCTGTTTCAGAGTGTCGCGGTCGGCAAGAGCCGCAGAAATATCGCCGCGCTTATGGATATACGGCCCGATTACGCGAATATCGAGCGTGACGGGGTGCTTGTTAAGGTTGATCCGGACGAGGTTGAGATAGGCACGGTAATTATCGTAAAGCCGGGCGAAAAGGTGCCCATAGACGGCGTTATCGCGGAGGGAAACACGTCGCTTGATATGTCCGCGCTGACGGGCGAAAGTATGCCGGTGAGCGTGTCTAAAGGCGCGGCGGTTCAAAGCGGATGCATTAATATGACCGGACTTGTTAAAATTTTAACAACCAAGGAGTTCGGCGAATCTACGGTGTCGAAAATACTGGAGCTTGTGGAAAATTCGGGTGCGAAAAAATCGCGGTCGGAGAATTTTATAAGCAAATTCGCGCGGTATTATACGCCCGCCGTATGTATCGGCGCGGCGGCGCTGGCGGTATTCGGACCGCTTGTACGCATGGTATTGGGACTTTCGCCCGAATGGATGAGCTGGGTAATGCGCGCGCTTACGTTCCTTGTTATAAGCTGTCCGTGCGCGCTGGTAATAAGTATTCCGCTTACATTTTTCGCCGGGATCGGCGGCGCGAGCCGCGCGGGAATACTTGTAAAAGGCTCGAATTACCTTGAAACGCTTGCGAAAGCAAGATATATCGTATTCGATAAGACGGGAACGCTCACAAAGGGCGTGTTCGAGGTCGCGGATATCCGGGCGGAGGGCGTCGATAAGAGCACACTTATCGAATACGCCGCGCTTGCGGAGAGCGGTTCGAACCATCCGATCGCGAAGAGCATACAAGCGGCGTACCCGGACGCGGATAAATCGCGCGTCGGCGAAATAGAGGAAACCGCCGGCGAGGGTGTAACGGCGGTTATTGACGGCAAAAAAATCGCGGTCGGCAACGAGCGCCTGATGGCGCGCGCCGGCGCGAAGATAAAGGCGGCAGATGGCGCGGGCACGGTCATATACGCCGCGATAGACGGCGTTTACGCGGGATATATATTGATTTCCGACGTTATTAAGCCGACGGCGGCGGACGCGGTAAGCGCGCTTAAAGGAAGCGGGATCGAGAAAACCGTTATGCTTACCGGCGACAGTGAAAAAACGGCCGCCGCGGTCGCGGCGGCGGTCGGCGTTGACGAATACCGCGCCGGACTTATGCCGGAGGATAAGGTGGCGATAGTTGAGGAGCTGCTTGATAAAAAGCCGCCTAAATCCGCGCTCGCGTTCGTGGGCGACGGGATAAACGACGCGCCTGTGCTCTCGCGTTCCGACGTGGGAATAGCAATGGGCGCGCTCGGCTCTGACGCGGCGATCGAGGCGGCGGACGTGGTTCTGATGGACGATAACCCGACAAAAATTTCACAAGCGATCAAAACCGCGAAAAAATGCATGGCGATCGTGTATGAAAATATAATATTCGCGCTTGGCGTAAAGGCGGTATGCCTTATCTTGGGCGCGCTGGGACTCGCGAATATGTGGCTCGCGATATTCGCCGACGTGGGCGTAATGGTGATCGCGGTATTAAACGCGATACGCGCGCTGCGGATAAAATAAACGGTCAAAAAATCATGAGATAGTTATAAACGCGTTGACAAATATTTTCTCCCGTGATACGATATAGGCAGCGGCCGCCGTTTTTTAGCGGCACGCCTTATCGCAAAGGAGTTTTCGGTGATATGAGAGAAAATGGACAATGCAGCATTCTTTTCCCATTTTATGAGGAAGTAAAGTATAAGCCGCTTTCGGAGTCGGCATGTCATGATTTGGGACTTGATACCTTATGTCGTTCGCTTGCAGACGATAAAAGGGAGCAAAACTATATAATGGATATAATATCAAATATGACGCCGGATCCGCGCACCGCGCTTTACAGGCAAAAGGTGTTCGCGGATATTCTTAATCTTCCCGGACTGAGGAAACGAATATCGGAGCTTTTTAAAAAATTAGAGTTTATCAGGAATTTTGGCAATTCACATATCGAGTCGGACGAAAAGCTGGGGTTCTGGTACCTTATGCACAGGCTTGACGAGCTTGATGATTATATCAAATGCGTCGAGGCGGTGAGGGAATGTCTTTCCGACGTTCAAATAAAGTCGGAGGGGTTGCTTAACGTTAAGAAATATTTTGACGATTTATACGAGGATTCGTGCTTTGCGGAAATGAAAAAGGATATCGCGGAGCTTAAGGCGAAATCGTCAAATATACAAAGCGTTACACTCGGCGTAAATGTAAACGACAGGTTCGAGGCCGTCAGCATGGGACTTGTGTCCGTGAACAGCAAGCCGTTCAAGAAATCGAATATAGTAGGTCATTTTGCCGACGCGCTCGCGGTGAAAAATAAAATACACGACGGCACGGAACAAAACGGCGGCATGCGATATAATCCGATAGATCTGCGTCAAAGCGGAAATGTGTCCTATTTTGAACGTGTCGGAAAATATATGGCGTATCCGTTTATAAGGGCGACGCTCGCTAATATTCCCAATGGCGACGGAGCAGCAAACGTGCCGCAATACCTTGATGCGGTGATCAACAAGATGCTTGATTCGCTTGTGAAAAAGCTCGGAGATACGCTTACAAAATACGCGGATATTGCCATTGTAAATATTTCCCGTATAATGCCGGAGTTTATGTATTATATCAGATTTGCGGAATTTATAAGCAAATACGCAAAAAAGGGATTTAAATTCTGTGAGCCGCGGCCTGTTGACGGCGGAGATGTTTCCATGGACGCTAAGGGGATTTACAATCTTAAGCTCGCGATGTCTTTGGATGATCCGGAAGGTTTAGTTTGCAACGACCTTAAATTTGATAAGGAGCACACCGTTTATATACTTACCGGCGCGAACCGCGGCGGTAAAACCACCGTTACACAGGCCGTCGGACTCCTGTTCGCACTGGCGCAGGGCGGAATATCCGTGCCCGCGTCATCATTTGAGTACAAACCCGCAGACTGTATATACACACATTTTCCGGCGGACGAGGATAAGACGATGGACCTCGGAAGGCTCGGCGAGGAATGCGTGAGATTTAAATCCATTTATTCCGACTGCACAAGCGACAGTCTGCTGCTGCTTAACGAAACCTTTTCGACTACCTCGTTCGAGGAAGGCTATTATATCGCGAAGGATTCTGTAAGGGCGCTGCTGAAAAAGCGGGTGAAAACCATATATAATACGCATATGCATAAGCTTGCGTCGGACGTCGATGAAATAAACGCCGAAAGCGAAGGCGTCAAGGCGTCCTCGCTTATCATGAAAAGCGATAACGGGAAGCGCTCGTTCAAATTGGAAACAGCCCCGCCGGAGGGAATGTCATACGCGAAGGATATAGCGGAAAAATACGGCGTTACATATGAAATGCTGACGAATGAATGATCGCGGAACAAGCGAAAAATAAAAGACATTGAAAATTAAAAAGCGGCGGTACAGCAATCCGTACCGCCGCTTTATTTTGCTTTGATTTTATATAATCTCAACCGCATGGCGCGTCGCGTGACAGTTTATATTGACCGCGACAGGCAGTCCCGCGATATGCGTGGGGAATACCTCGATATTAAGTCCGAGCGCGGTCGTCGTGCCGCCCATGCCCTGCGGGCCGATACCGAGAAGGTTTACCTTTTCGAGCAGGGTCTTTTCCAAATCCGCGTAAAACGGATCCGGGTTTTCTAACGTTATATCACGCGTCAGCGCCCTCTTCGCAAGCTCGGCCGCCTTGTCCATAGTGCCGCCTATTCCGATGCCCACGACCATCGGCGGACACGGGTTAGCGCCGGCCCTTCTGACCGTATCTATAACGAAATCAATAACGCCCTGCAGTCCGTCGGACGGGTTGAGCATTTTGAGCGCGCTCTTGTTTTCACTGCCGAAGCCTTTGGGCGCGAAGGTTATCTTGATTTTATCGCCCTTCACGAAATCGTAGTGAATGACCGCCGGTGTGTTGTCCTTGGTATTTACGCGGTTTAACGGGTCGGCGACGACGGATTTCCTGAGATATCCGTCGGTATAACCCTTCGCGACGCCCTTGTTTACTGCTTCCGTGAGAGTATCGCCCTCGACAAGAACATCCTGCCCGACCTCAATAAAGAATACCGCCATACCGGTGTCCTGACAGATGGGCACTTCCTTTCTGTCCGCGATTTCCGCGTTCTTTATCAGGCTTTGGAGCACCACGCGCGATACCTCGGATCCCTCCGTTTCGCTTGATTTTATAAGCGCGCCCTTTATATCGCCATTTATGTGACAGTTCGCGGCAATACACATTTTCGCGACGGTATCCGTTATCTCGCAAGAGTTTACAATTCTCATTTCATGCGCCTCCTTACAGCAGTACCCAGCTGTCGAACCATTTGAGGAAATGGTCGGCGTACCATGTCGAGCACGGATGTCCCGATAGTACGGGATAGAACATGATAAACAATACGATCACCAATCCCGCATACACAAACGCGCCGTACACGACAGCTTTTTTGTTCTTCGCCTCATCATACAAAAGCTTGATCGAATATCCCAGCATAAGCGTTATAAACGGTACGCACGGGAAATAGTGGTAGATGAACGTCAGACGCTCGATCGGTATCCACGGCACAAGCTGCGTAAGGTATGCTATTATAAGAAATACGCAGTTTTTGTCCTTTTTGACTATCGCGTTATATATAAGCCAGAAGAACGCCGGGATACCCAGCCACCATACAAGCGGGTTTCCGAACGCGCTTATGCCCTCCTTTACACCGTCCGACACCGTGCCCGAATAATACCATATCGGACGCTTCATGATGATCCATTCGTACCATTTCGACGAATACGGATGCGTTGAACCCAGTACCGTGCTGCCATGGTAGGTAAGCATGGAATTTTGGTTATCAATTATTGTTTTTAATCCCTGAGAACCAGGTACAAGAAGGTACGGTATATACGACAACCCGTAAATAATAGCGGGAACGATTATAAAGAATATCACGCACCATCCGATCGTTATTGCGGTATTATGCGCGAATGAATCGATTACATCCTTGTGCTTTATGCCGTCCGTTTCGCCCTTCGGATTGGCTTTTGCGTATTCATATTCGCGCCAGCGGATAAACAGCGTATAGAAGAATATCACGGCAAGACCCGCGCCCGCGTATATACCCGTCCATTTTGACGCGATGCCCAGACCCATGGCCGTGCCGCATAACGCGAGAGGTATAAGCGTTTTCTTTAACGGCGTGTCGTAGAAGGACATCGTGTAATATTTATACATGAACAGATACATGAGCATTATGAAGAACGTCACGTATACGTCGATCGTCGCTATTCGTGTCTGCGCAAAGTGCATGAAGTCGAATGTGAACAGTATGCATGTTACAATCGCGAGCCACTGTTTCTTAAGCAGCTTTTTCGCGAAAATATAGATTATCGGTATCATAAATATGCCGAATACCGTGCCCGCGATTCGCCAGCCAAACGGATTCATGCCGAATAACGCTATACCGATGGATATGATTATTTTTCCGAGCGGCGGATGCGTCCATTCGTAAACCGGCATACGGTGAAGGTGCTCATACGCGGTTCTCGCATGATATATTTCATCAAAATACGTGCTGTTTCTGAAGCTTTCACGCTCCGGTACAAGCTGCTGCTCGTCGGTAAGCTCTTTGGCGCCGTCTCCCGTGATCCCCTGCAGTTCAATTGCATTGCCGCCGTCGTCTTTAAGCTGAATTTCATTTAAATACAGCTCGTCCGCGAAGGTAGATAATACAATCGTCGATGCTTCGGCATTTATATCCTTTGTTTCCCAGCGGAAGACCGAACCATCGGACATGCTTTGCGAAAAGGTTATATTACCCGAGCCGTCAAACGCGGTGATGTTAAGGCGTCTTTCCGATTTATTAAACTCCTTCGGACCGTTGTAAAACCAGAGCTTTGCAACGGCGGACGGTGCGGCAAGACTGATATTAACGGGCGCGTAAAGCGAAACGCCTGTTTGCGGCGCCGCGCTGTCCGATTCGTCCGTAAGGGCGGATACCATATCACTGCCGGAGTTTGACGGCGAAAGCGCCTCTCCGCCGTTATATATCCCTACTTCGCTTAATTGAACGGAACTGTTTACCGGCGTAAATGTAACAAACTGAGCGTTTTCGCCTATACCGCCGATATTAAGCCATTGAGATGCGGGAGCGGAGGTGATAAGACGTGTACGCTCATCCTGCGAATCCTCGCTGTCACGGAATGACAACATGAGCGGCGACTGTTCCGTTACCGCCGTATCTCCTATATATATA
>CANQYQ010000070.1 GCA_947628155.1 uncultured Clostridia bacterium
CCACAACACTGACCTCGTTATACGCGCCCGCTTCCATAAGCGACTTAATAGATTTATTGACCGCGTCTACAACCTGAGCGGTGCGTGTATCATTCCAATCCTTTGCGTTGTCGTACATTGACGCCGAGTTATCTATAACAATAACCGTCTTGGTAGGCGGCAGGCCTTTAACGTGCTGGCTGGACGCGAGCGCGCTGTACACGTGAAGAAAATCGTCGTTATAGCCGACCGTCCAGTTCTTTCCGTTAATCTGCAAATTATTCTTATCCGCTGACATCGGAGCCTCGTCCGATACCGGCATCGGCGTTGACGTTTCCGTCATGTCCGAGCTGATAAAGTTCCAGCCTTCTTTGCCCTCGTGCGCGACTACCGTCTTGTCCGCCCATACTCGTCCCGCAAAGCGCGAGCCGCTTTCGTCGTTGAGCAGCTTCGTTTTAAAGTCGTTCATTGTAATCGGGTCCGCGACGCGCGTAACGTGGGGCGTTATCCCCGCGTAATGCGTTCCCGCTCTTTCCGTAATTGCGGAGCTCTCTGTCGTTTCAGCGGCTATAGTTCCCGTCTGGGGAGGGACAGTTGAAATCAGTATACTCAATCCCATAACGGCAGCTATCAGCCGCTTTGCTTTGCTTAAAGCAGATCTCATCTAAATTCATCTCCATTTAAATAATTTTCCGGCGGTTATGCCGATTAAAATAAATCTTTCATGCATGTTTCCTGAGATCCCGGCCTGTTCTTGATTATTTATGAACAAAAAAACAGCGCGTACAAAAAGGAACGGTGCGCAAATTAAACCTTCACGCCGCGCCTTCACGCGCTGATTTTTCTCCAATATAATCCCGGCTCACTTTCTTATTCACCTCTTTTTTCATATTCCCCTGTGATTGTTTTGTGGGTTTACCACAAGCCCGGAAATAAAACTATGCACTTTATATCATATATATATAATTATACTCATATTTTTCCACTTGTCAAGCTATAAAAAAAGCTTTTATAGGTCTGTCTATGATTCGGCCTGTATTTCCGCCGCGTTATATACTATATACAATATATATTATGCGGCGTTGCATAGCATACAATATATTGTATTTGTTTGACAAAAAATGATTGCTTTTGCGGTATGGAGGTCGCCGTGCCTGTGTTACTGTGCGTGTTTTGAGGTTTAAGCGGTCGATGCGGCACATGTTTAGGCGGAGCGGCAAACGAAAATTCAGGAAATTAAGCGTATTATAGCTGAAATTATGCCGGGAATAGCGGACAGCTTTCTATAATGAAGGTTTGGATCATATAATCATAACGGAAAGGATGTGGCAATATGAAAACATCGCTATATAATGTAAAAATCACATACCGTACAGCGGACGAGCGTGAGCGGCGGTTTGTCGTGAGCAGCAAGCTCGCGGACATGATCAATCGCGCGGAAAACAGCGTAAAGCCGCGGATATAGGTGAGGCGGCTATAATATGGATCATGCTGCTATATACATACGGTTAAGCCGTGAGGACAGAGATAAGCGCGGCGATGAGAGCGAGAGCGTCCAGAATCAGCGTATGATTTTGGACGACTACGCGAGGCAGCACGGCTGGCGGGTCTATGACCATTATGTGGATGAGGACTGGTCGGGAAGCAACCGCTCCCGGCCGGAATTTCACCGCATGATACGCGACGCGGAGGAGGGTAAATTTAACATTGTGCTTGTCAAGACGCAGAGCCGGTTTGCGCGCGACAGCAAATATGTAGAGGATTATATACATAATCTTTTCCGCGATAAAGGGATCCGGTTCGTATCGGTGGTCGATAACATTGACACGTATCAGACAGGCTCAAAGCTCAACAGCCGCGTACACGCGATATTCGACGAGGAGCAGCTTGATTTGCTTTCGGCAAATATCCGCCGCAGCTTCCGGGAAAAGGCGAAGCAGGGGCAGTTCTTCGGTTCGATGCCGCCATACGGCTACAAAAAAGACCCGAATAATAAAAATCATCTGGTTATAGACCCCGAGGCGGCGGCTGTTGTGCGGCTTATATTTGAAATGACCGCCGACGGCTGCACATATATGGCAATCGCGAAATATCTGAACGAAAGGGGTTATCTTATCCCTTCGGAGTACAAGAAACGTCAGGGGTACAAGGTAGACGGAATGTATGACCGTCGTATGAAAATCGGCAAATGGACGCGCGATACGGTGCGCTCATTTTTGAAAAACGAGGTATACCGAGGGACTGTTGTAAATCATAAAAGTACCGTGGTGAACTTCCGGACAAAGAAAAAGCGTAATCTTCCGAAGGAGAGTCATGTAAAATGCGAGCATATGCACGAGGCGATCATCAGCGACGATTTATGGAACGCCGTTCAGGAGCTGCTTAAAACACGCCGCCGCGCGAGCGGAGAAACCGGGGTAAAGCATCCGCTGTCCGGCAAGGTCTTCTGCGAAAAATGCGGCTCGAAAATGTACAAATGCAAATCGGGCGGCATTCCGTATTTTCGATGTTACGCCGCGTCCGCGGCCGGAGAATGCGATAATCATAAGCGAATACGTCTTGACGAGCTTGAAGCGCTCGTTATCGAAAGGATCAACGATGTGCTTGAAAGGTACGTAAGCGAAGAATATTTAGCCGAGAACGTGAATATCTCCGACAGTCCGCGGGAGCGTATAGACGAATGCAAAAGCCGCAGGCGAGCAATCGAAGCGGAGCTTGAAAATAGCCGCGCCGCGCTGAAAAAACTGCTTGAATCGTATATGAACGGCAAAATAGAGGAAAGCGTTTACGCCGAGGTTCAGGACGACTACATACGAAAACGCGGAGAATGTGAGCGGCGGCTGTCGGCGGCGGATGAGGAAATCCGCGAGCTTAACCGCTATGTGACAACGCGCGGTGACAAGAAAAGCATTCTGAGGAAATATCGGAAAATCGACGCGCTTACAATTCCGATAGTGGAACAATTTATCGAAAGCATAGTGATAGGCGAGGCGGATATGTCCGCCGGCAGCAGAAATATCACGATCAATATGGCAATATAAGAGTCTGTATGACATAAGCGGTACAGACTTTTTGCCGACACATATTGCGGAATATGCCATAATTATAAATAATTCATCTCATGGTCTATATGGGGTATCGGCGACCGATGATAATCCGTGCGATTTATTCGACCGCATCAACTTCCCGGTAGACGAATTTTTCCCGCCGGAGCGATGCGAGTTTTTGGAGAATGGGCAGATCGACCCGTCCGAGCCGCCGCCAAATGACGACTGCGACTGTGGCTGCGGCTGCTGATGTCCTGTATGTATAATTAGGAATAGCGGCCGGCCTTTACGAGTCGGCGAAATGGCAAAATCTATGTAGATTGGCTATATAAAGCGGGCAGAGATATTACTCTCCGCCCGCTTTATCGGCATTAAATCAGAATCAATATAATTTTCCCAGAAGCTTTGCCGAGCGCTCGATAAACCTCGTCATCTGTTCACCCGATAACGGAGCGTGGCTTATCTTCGCCAAATCGTAAATATGGTCTATCACGATCTGCGCGTCCTCGTCGGAAAGCGTATCAAGCTTTTTGATCAGTTCGTTGTTGGTATTGAGCACCAATGTAAATTCGTCCTTGAACATATCCGACATATACGCCATCTGCTGTCCCATGGACTTATACATTTCCTGCATTCTGCGCGACTGCTCGCCCAAGAGTATTACCGCCGGAACGTCCGCGTTTTTGAGCGGCTGCGCCTCTATCGTGAGGTTTTCATCGTTAAGGCGGTTTTTGAATTTCTCGATCAGCGCCTTGTCCGCGTCGCTTTCATCCTCCGGCTTTTCGCCGCCCACCTCGTCGGCTATCGACGAGTCGATACGCTTAAAGGTTACGCCGTCGGGCTGCATTTTCATTTCCATGAACGATATGAAATGCGTGTCCATTACCGCCGGCATGATAAGCGCGTTTAATCCCTGCTCCTTGAACAGATTTATATACTGCGCCTGCTGGAGCGGGTCGGATACGTAATAAACCGTCTTTTTATCGCCCTCGAGATACTCGGGCAGAGTGATGTATTTATCGTTTATATCCTTGTAGATTATAATATCCTTTACCTTTTCGTAGAATTTCTCGTCGCGCATACAGCCGTATTTGATGAATATGTCGATATCCGCCCAGTATTTCTCGAAGTTTTCGCGGTCGTCCTTGTAAAGGCTCGTAAGCTTGTCCGCGACCTTTTTGGTAATATGCGATGAAATCTTTTTAACGTACCCGTCGTTCTGCAAAAAGCTTCTCGATACGTTGAGCGGCAGATCCGGGCAGTCCACAACGCCTTTGAGGAGCAGCAGAAATTCCGGTATTACCTCTTTGACGTTATCCGCCACGAATACCTGATTGTTATACAGCTTTACCTGCCCCTCGACACCCGCAAATTCGTGATTGAGCTTCGGGAAATAGAGTATGCCCTTCAAATTAAACGGGAAATCGACGTTCAAGTGAATCCAGAACAGCGGCTCGTTGAAGTCCATGAACACGTCGCGGTAGAACTCCTTATATTCCTCGTCCGTGCACTCCGACGGCTTCTTCATCCATAGCGGAGTTGTGTTGTTGATCGGCTTTTGCTCAATTTCATTGCCGTCGGGATCCTTTTCCGGCTCCTTACCGAATATGTCAAGATAAATCTCGGTCGGCAGGAATGAACAGTACTTATTAAGAATTTCACGGATTTTAAACTCGTCAAGAAATTCCTTGCTGTCGTCCGCGATATTAAGCGTAATCGTCGTGCCGCGCGTTTGCCGCGTGCCGTCGGTAAGCTCGTATTCCATAGAGCCGTCGCATGTCCATTTCGCGGCCTTCGCGCCGTCGGCGTATGAAAGCGAGTCGATCTCCACGCTGTCCGCGACCATGAACGCACTGTAAAAGCCAAGCCCGAAATGGCCGATTATCTGCGCGTTTCCGTTCTCGTCGTCCTCTTTGTATTTCTCCAAAAAGTCCGCCGCACCGCTGAACGCTATCTGATTAATATACTTATCGATTTCCTCCGCCGTCATGCCTATGCCGTTATCACTTACCATGAGCTTTTTCGCGTCGGGACAAACAGTTACACGGACCTCGTATTTCTCGTCCGCGCTAATCTCCGCGTCACCCAGCGACGCAAGCTTCTTAAGCTTCGTTACCGCGTCGCAGCCGTTTGATACCAACTCTCTTAAAAATATGTCCTTATCCGAATAAAGCCACTTTTTTATTATCGGGAAAAGATTTTCCGAGTCAACGGAAATATTACCCTTTGCCATTTGCAGATCACCTCGTAGAATTTATTTTCAATGTATATATTAGCACATTTTTCGGGATTGTCAATACTTTTTTAGCACTCTCGGCGCGCGAGTGCTAAAATTTACATATTGTTCATATTTGATATAAATTATATAAAAAAAGCCCGTATAGGCTTCGGGAAACAGGAGATATATTTTTTTAAGCCGGGGGTTGTTGAGCCGGATTTTCGGCGGTTTTAAGACGTTTTAGCCGGCGGACAAAGGTCCGCCGGCAGGAACGCCGAATCCTTAACTATGTTCATTTAATCGCAGCAACAGCAGCAATCGTTATTTGTTGTTTCCGGACTTACAGCGTTGTTGTTATTGTTGTCGCAGCAGCAACAGCATTTGCAGCAGCCGCAGCAGTTGTTATTATTTGCCGTACCGCCCGATACGCCGCTGTTGTTTCCTGAATTATCCCCGCCGCATACACAGAACAGAATCACCACAATTAGAATAATCCATATCCACTGGTCGCATCCGCCGTTATTATTGCCAAATAAACCCATATAAAAACCTCCTCCTTATTGACATTCACTATACAGTATGCCGGAGAAGGTATTTTTGTTACGCGTCGCCGCGTTAATTTTATTGTTTGGAGAATGACGGGGTTTCCTCGCGGAAAACGTACATCCCGTCCGCGCTTTTCGTTATATATAGTATTACCGGTTCCATACCGAACCTGCGTACCGATACTGTCCAACCGTTTGCCGTTCCGACAATAGGCGAGTATACGGCGTTCGGGTAATGGGCCTCGACGTAGCGCGACACCGCGTCGTGCTCGTTCTTGAATTTGAGCCTATTAAACGGACCTAAGCCCTCCGCGTAGCTGAACGCGCCGATTGCCGCCGCGCCCGCGAGCATCAATAAAGTTTTCGCCTTCATAACTACCACTCCTTACAGGTTATGATATTCGTTGTATATTTCGCGCTTGGGAACATTCCTGTCAGACGCGGCGCGCTTTATCGCGTCCTTTTGCGAAAGTCCGTCCGAAATGTATTTATTCACATGCTCATGTATGGATAATACGTTCAGCGGATTTTCTTCCTCCGCCGCCTTTCCCGCGCCCTCTATCACGAGCACAAATTCGCCCTTGGGCGGCGCGTCGTCGTAAAGTGTTACCGCGCGCGGCAGCGTTGTGCGGATCACTTCCTCGTGGATTTTTGTGAGCTCTCTGACGATCGCGATTTTCCTGTCCCCAAGCGCCTCATATAAATCCTTTAGTGTCCCCTTCAGCTTGTGCGGCGCTTCATAAAATATAAGCGTATGCGTATCGCTCTTGACGGCGTTAAGATGCTCGTTTCTGTGCCGCTTATTGACCGATAAAAATCCCTCGAACGCGAATCGGCGCGTCGGGAGACCCGATACGATAAGCGCGTTTACCGCCGCCGAGGCGCCGGGTATCGGGGACACTAAAATGTCATTTTCTATACATAGGGACACTAAATCCTCGCCCGGGTCGGAAATCGCCACAGTTCCCGCGTCAGATACGAGCGCAATGTTTTTACCGGCCCTTAAAAGCTCAATAATATATCCGCCCTTTTCGCGTTTGTTATGCTCATGATAGGACGTCAGCGGCTTTGTTATTCCGAAATGGTTAAGCAGCTGCAATGTCCTGCGCGTGTCCTCCGCGGCTATCAAATCCACTGATTTTAGCGTATCGAGACAGCGCATGGTTATGTCGCCCAGATTCCCTATGGGCGTAGCGCATAAATAAAGTGTTCCTGCCATTTTGTTAACTCCGGTTATATATTTCCTTTAATTCTTCCGTTTCGCTCCCGTCGGCGTTAAACAGGATCAGCTCCGGTAAAACTCTCAGCTCCGCGCCGCCGTTCTTTATGCCTGAAACAAGTATCAGATTCGGCGGTTTGCCCAAGGACGGGGACACTAAACGCAGCTCCTTCGGTTCGATTTTGTATTTGCGCATTTCGCAGATTATGTCCGTAAGCCGAGACGGACGATGTACCATAAGCAGTCTGCCCGCCGGGGCGAGCAGCTGCGCCGATACGCGTATCACATCCTCAAGCGTACACATGATCTCATGGCGCGCTATCGACTTTTCATCCGCTGGATTTATAAGACCCGTACCGCGCTTCATGTACGGAGGATTGCATGTAACGGTATCGAACGCGCTTTGGCCGTAAATATCGACCGCGTCCTTTAAGTCGCCGCATGTTATCTCCACGCGCGGATACAATCCGTTCAAGGCGACCGACCGCAGCGCGGTATCGCATATATGCGGCTGTATTTCCAATCCGCATATTTTTTCCGCGTCGGTTTTCGCGCTTAAAAGTATCGGCACTATTCCGTTCCCGGTACATAAATCAAGGATTTTCCTCGGTTTTGTCCGCGCGGCAAAATCGGAAAGCAGAACCGCGTCCACGCCGAAGCGGAAGCCGTGTTTTTTCTGAATTATCCGCAGTCCGTTAAGCTGCAGATCCTCAATTGTTTCCTCTGATATTTCAGTCATTCGCCTTATTATCAATTACGGCAAAGCTTATTTCGCCCATCGCCGCGACGTCTCCGTCAACAGTGGCCTTGACATTTGCCTTGCCCATGCCGTGACGGTAAACGAGAAGCTCCGCGTGAAGCGTAAGTGTGTCGCCCGGCACGACCTGACGGCGGAATTTGAAATTATTAATTCCCGTGAAAACACCGAGCCTGCCCTTATTTTCGGGCATCGACAGCAGCAGTACCGCGCCTGTCTGCGCAAGCGCCTCGGTTATAAGTACTCCGGGCATTATCGGGTTGCCCGGAAAATGTCCTTGGAAAAACGGCTCGTTCGCCGTTACGTTTTTTATGCCCGTGATCGTTTTGCCCTCCTCCATTTCCGTGATTTTATCGATCAGCAGAAACGGGTAGCGGTGGGGCAGGATTTTCTGAATATCAATATTTGTAAGCATTATTTATCTCCTCCTGAATATTAACCTCCCGCGGCGGAAAAAACGTCGGCCGCGGGATCGGACAAAGAGCCGGCGGTTATTTAGTCCCTTATATACGCCTTTTTATGGAATATGTGGGTCGGGTCATCGACAGTATCAATAGTATCGAGCGCGATTCCCGCGCCCTTTACAACGCATTCGTCAATATTTTCAGCCAGCGTGACCTTTAATCCGGTCGCCTCGGAAATGCGCTTATCCAGTCCGTAAATAAGCGAGCCGGAACCCGTCATTATGATCCCGTCCTCGATGATATCCGCATGAAGCTGAGGCGGCGTTTCCTCCAGCACTTCCTTTATACGCTCGACAATATTAAAGACAAAATCATCAAAAATGCCGCAAATGGAATCGGACGACACGGTCACCGAGCGCGGAAGTCCCTCTAATACGCTTAGGCCCTTTGCTTCGCACAGCGTCTCCTTTGGCCGCGCGGCAACGCAGCCGACCTCCGCTTTTATCCGCTCCGCCGTGCGCGGCCCGATTATAAGGCCCATCTCGCGCCGCATATACCGGACAATTTCTTCACTGAACTCGTCGCCCGCGATTTTAAGCGTTTTGCTTATAACCACGCCGCCAAGCGACAGTACGG
Source organism: uncultured Clostridia bacterium (assembly GCA_947628155.1). Lineage (GTDB taxonomy): Bacteria > Bacillota > Clostridia > UBA1381 > UBA1381 > 12844. Next base: position 8,806 of record CANQYQ010000070.1, read on the forward strand.
CTATATCTGTCGTGCCGCCGCCGATGTCTACGACCATTGTGCCGTGAGGAGCGGAAATATCAAATCCCGCGCCCAGGGCCGCAGCCACGGGTTCCTCGATAACATAAATATCCTTTGCGCCTATTTCACGTGCGGCTTCGATAACCGCGCGCTGCTCAACATCCGTTACGCCGCTCGGCACACACATCATGATACGCGGATGCCCGACCCGGCGCGACAGCACCTTTGACAGAAACCGCTTGATCATTTCCTGTGTGAGCGTCAGGCTTGAAATAACACCGTCGCGCAGCGGTCTGACCGCCTGAATATTCGGCGGCGTTCTGCCGAGCATTTCAAGCGCGTCAAAGCCTACCGCTTCAATGTCATTTGTGTCCGTATTTACCGCGATAACCGACGGTTCGTTCAGTATCACGCCTTTGTTTTTCATATAAACCAACACCGTAGCCGTGCCAAGGTCTATACTGATATCATTATTGAACATCGCTTTTCTCCCGATTTATATAACACTGTAAATATCCAAATTAAGTATACATCAAAATTAGAATTATCTCAATATGTTTTTGAAAAAAATTTTATAAATTTGAAAATTTCCGGATATTTCGTATTAAACAGATAAATTCATAAAATTTAGAGAGTGTTCATATAAAATAGATTTGCGGATTTTAATGAAGCTGAGTAAAATTTTGTCAAAAAGACGTTATTTCAGCTTTATGCGAACACGCTCTGAAAGGCCGACAAAGCGGCCAAATTACGCGAAAAGGAAGTATTTATAAAACATACGTCCTTTACGCGGCGTTCGGCGGCATTTTTATCCCGTTTTCGTCAAACGCGTTTTTTATGCGGCGCAGCAGCTCGCGTTTTACCTCAAACTGGGTCCCGGTTTGACAGTGGGCGATTATCAGGAACTGCATCGCGACTGGGCCGACCTCGTCTACTCCCGCGAGCTTCGCGTCGTCCGTAAGCTCAGGCATATCCTTGCGCGCGTTATCGAGCACTGCTTGAATTACGGACATTACGCGGTCCGCCGATTCACCGCAGGCGGTATGTACCCGTATAAGCGCGCGCTTATCATCGCGGCTGTGGTTAATGACTCTGGTCATATTGCCGTTTGGAATTATGAGCCTATCCCCCTCAAAGCCCTTTATTACCGTGGTCCGTATCGTGACTGATTCAACGTAACCCGTAAAATCATCCACGGTTACGAGATCGCCCACGGCATACTGATTTTCAAGCAGAATGAATGTTCCGCTTATCGAATCCTTGACTATGCTCTGCGCGCCCAAACCCGCGATAACTCCGACTACGCCCGTCGCGGCTACTATCGAGGTCGCGTTGACGTCAAACAAAATCTGCATAATGAACAGCGCGGCTATGAAATAGATTATTATCGTCATCAGCGTCCGCAGAACGGAAAACAGGGTACGCAGCTTTGGTGCGTTTTCGGGATTCCGCCCCTCCGCAGCGCGTATGAGATTTTTTATTGCCAATCCGATTACAAGTCTGTCGGCCGCCGCGGCAATAATGAGAACCATAGCGGATTTTATCAGTCTGCTGCCGGCTATAAATGATACGATTTCTCCCATTTTGTTCCTCCATAATATCGATTCGGCCTTAGTTTTCATTCATTTCTCGGTTTTGCCGCCCGCGCCCGCGGCCATGACCGTATGGCGGCGTCCGCGAGCCGTTTTACACACGTAAAAACTGCGGCCGAAGCACGCGGGCGGATAGCGGATAGGATATAAGTATTTTCAATCGTTATATCTCTTTATTATCTCTGTTATATTAATTATGTCGGTAATATACATCTATATTTAAATTATATACAATGACAAAAGAAAATGCAAGCACAAAATTTATATAATAAATACGGTGACAGATAAATAAATTACGCGTTAAAACTTGACAAAAGATAAAACTGATAGTATAATATAAGCAGAAAGAGAAACGGCAGAGCGTAAAAACGGTCAGCCGCTTCGGAAAGAGTTATTAAATAACCGATCCTCTGACGCTAAACTTTGGATCGGTTATTTATTGCGCTATCGGCGCGAACGCTATAATTATTACAGCGATAACAAGCAGCATTACAGCCGCTTTAACAGCCCATTTTTTCATAGGCATCGCCCTCCTTAGTATGGCTGAAACAATGTTGTTTCGCAATTAAGAAGAAGCGACTAACCGCCCTTACGTTTTTATCTCTGCCTTTTACATGGATATTCTTTAGCAATATCCGTGTGTTTCTCCGCGCGGGAATATGTATATTCGCCCGCACTCGCGGTCTTGACCGCTTTGTTTATTTTATCACGGTTTTTGTCAAATTTCAAGATGTAACAAGAAATATATAAAAATATTGTGTATTCTACAATTGGCTATTGTGGTTTTCTGCACGCGGCGTAATTCGCCGTCAGCAAATCAGTCAAAAGGAGGGTTTTTAATGGCTCGCAGAGGCGAAAACATTTACAAGAGGAAGGACGGTCGCTACGAGGGTCGGTATATCAAACGGTACGACACAGACGGACAGGCGGTTTACGGATATGTCTATGCAAAAAGTTATGCCGAAATCAAAGAAAAACTATCACAATGCCGAGTGCGGAAAACACCGAAAGCAGTCGGGTCAAATACGCCGCTGTC
>CANQYQ010000071.1 GCA_947628155.1 uncultured Clostridia bacterium
GCCCCTTGTTAAAGGGGAGAGGGCCAACGAAGTTGGCGAGGGGATTCCGCAATTACAACAAATCGCTGCAATATGCGATATTCTGTAAAAATGAATCCCTCCGTCATTTGCTCCTTACAGTCGCAAATGCCACCTCCCTTTGACAAGGGAGGCTAACGCACGCCGTATACCATATTGGGTTACGGAACACGGGCTGTCGAGGGCCGTCCCTACGGTTTTGCACCTGCCGTTTACTACGGTATTCGCATTCCCATACGCATTTACGCGATAAACTAAAATTTATTTCAAATAATCATAACGTGGTAATCCTTCAGCAAAAAATTCAGCTGCAGGATATAACCCAAAAACTGCGGCAGAGCCATAAGCTGACCGAAAAACGGCTTGCCGTAATCAAATTCACCCTGCATAATCTTTTCTATTTTCGACTTATCGCACAGAGTCAGAATGGGCGCGTTCGAATCGGCGAGCGTATCGGCGAGCATCGCCTTGACCGCCGCCTCGTAATGCGGGTTATGTGTTTTCGGGAATGGGCTTTTCCGCCTTAACCGAACATCCTCGGGCAAAATCCCGAACGCCGCTTCGCGCAGGATATTCTTTGACACGTTGTTTTTATTTTTCATCTCCCACGGTATGTTCCACACGTATTCCACCAACCGGTGGTCGCAGAACGGTACGCGCACCTCCAGACCCGACGCCATGGACATTCTATCCTTGCGGTCGAGCAGATTTGTCATGAACCAGTTGATATTCAGGTACGATATCTCCCGCCGACGCTTTTCCTCGGGACTGTCGCCCTCGTACACGGGAACCTCCCTGAGCGATTCCTCGTACCGCATCCGCGAGTATCCTTCCAAATCAAGCGATTCCCGCACGCTGCCGCGCAGTATCGAGTTCCTGAGCGTCTGATCATAGCACCACGGGAACGCGGGCGTCTCAAACGCCTTTTTGTCCCGGAACCACGGATAGCCGCCGAAAATCTCATCCGAGCATTCGCCCGACAGCACGACCGTGTGCCTTTTCTTTACCTCGCGGCAATAGTACAGCAGCGACGCGTCCACATCCGCCATGCCCGGCAAATCCTTCTTCAACAGCGCCTCCTCCAATAAATCCGTCAGCGCGCTGTTCGGGCAAACAAGATTCGTGTGATCGGTTTTGAATTCGTCAACCATGCGCGGCACCCACATACTGTCCGGGTCGGGCTGGAATTTCGACGCCTTGAAATATTTTGAATTGCCCTCGTAATCAAATGAATACGTCGACAGCGTCTCGCCCTTTTCCGCCATATCACCGGCCGCGACGGCGGTGATAATACTCGAATCGAGTCCGCCGGACAGGAACGTCGCGATCGGAACGTCCGATATCAATTGCCGCCGTATCGCGTCCACGACGAGCCGCCGCACCGTCCGTACAGTGTCCTCGTATCCCTCGCCGTGCGCGTGGCTTTTTAATTCCCAGTATTTTACAATTTTCATGCCCGCGCGGCTTATCACCGCGTACCGCGCCGGACGCAGCTCCCGAATCCCCGCGAATACTCCCTCGCCCTGCGTCCGCGCCGGACTCATAGCGAACAGCTCGCACAGTCCCGTCTTATCAAGCTTCGGCTCGATCCCCGGGTATTCAAATAACGCCTTGATCTCCGATGCAAATACGGTTTTCCCGTCAACCTCCGTGTAAAACAGCGGCTTCACGCCGAACCGGTCGCGGCATAAAAATACCTCCTGGCGCATTGAATCCCAAATCGCGAACGCGTAAATGCCGTTGAGCATATCGACGCACCGCCGCCCGAAATGTATGTACGCGTACAAAAGCACCTCCGTGTCGGACGTCGTCGTGAACGTGTAGCCGCAGTCCTCCAAAATATCGCGTATTTCCTGTGTGTTATACAGTTCTCCGTTGTATGTGACCGCGAACTCGTGCCCGCATACCGTCCGTTTCATCGGCTGCTTGCCGCCCTCCGGGTCGATTACCGCCAGCCGCGCGTGCGAGAACGCCGCGTGCTCGCTTATGTATGCGCCGTCCGCGTCCGGGCCGCGGTGACGTATCGAATCCGCCATTTTCATGGCGGTTTTCGTATGCCGCGCTTCATTTTGGACAAAATTATCCCTGAAATCTATAAATCCGCATATTCCGCACATATAAAAACCCCCTTTTTTTCCATAGTATATGCACGGTATTACAATACGGTTACAGGGGTTGAAAATCGACAAAATATATGATAGAATGACAAACGGAAAAGGTAATCAACGAAACGTAAGGCACGGTTATGCCGCCGCAAAACATACACCTATCGGACGCGCGATCCATATCGGGTCAATCAAGGGCGCCCGGAAGGGAGGTGGCAACTATTAAAAAGACGCTTTTCAAGTCGTTATTGATAACACTTGTAATAGTTATAATTTTGATAGCTTTTGCTGTTGAAGCAAAATAACCGCCCTGCACGCAATTAGGCGGTTATTTTATATAACGCAAAAACTTGCGGCAGCCGACTTACATACGGTCGATTGCCTTTTCTTTTTATATTATACCACGCAAACGGATATCTGTCAAGCGCTTTTGCTGTAAAAGCAAAATAACCGCCTGTAGTTTGGCAGCTAGGCGGTTATTTTTATAACTTGTCAATTTAGCGGCAAACTGACTTACATGAAGTCGATTGCCTTTTCTTTTTATATTATAACACGCAAACGGATATTTGTCAAGCGCTTTTGCTGTAAAAGCAAAATAACCGCCCTGCATGCAATTAGGCGGTTATTTTATATAACTAACAATCTTTGCGGCAGCCGACTTACATGAAGTCGATTGCCTTTTCTTTTTATATGATAGCATATAACACAGGATGTGTCAAGCGCTTTTATTGATGCAAAATATCCGCAGGCGAGGGCCGGGATATGCAATACGCCCAAAACGGACGGAAGAAATTTGTATAAACTAAATGAAAAAAATTATCGTAAACCGCTTGCAAATACGCGAAAAATAGTATATAATAGTATCGTGTATGAGTGCAAAAAGATCACAAACACAAAAATAGGGAAAAGGAGGAAAAGGAAAGGAGAAAAGGGAGGCTCGCCCGGCGGGGCGAACCGATACACCATACACGCGATGGATGAGTGTCAGCCAAAGGCATTGCTTGTGCAAAATGCCTAAGGTAATTGACGTTCTACTGTTCGCGCATGTGCACTTTGCACAAAAAAGAAGCCGTGTCAAAAAAGCAGTTGAAAAACTCGCCGACATGGTTTATAATGTTAGTATATGAATGTGGCATTTGTGCCTGCACGTTTTTTTGGCACACAAACAAAATCTATAAAAAGAAAAGGGGTAATAACTATTATGAAAAAATTTACCAAACTTGTTTTTTCATGCGCGGCAGTTGCGGCTCTTACCGCAGCAGTAGGCACGGCGGCTATGGCTGCTAAGGGCGATGTTACCGGAACTATTACGGGTGATATCACAGGTTCATACGATCCGGGAACAAAGACTATTACAGTTACCGACTATGCTTCGACCGGTGAAGAATCTACGATGCTTGTTCTGAACAATGATGCAAGTACCGTAGCTGAAGGTGATATTGAAGCGATCAACCAGGAAGCAAAGATTGCTACAATTCCTCTCGGAATTGAGAATCCTGCCGAGGGTGAGACTGCTACATATTACATCAGAATAGGTGGTTCAAACGGCGAGATTCGTACGGCTACGCTTACTATCGCGACCGAGGGCGAAGATGGCCCTGCGCCGAGCACACAGAAGTTGGGCGACGTTAACAACGACGGATCGATTCAGAACGGTGATGCTACAGATATAGCTAAGCATGTAGCAGGCTTAACTGTTCTTGAGGGTGATAATCTTCAGGCTGCCGATGTTAATGATGACGGTCAGGTTGCAAATGGTGATGCTACCGATGTTGCTAAATTTATAGCAGGATTAGACAGTAGTGTAGATGGCAACAAGACGGTTGGCGACAAGACAAAGCCTGTTGCCGCAGAATAATTAAGGTATTTATTCGGAACAACATATGGTAATATAGCTTTGAGCAAGCTGTATTAATTATGTTGTTGTAGAATAAAAATAGGATAAAAGATGGAATTTTTCTCTTTTATACAAGGTAAGGAGGACTGTAAAAGTATGAAGAAAAAGTTGATTTCGCTTATCTGCGCTGCATCGATGGCTTGCTCAGCGTTGGTTGGATTTTCGCTAATCGATGCGAGCGCGGAAGGTGAACCTACTATCAAGGGAACTGTTGATTATGTTTCCGAAACAAAGACGGCTCAGATTAAGGTAAGCTACGAGGGCATGCCTGAGAATGCAACAGTAGACACTGTTGGCGTGTTCCTTCATATTGATCCGGAAATATTTGAGCAGCCTCAGGCTGACGAATATGGTGATTTACAGGGTATTGTAATGGATTCTGCAATAACAGGTTCTGGTGTTGCTGTAACACAGAACATGGATGCCAAAGATAATAACTATAAGCTTGGTATCAGCATTGCGAACGACAAGAGATATCTCACCGGTTCGGCACACGATATTTACACAATCACACTTGCTGTAAAGGATGAGTCGAAGCTTCCCGCAACGCTTGAATTAAGCGGTGTAGAGGTAAGAGACTGCAACCCGGACAATATGGTTGACGGCAAGATAGTATCTTGGGGTACCAGTCCTGTATTCCAGCAGATAAAGGTTATTAACCCGGTAGTTACGGATCCAAACGCTCCGACGGCAGAGCCAACGAACGCTCCGACAGACGTAACGCCGAAGCCGACACCGGTTAAGCCGACTGAAAAGCCGGGTGAGCCTACAGCTACTCCGGAAATTACAGATCCGAAGATTGAGGGTACGGCTACATACGATAAGGATACGAAGACTGCAGTGATTAAGGTTGCTTACGGAAACCTTCCTGAGAATGCAACAGTAGACACTGTTGGCGTGTTCCTTCATATTGATCCGGAAATATTTGAGCAGCCTCAGGCTGACGAATATGGTGATTTACAGGGTATTGTAATGGATTCTGCAATAACAGGTTCTGGTGTTGCTGTAACACAGAACATGGATGCCAAAGATAATAACTATAAGCTTGGTATCAGCATTGCGAACGACAAGAGATATCTCACCGGTTCGGCACACGATATTTACACAATCACACTTGCTGTAAAGGATGAGTCGAAGCTTCCCGCAACGCTTGAATTAAGCGGTGTAGAGGTAAGAGACTGCAACCCGGCCAATATGGTTGACGGTAAGATAGTATCTTGGGGTACAAGTCCTGTATTCCAGCAGATTGCAGTAATTAATCCTGTAGTTAAGGTTGAAGAAGTTCCTGGCGAGTCGCCGACACCGATCCCGACAGCTAAACCCCCGGTAAAAGCACCGGTTAAATTGGATGATGTTGTAGGCGGTAGCGATAAGGCTGCAAAGGATATTGAGGACTTCGAAAAGGCAAACGAGGGCAAAGATCCTGTAATCAACGTTGATGTAACGTTCAAGGATTCCAATGGCGCTGATGTAAACGCTAAGTACGGCGATGACTATGTTCTTAAGTACAATGGCAAGGAGCTTTCCGAGTATGCTTACGAGAGTGCTCTTCAGGGTGACTTTGGCCCGTTACAGGAAGAGACAGGCGCTTCGAATGTTAAGTGGACTGACTTCTTCAAGAACTCCGAGTTTGATATTTACAATTCGAATATCGCGAAGGTTGACTCCGAGATAAGAGGATATAAGACAGAGAACGGTGTTACATCAGGTGAGGTTCTTGGTGGCGGAAATACCGATACTAAGGATCCGACTACTGGGGAGACACCCACACCCACACCGACAGCTACTCCGTCGACCACACCGTCGAATAACCCGAGTTATCCGACCAACAACCCGAATAATCAGGGCGGCGGCAACAACTGGGGTTGGAATGGTTCCGGCACCGGTTCGGGCAACAACAGCGGTAACATTTACGGCGGTCCGATTACAGGTCAGCCGGGCGGCGTAAGCGGTACTCCGTTCCAGGATGTAGACGCTGCTCATGCATGGGCTGTTCCGGCTATCAACGCTCTTTATCAGGCGGGTATCATCGAGGGTAGAACATCTACACTCTATGATCCGGACGCTACCGTAACAAGAGCTGAGTTCACCAAGATGGTTGTAGGCGCTTCGGGTCTTGCGGCTTCGGGTACACCGAGCTTCCCGGATGCGCAGGGTCACTGGGCTGCAGGCTTCATCGCTACGGCTGAGAAGTACGGCATTGTAACAGGTTACACTGCTGATCAGTTCGCGCCTGAGAAGCCGATCAACAGACAGGAAATGGCTGCGATAGTTTACAGAGCGGCGACGGCTATTAATAAGGCTATGCCGGCCGGCTCGCTCAGCTTCGCTGATGCTGACCAGATCGACGATTATGCTAAGGCTCCGGTTGCTGCTCTTCAGGCGAAGGGTGTAATCCAGGGTGTCGGCAATAATATGTTCGATCCGAAGGGCAACGCGACAAGAGCGCAGTCTGCGGTTATCGTTTACAACTATATGACAAAATAATCATGGTTCGTCCATGTGTCGTGTTGGTGTAATATAATACGCAAATTTGGGGCAATCCTAAAGGATTGCCCCTTTTTGCGCTTAATAGCTGCGCGGGATGATTATTTTTTTTCATTACGCTTACGTTCTATAACTATTTTTCGGCCGCGGATCAACAAAATATTTGCATTTTGCCATACATTATGGTATAATAAAATATATATAGATATAGTAGGGTGTTCTATGGGAGGATGTCATGGTAAATATTGGCAATGATTGGGATGAGGTGCTCGGCGGCGAGTTTGAAAAAGAATATTACAAGCGCCTGCGCGCGTTTTTGCGAGCGGAGTACTCTGCGCATATAGTTTATCCCGATATGTATGATATCTTCAACGCGTTAAAATGGACTTCATACTCCGGAACGAAGGTCGTGATTCTCGGCCAAGACCCATATCATGAACCAAATCAGGCGCATGGACTTGCGTTTTCGGTGCAGCCGGGTGTGAAGATCCCGCCGTCGCTGCTCAATATGTATAAGGAGCTGCACGATGAGCTGGGTTGCTATATTCCGGATAACGGATATCTTGAAAAATGGGCGCGGCAGGGCGTATTATTGCTTAACTCGGCGCTTACCGTCCGCGCCGGACAGGCAAATTCGCATCGCAATAAAGGATGGGAAATTTTTACGAATACGGTTGTCGAAAAGCTCAATGAGAGGGAGGACCCGGTGATTTTTCTGCTGTGGGGTGCGAATGCGCGTGAAAAGCAAGCGGTTATCACAGGTGTTCAGCATAAAATCCTGACCGCGCCGCATCCGAGTCCGCTTTCCGCGAGCCGGGGTTTCTTCGGCTGCGGGCATTTCAAAACGGCGAACAGGCTTCTGGAGTCGATGGGGAAAACGCCGATCGATTGGCAGATTGAAAATATCGAGCATTAATTTTTGGTGGAAGAATACAAAAATAATGTCAGAGGTGAGCGTATGTTGATTTTTGGGTTGACCGGCGGCAGCGGCGTTGGGAAAACAACTGTCGGCGAGATTTTTAAGGAGAATGGTATTTACGTTGTACGCGCGGACGAAAGCGCGCGCCGCGTCGAGGCGGCCGGAACTCAGTGCTTTGATGAGCTGGTGGCGATGTTCGGCGAGGGGATCCTTCGCGGCGACGGCGAGATCGATCGGCGCGAGCTGGCGAAAATTGTGTTTTCTGACGAGAAAAAGCTTAAAATCCTTAACAGGATCACGCATCATTATATCAAATTCGATATAATGCGCGAGCTGCGCGGGGTTGATTGCCGCATTGCCGCGATTGACGGCGCGGTAATTATCGGCAGTCCGGTACAGGAGCTGTGCGAGTTTATAGTCACGGTCGAAACGCCGTATGAGGAGCGGATCAGACGAATAATTGAGCGCGACGGCCTGTCGCCGGCCGAGGCGCGAGCGCGGCTCGCGGCACAGCCGGATGATGATTTCTATAGGAGAAATTCACGGTTTGTGATTTATAACGGCGGAGATCACGCCGAGCTTCGCAGGAATACCGAGCGCGCGATTGAAGAAATAAAGGCGGAGGTTTGTATTGAGTAAGCTGGCAAAAATTTTGTTGTTCGCACTCGCTATTGTGCTGGCGGCGCTGGCGGCTGTAAGCGGTTATCGAATCGGCCGACAGTCGCTGTATCCCGTCGCATACGGCGATTATATAATCAAGTACGCGAATGAATATAAGCTTGACCCATTTCTTGTGATGGGCGTGATCAAGCAGGAGAGTAATTTTGTGCCCGACGCGTCTTCGGGTTATGCCCACGGACTTATGCAGCTCACTCCCGATACGGCGGAATGGAACGCGAACGAAATGGGACTTAGCGATTATGATTACCTTGACCCGGAAACGAGCATTAAAATCGGCTGCCATTATCTTAGCTATCTTATTAATCATTACGGCAATGTCGATACGGCGCTCGCCGCGTATAACGGCGGCATGGGTCATGTTAATGAGTGGCTCAATGACAGCGATTGCAGCTCCGACGGCGTATCGCTGGATTATATTCCGTTTTCCGAAACGCGCGCGTATGTCGATAAGGTGAACGGATATTGGGAGCAATATAGAGAATTATACGGGTAAGCGTGTATTATCCGTGTATGGTGGTTAGACCATCTTAGATATATTTATACATGCGAAAGGGGAGATTGATATGTCTATTGTTGTAACTATTGGTCGTCAGTACGGGAGCGGCGGACTCGACGTCGGGAAGAAAATCGCGGAGGCGTTTAATATCCCGTTCTATGACAAGGATTTGGTTGAGAGGGCGGCTGATAAGAGCAATATCAGCAAGGATACCGTGAAGCACATTGATGAAAGGGCGACAAACAGTTTCCTATATTCGCTCGTGACCGGCCATTATTCCGTAGGCGGTAATGTTGCGCATTACGAAATGCCGATAAATGATAAGCTGTTCATCAGTCAGTCCGAGGTTATCAAGGAGGTTGCGCAGGAGGGCCCATGCGTAATTGTCGGACGCTGCGCCGATTATGTGCTGCGCGACGTTCCGGACGTTCAGGTATGCTCGGTATTCATCTGCGGCGGTTTGGATTACAGAACGAAGCGCGTTATGGAGGCGTATCCCGAGCTTAATCAGTCGCGCGCCCGCGATAAGGTCGTAAAGACAGACAAGCAGCGCCGCACATACTATGATTATTATACCGACCACGACTGGGGTGTGATCTCCAATTACGACATATGCTTAAATACCGAGCGTATCGGCATTGACGCCGCGGCGGACGTCGTAATTTCGTATCTTAAAGGAAAAATATAAGGAGACGATATATTGTTTTTTGAGGTAATTAAGTCAATCATTTTAGGCATAGTCGAGGGCGTAACCGAGTGGCTGCCGATAAGCTCCACCGGCCATATGATACTCGTAAACGAGTTTATCGGGAACGAGGACTTTACCGCGAGTGATTTGTTCCTCTACGTCATACAGCTCGGCGCGATTTTAGCGGTCGTGACGATTTTCTTCCGCAAGCTGAATCCGTTTGCGCTGTCGAAAACGCCGGAGGAAAAAGCCGATACATGGAATATGTGGTTCAAGGTCATCGCCGCGTGCATTCCCGCGGCGGTAATTGGGTTGCTGTTTAACGATTACATGGACAAAATCGAGAATTGGCAGGTCGTGTCGGCGATGCTTATCATCTACGGTATCGCGTTCATTATCGTGGAAAACCGCAAAAAGACGGTTCGCGTGCGGGGAATGGACGAGATGACGTATAAGACCGCGATTTTGATAGGCTTATTTCAGGTTTTGTCGATCATCCCGGGCACATCGCGTTCCGGTGCGACTATATTGGGCGCGATAATACTGGGTTGTTCACGGGAAACGGCGGCGGAATTTTCGTTTTTTCTCGCGATCCCCGTCATGTTCGGTGTGAGCCTTTTAAAAATCGTTACATACGACGGCGCGCTCGCCGGCGGCGATATCGCCGTGCTGCTTACCGGTATGGCGGTTGCGTACGTGGTGTCGCTTATAGCGATACGGTTTTTGATGAATTATGTGCGTAAACATGATTTCAAGGTGTTCGGCTGGTACAGGATCGCGCTGGGCATCGTCGTTATCGCGTATTTCGCGATACGGACATTGGTCGTGTGATTGTGAAAATAACCGCGTACGATGGCATGACATAATGCGAGTTAATAGTTTTATGGCAGGCTGTAGGGCAAGGTGCAGGAAACGGCATATCGCAAAGCTGCGATATGCCGTTTTTACATATATGCCATTTTTATAAGATATTTAGAACTCCGAGACCCGCATACACACTTGCTTTTTTGAACGCAAAAATGCTAAAATCAACATATCCGTTATGTTTCAATAAGGCGCTGTGCGCCGTCATCAGACGTTTTCAGCGTGGAGGCAAAGTCCCATGCTGAAAAAATTAAGGTATCACATCTATGGTTGGGGACGTCTTAATTTATATTCCGGCTCTTGAAAATAAGGTTAAAACTTTCTATATAAAAAGCATATAATAAAAGTCGGAGCAAGCGTCGTGGTGCGCGGAGAAGCAACGGGCGGAAACAATTGTTCCCGCCCGCTCTTTTATCCCGCGGTCCGGTTACCGCATATGAGCACCGAGTCAAATAATCTCATACTCCCCCGCGTATGCCAAGGCCTCAAGGAACAGGCTCATACCGGCGTTTAAATCGATTTGGCGGAGAACTTTTAGCTTTTAAGCAAGCATAACACATCGGTACGCGATGTATTGTCAAGGGTAAATGAAATATTTTTTAGAATTTCTGCGTCAAAACAATATCAAAATTTCAACCGCAAATATCCGCGATTATTTTTCATGCCGAAAAATGTACATTTCATGCCAATATATTGAAAATTTTTTTCATATTGTTATATAATAGTAAATAATTTTTTTTAAAGAGGTGAATATTCCTTAATATGGATAGTAAAAAAATATCTCCGGCGGAGGCCGGCAGGGCCGCGCTGGCCGTACTGAAAGATAACTGTGCGCACGCCGGCGAATTTTCGGACAAGCTGCTTACAAAGATATTACGGGACAACGAAAATACCGAATACGGAGCAGCGCATGATTTTGCGAAAATACACAGTGTAGAAGAGTACAAAAAGACAATACCGTTTACCGAGTATGATAATTATGCGGAGGGTATCGAAAGAATGATGCGCGGTGAGAAAAATATATTCATCGTTTATCCTATCGTCCACTACGCTTTAACGTCCGGCAGCGTGGGAAATCCGAAGAAAATCCCGGTATCCGAACAAACGATGGAGCTATATGCGCAATATACGTCCAATGTCGCCACCGCGCTCGCTTCGGATTATATCCGCGACCATGAACATAGGGAGATGAAAAACGGAAAACGCATTATCACGGCGGTCGTTTCGCAGACACAAGTGGCCGACGGCACTCCCTGCGGTTCGATTTCCGGA
>CANQYQ010000072.1 GCA_947628155.1 uncultured Clostridia bacterium
CCCCCCCCCCCGAAAGAAACAGGTACGAAAAGTACCTGCAGACTATACAAATGGCATCTATGACCATTTTCCCACCCCTAAAAGACAGCCCTGCGGCTGTCTTTTGCCGTAAATAAACCGTAAAGCCGAATTTTATCTTGACAAATAATACATAAATCAGTATAATATAAATTGCTTTATCAATTTAACGCTTTATCATATTAAAACAAGGAGAGAAATATGTCAGATTACAAGCTTCACACGCCGAACGGCGTAAATGATATACTGCCGCGTGAATGCGCGGTAAAGAGGGAAATAGAGACGACGGTCCGGGCGGTATTCGCGTCGGCGGGTTACGGCGAGGCCGAGACGCCGATGTTTGAATATTACGACTGCTACGCAGGGCGCAGCGGGCAGATCTCGCAGGAGAATCTTTATAAATTTTTTGACGAACAGGGGCGCGTACTAGCGTTAAGGCCGGATTTTACGACGTCCATCGCGCGAATGGCGGCGACGAAGGAGACAAATTCCCCCGCGCCGCTGCGGTATATGTACACCGGCAGCGTATTCCGCGCGGAGCAGACGGAGGGCGCGCGGCGGCGCGAATTTACGCAGAGCGGGATCGAACTGATCGGCTCGTGCGCCGCGGCGGCGGACGCGGAGGTGATCGCGCTTGCGATTGAGGCGGTACTGTCGGCCGGGATCGAGGAAGTTGCAATGGAGATAGGTCAGGTCGCGTTTTTTAACGGACTTGCGGAGCAGGCCGGGTTATCCGGCGCGCAGGCGGAGCGGCTAAGAGACAGAATCGACTCGAAGGACGTAGTCGGGATACGGGAGATTTTGAAAAATCTGCCGGTCGACAAGCCGGTAAAGGAACTGATAGAGACGCTGCCGTATTTGTTCGGCGACATATCGGTACTTGACAAGGCGCGTATAGACGGACTTAACGAAACCTCAAAGGTGGCGCTCGATAATTTGCGGGCAATCTATGACTGCCTTTGCGATTACGGATATGAAAAATACGTATCTGTGGATTTGGGAATGCTGCAAAGCATTGATTATTACACAGGCTCGATTTTCAAATGCTACACTCACGGCGTTGGGTTCCCGATATGCGCGGGCGGGCGCTACGATAATTTGATGGGGAATTTCGGCGCGCCAAAGGGCGCGGTCGGCGCGGCGATAGGGATAAACCGGATAATGTCGGCGCTTAAACGTGACGATGATTTTAACCGCGGTATCGTTATGACGTTCGCCGAAAAGGGCGCGGAAAGGAACGCGCATGAAACGGCGGCGGTTTTGCGGAAAAATGGGTACATTGTCGAGAATTACATCAACGGCGGCGAATACGCCGACGCGGTAACGCTCGGCAAAATGCGCGGCATCGCGTGTATTGTCCGTGTGTTCGCGGACGGTGCGGCGGAGCTTTATGACATGATCAAGAACGAGACCACGCGCACGACGATCGATGAATTTGTCGGCGTATACGAATAAGGAGAGGGAATGATGAGATATTTAACGGTCGCGCTTGCTAAGGGCAGGCTGGCGGAGCTGGCAATGGAGATTTTTTCGTCGATAGGCATGGACTGTGCGCAGATGAAGGAGAAAACGCGCAAGCTTATATTCACCGACGAGGAGCATAAGATGAAGTTTATTCTTGTCAAGGCGTCGGACGTGCCCACGTATGTCGAATACGGCGCGGCGGATATAGGAGTCGTGGGCAAGGATACTCTGCTTGAGGAGGGCAGAAATCTTTACGAGATGGTGGATTTGGGATTCGGCAAATGCCGAATGTGCGTATGCGGCCCGAACGAGTTAAGGGGTAAGCTCGACGATATGTCGGAGCTGAAGGTAGCGTCGAAGTACCCGGCGGTGGCCAAGCATTATTTCCAGGATATAAAGGGGCATACGATTGATATCATAAAGTTGAACGGCTCTGTCGAGCTCGCGCCGCTCGTGGGATTATCGGATGTTATTGTGGATATCGTGGAAACGGGCAAGACTTTAAAGGAAAACGGCCTCGATGTGCTTGAAGAGGTTTGTCAGCTTTCGGCAAGACTGGTCGTGAACAAGGTTACGATGAAAATGGAGCGCGAACGCGTTATGGATATTGTAAATAAGTTTCGCGCCATGACCGAGGACAATTTTGCGAATATATAAAAAACGCGTTATGCATATAAATAACAGCGCCGTTTGTGAACATAACGGCGCTGGTATTTTAACAAAGAGAAAAATATTAAATCAGTTAATATCCTATTCTTCATGCGCGGTCCGTCCAATTTGCCGACGGGCTGAAATAAGGGTCTCGCTTGCGAGACCCTTATTTAAATACATCCTCTGTTTTTGCGGGATCTTTATGTTAAAAATTTTCACAGATCCACTCTGTTGCGCTTGCCGCCCATAAGATATGTTTCGATATTCATTCCGACCTCGTTTATGCAGCGCTTGCGCGCTTCCTGCGCCGCCCATGCCATGTGCGGAGTAAGAAGTACATCGCTTCGTGACAGGACGCCGTTATACGGACTTGTAACAGTCAGCGGCTCGGTTGAATACACATCCGACGCCAGCGCGCCTATCTCTTCTCTAAGCACCGCGTCGCAGACCGCCAGCTCGTCAATCACGCCGCCCCGCGCCACATTTATCAATATCGCGGTATTCTTCATTAAAGCAAGCCGGCGCTTGTTTATCATTTTCCGCGTCTCGTCGTTCAGCGGTACATGCAGCGATATGATATCCGCCCTTCGGCAAAGCTCGTCGAGAGTTACCTGTTCAAACGCGCATTCGCGGCGGAACCGCCGTGAATTTATCAGCACATTACAGCCGAACGCTGACGCGAGCTGCGCGACTCTTGAGCCTATCGCGCCGTAGCCGACAACGCCCCATGTAAGTCCCGACAGCTCATGGAATACCGGCGTAACGCATAACGGGGATTCGCCGTTTGTATACCTGCCGCTTGTGACGGCGGCTCTATATTCGCTCAGGTGCGTCAGAAGCTCCAGCGCCATTAAAAGAGTCACCTGAGCGACCGACTCTGTAGAGTAGTCCCTGACATTGCAAACGCCTATCTCGCGCTGCCAGCAATAATTTACGTCGATATTGTCATAACCTGTAGCGGTAACACATATAAGTTTAAGCCGCCGCGCGTTTTTCAGATTATCGCGGTTAAGCTTTACCTTGTTGACGACAATAATATCCGCGTCGCCGATGCGTTGGCCCAGACTGTACGAATCGGTGGAGGCGTAAACATTCAGTGTGCCGAACCGCGACAGCGGCGAAAAATCAAGATCGCCGCCCATTGTTTCCGCGTCGAGCACAACGATTTTCGGGTTCATATAAATCACCCCCGTCTTCCGGGTCTAATCCTCTACCGGCTCAGTGCCCGAATATACCAGCCCGCGCTTCGCGTCCATAGTAACCGTAGTTCCTGTGGTGAGTATTTTTGTCGCGCCGGGCGCGTTGACAATTACCGGTATATCAAGCGCGGCCGCAAGAACCTGCGCATTGCTCGCGTCGCCCTTTTCCTCACTTATTATTCCCGAGGCCTTGCGCAGAACGGGTACCATATCGGTGTTTACAAAGCTCGTTACAACTATATCGCCGTCCTTAAACTCGCGCGCGAGCTCAGCCGCGTTCGCCGCGACGCATACATTTGCGGTTGCGCTGTTCTTGGAAAGACCCTTTCCGCTTACGAGGATATGTCCTACAAGATGGACCTTCATTATATTCGTCGTGCCCGCGACGCCCAGCGGAACGCCCGCGGTTATTACCGTGAGCTCGCCGTCCTTGATAAGTCCCGTTTTCTGCGCGCATTCAACCGCGTGGTCGAACAGCTCGTCGGTATTGCTTCTTGTTTCGCTCAGGATCGGAGTTACGCCCCACGCGAGATTCAGCTGTCTGCGCCCCTTAACGCTCAGTGTCGGAGCGATGATCGGACAGGCCGGACGGAAACGCGAAATCTGTCTCGCCGTGCCGCCCGCATACGTGAGAACGATAATCGCCGCCGCGTTAAGGTCGTGCGCCGTCGTACATGTCGCGTGGCTTATCGCGTTCGTGATATCCATGCGCGAGTCGAAATTCATGTTCTCGAGCCGCTTTACGTAATCTATATCATTTTCGGTACGCTCCGCGATTGACGCCATCGTTTTTACCGTTTCAACCGGATACTTGCCTATCGCCGTTTCGCCCGAAAGCATGATCGCGGATGTGCCGTCGTAAATGGCGTTGGCGACGTCGGTCGTCTCCGCACGCGTCGGACGCGGATTCCTTATCATGGAGTCGAGCATCTGCGTCGCGGTAATTACAGCTTTGCCCGCGCGGTATGTTTTCTTTATGAGCTGCTTCTGGATCACCGGGAGGTCCTCCATATCTATTTCAACACCCATATCGCCGCGCGCGACCATAATGCCGTTTGACGCGTGAATTATCGCGTCTATATTTTCAACGCCCTCGGCGTTTTCAATCTTCGCTATAATATTTATGTCCTTGCCGCCGTTCTTTTCAAGCAGCTGCTTTACCTCCATAACGTCGTCCGCCGTTCTTACAAACGACGCCGCTATAAAGTCAACGTCCTGCTCTATGCCGAACAGTATATCGCTCTTATCCTTCTCGCTCATGTACGGCATGGACAGCGAAACGTTGGGGATATTAACGCCCTTGCGGTTGGATATCGTTCCGCCGTTCTTGACGCTGCAAATGATTTTCCCGCTCTTTATATTGGTGACCTCAAGCTCGATAAGACCGTCGTCTATAAGTATGCGCGAGCCGCTGTGGACGTCCTTTGGAAGGTCAGGATATGTAATCGAAACCTGGTTTTCGTCGCCCTCTATGTCATCTGTGCACAGCGTGAACGTCTGCCCCTCAACAAGCGTTACCTTGCCGTCGCGGAACGTCTTGATTCTGACCTCCGGACCCTTTGTATCGAGCAGGATCGCAACGGGGATATCCAGCTCATCGCGTATTCGCTTAATTCTGTCAATGCGCACCTTCGCCTCCTCATGCGTGCCGTGCGAGAAATTCAGACGCGCCACATCCATGCCCGCGAGCATAAGGTCGCGAAGCACCTTGTCATCATCTGTTGCCGGACCCATTGTGCAGACGATTTTTGTCTTTCTCATAAATAATTCCTCCTGACTTTTATATTTTTTATTTAATAAAAATAGAGTGTCAAAAACACCCTATTTTCAGATTCATATTGCCAATTTTCTGACAAGCGATATAAGCTGCTGCGGCAGCGTTTTCTTCATCGCCAATCCTTCATCTATATCTACGTCGGTTATAACATGATCTCTCATGCACACAATTCTGTTCTGCTTGCCCTGTAAAAGCAGCTCGACCGCGAGGCCGCCCATTTCGGACGCTACAACTCTGTCACGCACCGTGGGACTTCCGCCGCGCTGCACATGACCCAGGATCGTCGCGCGCGACTCAATGCCGGTTTTCGCCTCGATCTCCTTTGCCATTTCTATAACGCCGCCGATACCTTCGGCGACAATTACTATAGAATGTCTCTTGCCCTTGGATTTGCCCTCCAAAATGGGCCGTAATACATCCTCGTCAAACGACCATTCCGCCTCGGGCACCAAAATAACGTCCGCGCCGCACGCGATGCCGGCCTGAACGGCAATATATCCCGCGGCTCTGCCCATTACCTCGATCACCGAGCAGCGCTCATGGCTGGCGGTGGTATCGCGTATCTTGTCCACCGCGTCCTTAACTGTATTTAAACATGTGTCATAGCCTACCGTATATTCACTGCAGTCAATATCGTTATCGATCGTGCCGGGAACGGCTATTGTCGGCAGTCCCGCCTTGCATAAATCGCGCGCGCCTCTGAACGAGCCGTCGCCGCCGATTACAACAAGGCCGTCAAGCCCGAATACTTTGGCGATCTCAACACCCTTTCGTACGCCCGCCTCGTCCTTGAACTCAAGACAGCGCGCGGTTTGCAGGATCGTACCGCCCCGCTGAAGAATATTCGATACGTCACGCGGACTTAAATCATCCATTTCCCCATGTATCAGACCGTTGTAGCCGCGCTTTATGCCCATGACCCTGAGCCCGTGGTACGCGCCGACCCTTACGACCGCCCTTATCGCCGGATTCATGCCGGGCGCGTCGCCGCCCGACGTTAAAACGCCGATTGTCCTTATATTTCCTGCCATGTTACTTCTCCCTCCGAAATCCAAGTATTTTAAAAAATGTCGCTTTCGACTATAATGTTCTGCGTTTCGTCAAGCTCCGCACGCGGTACGAATACCACGTAACAGCATGCCCCGCCGTCCCCCGAACGGCGTACACGCGATATGATACGCGCTTCGCTTAAAATGTTCACAAGGCGGTTTACCTTGTCTTCATTCTGCGAAAAATAAACCTCAGTCCACATTTTAATTTTCTCCCATGTCTGAAAGCAGCTTGCCGAGCTTCGTATAAACCTCGGCCCTGCCTTTTATTTTTATCGCGGATGTTATCTCGGTAAACTGCGCTATATATACCTCGCCTCTGTCGAGCTTTTCCGTATGATGGAATTTAGTGTCGCGCCCGCGTGTCAAGCCTATTATATTGACGCCGTTTTCGAGCGCTTTTATAACTACGTAATCTCCCATTATGCTGTTTTCCATTTTCATCACCCGATTTAATAAAATATACCTTATAATATAATACCACTTTTTCACGAAAATTTCAATAGTAAATTACACAGAATTTGATTATTGCCGTTTCATGTAATTTAGTTAATTTTGATCCGCTATTTTACCGTAACGTTATCCGGGCCGAATATGTCCTTTAGATCCGCGAGCGATGATGGGGTATTGTTAAACCAGTACCGTCTCGGGACCGCCGCCATTTTCCGCGTATCCGCGAAAAACAGACGCACCTCGGTATCGCCCTGATACGGCGCGAGACTTTGCGTAACATGCTTGAGATTTTCGTCATTTTTCGTGTCAAGCTTTATATAAAGTCTTTTCGGATCCTTGTGCGATAAAAGCGCCGTCTCTATATCCTCGACCGTTTCCGCCATAAGCTTTGGCGGCTCATCCTCCCGGAACGACAGCCTGCCCTGTATCGCCACAATCGCGTCCTCAACCAGGACGGGTGAATATTGAGCGAGCACCTTCGGGAATACAAGACAATCCATCGCCCCTGAAGTATCCTCTATACTCAGATACGCCATCTGCGCGTCCGAACGCGTAGTTTTGTTTTTCCGCGACGCGATCGCCGCGCAAACCGTAACGCGGTCGCCGTCGCTCAACGCGCCCGTAACACGGTACATGCCTTCCTCGTCGAGAGTGACGTTTGATAATATGCCGCCTATCGTCAGCGCGGTAAGCGATTTTACGCGCGGCGCGTATTCCTCCATGGGATGCCCGGAAAAGTACATGCCGGTAGCTTGTTTTTCAAGCCGCAGCAGGCTTTTTTTATCAAGCTCCGGAATATCGGGAAGCTCCATTTCCGCGCCGGCGTCCTCAAATTCGTCAAACAGCGAAAACTGCCCCTCGATATTTTTCCCGCGGTTCGCGGCGCTGTCGTCCACGACGCGCGAATATACGGCAAGAAGCTGCGAACGCTTTACGCCCATGGAATCGAACGCGCCGCAGTTTATAAGCTGCTCGAGCATGCGTTTGTTCATATCGGTTTTCCCGGAGGTTCGGTCAATGAAATCGGAAAAGCTTTTGAACGCGCCGTTTTGTTCGCGCTCGCGTACGATATTCTGAATCACGCCCCTGCCGACGTTTTTTACGGCCGACAGTCCGAACCGTATTCCTCTGCCCTCAACAGTGAACGAATCGTCGCTCTTATTTACGTCCGGCGGCAGCCGTTTTATACCCATTGCCATGCAGTTGGCAATATAATGATTTATTTTGTCCGTGTCCTCAACGCTTGAAATAAGCGCCGCCATATACTCGACCGGATACAACGTTTTTAAATACGCTGTCTGATAGCACACATACGCGTACGCGGCGGCATGGGATTTATTAAACGCGTAATTGGCGAAATCATTTATTTCGTCGAAAATCGCGATAGCGGTTTTTTCGTCTATGCCGCGGTTTATACAGCCGGGGATATCGCTGCCGTTGCCGTAAATAAAGTTTTTGCGCTCAATCTCCATCTCCTTGGCCTTTTTCTTGCTTATCACGCGGCGCATGGAATCCGCTTTGCCGAGCGAATAGCCGGCGAGCACGCGGACAATTTCCAAAACCTGCTCCTGGTATACCATACAGCCGTAGGTCACGTCAAGGATATCCTTTAACAGCGGATGCTTGTACGTAACGTCCTCGGGATGATTTTTATTGTGAATATATCTCGGTATCTGATCCATCGGCCCCGGGCGGTACAGCGCGATACCCGCGATTATATCCTCGAGTCCCGAAGGCTTTAAATCCTTCATAAACGACTGCATACCCGCGCTTTCGAGCTGGAACACGCCGTCGGTATTGCCGGAGGATATAAGCTCATATACTTCCCTCCTGTCATAATCGAGCTTGTCAATGTCAATTTTTATTCCGCGGTTTTTCTCAATGATTTTTATCGCGTTCTCGATCACGGTCAGGTTGCGGAGGCCGAGGAAATCCATTTTTAAAAGCCCCAGGCTTTCAACCGTGTCCTTTGGAAATTGTGTCATTACAAAATTTTCCTTGTTAAGCTGAAGCGGAACGTAATTTACAATAGGCTCGCTTGTTATAACCACTCCGGCCGCGTGGGTCGAGGCGTGGCGCGGCAAACCCTCAAGCTTGCGCGAGGTGTCTATAAGCTCCTTGATACGCGTATCGCCGTCGTATGCGGCCTTAAGCTCCGGATTCGTCTCAAGCGCCCGGTCTATAGTGATTCCCAAATCATTGGGTATCATTTTCGCTATTCTGTTCACGTCGGAGAGCGGAACGTCAAGAGCGCGGCCCACGTCTCTGACCACAAGCTTCGCCTTCATAGTACCGAACGTAATGATCTGCGCAACCTGTTCCGCGCCGTATTTGCGCGCGACGTAATCAATTACCTTCTGCCTGCCCTCCGGCGCGAAATCGATATCGATATCCGGCATGCTTATTCGTTCGGGATTTAGAAATCTCTCGAAGATAAGCGTATATTTAATCGGGTCGATGCTTGTTATTTTAAGGCAGTATGAAACAAGGCTCCCCGCCGCGCTGCCCCTGCCCGGCCCAACCATGACGTTATTTTCACGCGCGAAGCGGATGAAATCGCTCACTATAAGAAAATAATCTACAAATCCCATATTTTTTATAACTCCCAGCTCGTAATCGAGCCGGTCGTATAATTCCCGCGGCACGGGGTCATAGCGTTCCTTTATGCCGCTGTAACACAGCTCCTTGAGATATTCAAACGCGTCCTTGCCGCCGGGTACGTTAAACGACGGCAAATGCCGCGAACCCCAGTCAAATTCGACGTTGCACCGCCGCGCGATTTTTTCCGTATTCTCTATCGCCCGCGGCGCGTATTCAAATAACGCCGCCATTTCCTCGGGTGATTTTACGTAAAACTCATCCGTTTCGAATTTCATTCTATCAGGGTCGCCGACCTTTTTCTCCATCTGAATACACATCAGCACATCCTGATACTTCGCGTCCTCCTTCGTGAGGTAATGAATGTCATTCGTCGCGGCCAGTCCTATGCCAAGCTCCTCCGACAGACGGATAATATCGGGAATTATCCGCTTTTGCTCCTGTATTCCGTGATCCTGTATTTCAAGGAAATAGTTGTCCTTCCCGAGTATATCTATATATTCGAGCGCGATTTTCTTCGCCTCGTCGTAATTTCCGTTTACAAGCGCCTTCGGGATCTCTCCCGCGAGACATGCCGACAGAGCTATCAATCCCTCGCTGTGCTCACGGAGGAGAGCCTTATCAATGCGCGGCTTATAGTAAAAGCCGTCTATATGCGCCGCGCTGACAAGCTTTATAAGGTTTTTATAACCCGTCTGATTTTCGGCGAGAAGGATAAGGTGACTGGTTTTGTTATCCGTGCCGTAAACCTTGTCAAACCGCGTACGCGGCGCCATATACACCTCGCAGCCTATTACGGGATGTATGCCGTTTTTCCGCGCCTCGCGATCAAAATCCGCCGCGCCATACATTGAGCCGTGGTCGGTTATGGCGCACGACGTCATGCCAAGCTCCTTTACCCGCTCGATAAGCTTCGGTATTGCCGCCGCGCCGTCAAGCAGACTGTATTCGGTATGCACATGCAAATGACAAAACTGCATAGCTGTTTCCTCCCTTTTGTTTTTTTCGACCGTAAACGGCCGTATCGACAGCTTCGCCCGTGCGCAAAGCTGCCGCGCCGACGTTCGTTTTATACGTGCTCCGTCTATAAATTTTCCGCGAATTTTATTATTCTGTCCAATCTGTGGTTCACGCCGCTTTTTCCTATCGGAGGGTTTGCCGTTTCACCCAGCTCCTTTAAGCTCATATCGGGGTTGTCCTCCCTTAAAGTTCCTGCTTCACGCAGCGTTTCCGGCAGCGACGCCCACTTCCCCGCGTCCTTTATTTTTCGTATTGCGGCAAGCTGCTTTGACGCGGCGCGGGCGGTTTTATCGGTGTTTGCCGTCTCGCAGTTGACACGGCGGTTTATGCGGTTTCTAAGCTCCCTTTCCACCTGTACCGAGAACAGCTCCAACCCGCCGCCGTGCGCGCCCATAAGCGCGAGCGCGTCGGCTATCGCCTCACATTCCTTGATATAGACCGTGTAAAGTCCCTTTCTGCGCGTGATTTTCGCGGCAACGGAAAATCCGCTTAAAAGCTCAGCCAATTCCTTTGCCCGCGCTTCACCGCGCGTGACAAATTCCATATGGTACGCGCTCTTCGGGTCGGATACCGACCCGCCGCCCAGAAACGCGCCGCGTATATACGCGCGCCTGCAGCATGAGAGCGCGCGCATTTTCCACGAGCTGACGGCCTTCATGATCTCGCTGTCCGCATCCAGAAAAAAACGGCAGTCGCGCACCATTTTAATGTATCTCACCTCGCCCCCGTATTGACGCAGCATATCGGCGATGTGATCCGCGGCGTATTCGTTTTCTGTCGCAAAGCGTATTCCGCCGCCGTCCGCTCTTCCCGCAAACTCAAAAACACCCGACAAACAGGCGTTTCGGCAATTGGGACACCTGCCGCTTTCACGGCATAGCTTTTCCTTTATATCGGATGAAAAGGACATGATATTTCTCCTTTTTGTAAATTTTAGTTTATCGCGCTTTTGCATATGGCGGTGCTCTGCTAAGGCCCCCTTGTTAAAGGGGGCTGTCAGCGTAGCTGACTGGGGGATTCCGTAATTACGATAAATCGTTCATGCGGTTTTCTGTAAAATGAATCCCTCCACCATGCTGCGCATGGTCCCCTCCCTTTGACAAGGGAGGCTAACGCACGCCGTATGCGATTTTCGCTAACGGGAACGCTCTGCTTGCGCCCCTTGTTAAAGGGGAGAGGGCCAACGAAGTTGGC
>CANQYQ010000073.1 GCA_947628155.1 uncultured Clostridia bacterium
ACATTATCTGCATAATGTGGTTTGAAAAAGAACAAACTCGAAGGCAAAATAATTACATATATAAAAAAAGCGCCTTTGAAAGCGCTTTTCAAGCATACCAAAAGAGCCCTTACAGATCTGTTCAAAAAAACACCTCCGCAAGGGTTCTGTCAGCATGCATAATTTTTCTTAAAAATATCGCTTTTCGCCAAAATTGACAACAAAAAGTGCGTACTCAATTAGATTCTCTGCGGAAAACATCTTGACTTCTACACATATTTCTGTTATAATCCTTACGATATAGTTCCCCGTATGCCGCAAATACCGTTGATTGACCACATTATGCAGATAATGTAGCAATCGCAAACGCCGCATTATGCAGATAATGTGGCGATCAAGACGGGGAACTTTGAATCAGAATGTCAGAGGTCGGATGGCGGCGAAAAAACGTAAAAGGAACGTTTTAAGCCGTCGTTATTCATGTTTGTCGGGAAGGAGGCTGCACGGTGAGCATAAAGCTTTACGAACACAATCGAATCGCATATGAGTCGGCAGTTACGATGCTGTCCGCGACCGGTAAAGCCGCCGTTGTGCATCCGACCGGAACGGGGAAGTCGTTCATCGGGTTCAAATACTGCGAGGACAACCCGGACAAAACCGTTTTGTGGCTTTCTCCAAGTGAGTATATCTTCAAAACTCAGCTTGAAAACCTGAAGGAAACCGGAGCGAAGATCCCGACAAATATCATTTATATGACATATGTGCGGCTTATGCGGATGGAGAAATCGGAAATGTCCGAGCTTCACCCGGATACCGTTATACTTGATGAAATGCACCGCGCCGGTTCGCCCTGTTGGGGGAATTCCGTACAGGAACTTTTGAGCATTTACCCCGACGTGCCGCTTCTCGGTCTTACGGCTACCGCAATTCGCTATCTCGACAACCAACGCGATATGTCGGAGGAGCTGTTTGACGGCAACGTCGCGTCGGAAATGACGCTCGGCGAGGCAATCGTTCGCGGAATACTTCCCGCGCCGAAGTATGTCATGGCGGCATTCGTATATCAGAACGAACTCGACAGGCTGAAAAAGAAAATCTATTCGCATCGCAATAAAGCCGTGCGAGACGCTGCTGAAAAGTATTATGAAGCGTTGCGCCGCGCCCTTGAAAAAGCCGACGGGCTGGACGTTATCTTCGGCAAGCACATGGAGAAACGCACGGGAAAATATCTTGTGTTCACGTCCAACATTGAAGCGATGCGCGAATGCATGAGCCATGTTTCGGAGTGGTTCGGCAGGGTAGATGCGGATCCGCACGTTTATTCGCTTTATTCCCTTGACCGCGAAACTTTGAAATCGTTCGACGATTTTAAAGCAGATGCCGACACGTCGCATCTGCGGCTCCTCTTCTGCATCGACGCTTTGAACGAGGGCATCCACGTCGACGATATCGACGGCGTGATTTTGTTCAGACCGACTGTTTCCCCCATTATATATAAGCAGCAGATCGGACGCGCGCTCTCTGCCGGCAAATCCCATACGCCGATCATTTTCGATATCGTTAACAACTTCGAGAGCCTGTACAGCATCGGCTCTATCGAAGAAGAAATGCGCGCGGCAATCACATATTACAACTACTTCGGCGACGGTGAAAAGATTGTTGCGGACAGATTTAAGGTGATCGACGAGGTCCGCGACTGTCGGACGCTGTTCGATCAGCTTGAAGAAACGCTGACTAACTCGTGGGACACGATGTACGCCTGCGCGAAGGCATATTACGGGGAGTACGGTAACCTTTATGCACCCGTTGATTACAAAACGCCGGAGGGTTATACGCTCGGCACATGGCTGCGAACACAGCGGTTGATCCGCGCGGGAAAGGCGATCGGCATTCTCGGTGAAGACAGGATCGCGAAACTGGACGCGCTCGGTATGCGTTGGGAGAGCGTCAACGACGTTTCGTGGGAACGTCACTATGCCGCGTGCAAGGCTTATCATGCCGAACACGGCGACCTGAGTGTGCAATATGATTATGTGACGGAAGACGGACTGAAGCTTGGAAGGTGGATAATAGCCGCCCGCAAATATCGCAAAAGCGAAATAAAATCAAACTACTTGACTCCTGAACGCGAGCGTATGCTCGATGAACTCGGCATGGTGTGGGACACCATCGATTACCTCTGGAACCGTAACTACGAGGCGGCAAAAGCGTACTTCCTCGAACACGGCGATCTTGAAGTACCGAAAGGGTGGATTCAAGACGGTGTCAAATTAGACAACTGGCTGAATGATCTACGCAAAAAGTACCGCGGTACGTCCGTTCGACGTGGCACGCTGACCGACGAGCAGATCGCGCAGATGGATGCGCTCGGTATGCGTTGGGAATCCAAGAAAAACCTTGCATTCGAGAAAGGTTATGCCTACGCAAAAGCGTACTCCGCCGAACATGGTGCGGCTGACGCTCCGTTTTTCTATGTTACCGAAGACGGGTACAAGCTCGGCGTATTTCTGAGCAAGTGCAGAGAGAAGTACGCGAAAGGCAAACTGAGTGAGACGGAACTAAAAAGACTCAACGCCATCGGAATGGTGTGGAGCAAGTCCCGCAAGAACGATTGGGACGATTGCTTTGAGAGCGTGCGCGAGTATTACCGCGAACACGGCGATTTAGCGATACCGACGGATTACACGGTCGACGGCGTGTGGCTGAATAAATGGCTGAACGAGCAAAGGCAGATCCTTATCGGCAACCGCAATGGTAAGAAACTCACGGAAAATCAGATAGAAAAGCTTCGTTCCATCGGTTTTACACAGAGATTAGAACGTGAAAACAGATGGGACAGGAAATATGCGGAGTTAAAGGAATATTACGACGAACACGGCGATTGCCGACTGCCAATGCGATATACCGATTCGCAGGGAGAAAATCTATATGATTGGCTGTGCAATCAAAAGCAATACGCAAGGCAAGGCAAAATGAGCGCAGAGAGAAAGAGGCTGCTTGCAGCAATCAACGCGATAGCCATGCAGTAAAGAGAAAGGAGGAACGGCGAGATGATAGAGCTTTTTGAACACAACAGAATAGCGTATGAGTCCGCCGTTTCGATGCTTGCGGAAACCGGCAAGGCAGCGGTCGTTCATCCGACCGGAACGGGCAAGTCCTTCATCGGTTTCAAGCTGTGTGAGGACAATTCGAATAAAACCGTTTTGTGGCTGTCGCCCTCGGAGTATATCTTCAAGACTCAACTTGAAAATCTCAAAGTTGCCGGTGGTGACGAGCCGCGAAACATCAGATTTTACACTTATGCCAAGCTCATGAATATGAGTGAGGAAGAAATCGCGGAAATCCGGCCTACACTCTGCGTGTGCGACGAATTCCATAGAGCAGGCGCTTCCCAATGGCAACTTGGCGTACAGCGGTTTTTGAAGCTGTTCCCCGACGTACCGATCCTCGGACTCACGGCGACAGCAATCCGATATCTCGACGATCAGCGCGACATGGCGGAGGAACTGTTCGACGGCAACATCGCAAGCGAGATGACGCTCGGCGAGGCGATCGTGCGCGGCATACTCAATCCGCCGAAATATGTCACGACTGTTTATGCCTACTCCAAAGATTTGGAGCGGTTCGCACAGCGCGCGAAAAGGCTGCGCAATAAAAGTCAGCGCGACAAAGCGGAGCAGTATCTCGAAACTTTGCGCCGCGCGCTCGAAATGGCGGATGGGCTGGACGTGGTTTTCGACAAGCACATGACCGACCGCACCGGTAAGTACATCGTGTTCTGCGCCAACAAAGAACACATGGACGAGATGATGGAAAAGACCGGCGAATGGTTTCGCAGAGTGGACGAACATCCGCACGTCTACTCGGTCTATTCCGACGATCCCGGCGCGAGCAGATCGTTTAAGGCATTTAAAGCGGATAATGACGAAACACATCTGCGTCTGCTCTACTGCATCGACGCGCTCAACGAGGGGATACACGTTGAAAACGTCAGCGGCGTGATCCTCCTCCGCCCGACCGTTTCCCCCATCATATATAAGCAGCAGATCGGACGCGCGCTCTCGGCGAGCAAGTCGAAGGAACCGGTCATCTTCGATATCGTCAACAACTTCGCGGGACTTTACAGCATCGATTCGATCGAAGACGAGATGCAGGAGGTCGTGCAGTATTATCAATTCCTCGGCGGGTCGAAATATGTCGTCAACGACCGCTTCCGCGTCATCGACGCGGTCGAGGACTGCAGGCGTCTGTTCGATGAGCTCGAAGACACGCTTTCAGCGTCGTGGGATTTCATGTACGCGGAGGCGAAAGCGTACTACGAGGAAAACGGCGACCTTCTGCCGACGCAGAGCTATGTCACCGAAAACGGCATGAAGCTCGGCAAGTGGCTCGTAACGCAGAGGATAAATTACCGAAACAGAAACGGCATATCGCAGGCGCGAATCGACAAGCTGAACGCGATCGGCATGAACTGGCAGACGCTGCACGAACGTCAGTGGGATGAGGGGTTCATGCTTGCGCAGTCATATCATATCGAACACGGAAACCTGGAGACATCTCCCGATATGTCGGAGAAACTGTCGGACTGGCTTGTTCGTCAACGGCAGAAACAGCGCGAAGGAAAGCTGACGGACGAGCAGTTCGCGAAGCTGTCCGCGCTCGGCATGGTGTGGGAGTTTGAGGATGCGTGGGGACGGAAGTTTGAGCTTGCGAAAGAATATTACGCACAGCACGGAGGCCTCGACATTCCCGCGACGTACAAGACCGAGGACGGGACATGCCTCGGCGCGTGGTACCGCGGCGTTCGCAATCAATTTAACAGCGGCACACTGACGGAAGAACGCAGGCAAAAGCTTGAATCGATCGGTATACAGTGGGAATCCGTGCAGGCGCGCAGCTGGATGCAGTATTATGCGCTCGCAAAGAAATATTACGAAGAACACGGCGATCTCAACGTCAATGTGAACTATATGACGCCGGACGGCGTGAAGCTCGGCGTGTGGATCTCAGGGCAGCGTCAGAACAGGAAAAAGGGACAGCATATCACGGACGAACAGGTCCGTCTGCTCAATGAGATCGGCATGAGCTGGGAGCGTTCCGCGAGCAAATGGGACGCGGCATATGAGTATGCAAAGGCGTATTTCGACGAGCATGGAGCGCTTGATGTTCCTGCCGAATACAAGACCGACGACGGATTTGCGCTCGGCAATTGGATAGTGTCACAGAGAAAGAAATATGCATCGGGCAAGCTGAAGCTGACGCAGATAAAGCGGCTCGAATCGATCGGCATGTTATGGGATGTGTCGGATGAGCAGTGGCGGCGCGGGTATGAACACGCGAAGAAATATTTCGATAAAAACGGTAACCTTGACGCGGGCGCACGGTACGTATGCGAGGACGGATACAAGCTTGGCGTGTGGCTCGCGAATCAGCGGACGAAGTACAGGACGGATTCCCTGACAGACGAACAGCGTGAGCTTCTCGATAAACTCGGCATGCGGTGGCAGGTCCTGCGTGACAGGTGGCAGATCGGTTATGAACACGCAAAGGCGTATTTCAAGCTTTACGAAGATTTGAATGTGCCGTCAAAATACGTCTGCGACGACGGGTATGCGCTGCACAGCTGGATATCATCGCAGAGGCGCGCGTATAAAGACGGAAAGCTGTCGGAGGAGCGAATTCGGCTCCTTCGTCAAATCGGCATGGTGTGGAACACGAACACGGACAAGTGGAACCGCGGCTACGATCACGCACAGACATACTTTACGCGCGGCGGTTCTATCCCGATACCGCAGACGTATGTGACCGGCGATGGTTATCCGCTCGGCGAGTGGATGCGTTCGCAGGAGCGCCGTTTCCGCCGCGGAGCGCTCGAAAGCGACAAGGTGAAACGGCTTGCGGATATAGGCATCGTATTTGGGAGATAAGCTCAAAAATGAATCATTTTATGAGAGAAGAAATAGATCATGGATCTGAAAGAACAGACTGTCAACTTAGAGACAGAAGAATTGACAGCAAAATATGATGTTGCTCCGCCAAAGGAGCATATCCTTGTAAAACACAAACCGTTTTACAATTTTATAAAAAGGGCATTCGATATATTTATCGCACTGATGTGCCTGACGGTTGGACTGCCGGTGTACCTTATACTCATCCTCGCCATTGTTATAGACGATCCCGGTAATCCGTTTTTCATTCAGGAACGAGTTGGTCTTAACGGACGTACATTCCGCATGCTCAAGTTCCGGACGATGTACCGTGATGCCGATAAGATGAAGCCGGAGCTTATGGGTGAGAACGAATACGATTGTGTACACTTCAAAATGAAAAATGATCCGCGCATCACAAAGATCGGTCATTTCCTGCGTGCCACCTCGCTCGACGAGATCCCGCAGGCGGTCAATTTATTGACCGGCAGCATGTCGGTGATAGGTCCGCGTCCGTTCATTCCGTCCGAGCAGGCACAGCTTCCCAATGACAGACTTTGTGTCAAGCCCGGACTGTCCTGCTATTGGCAGATCGCGGATACAACAAAGATGAGTACAGAGGCACAGCTTGAACTCGATTACAAATACATAAACGAGCGCGATGTGGGAACTGATCTGAAGATAATAGGAAAAACGCTGATGCATATTTTCAGGGGAGGAAATTGCTGACACTTTTTCAAGCAAAGAAATGACCATTGCTGTGAGTACGCGATAAAAAAAGTGAACCAAAAAAACATTGCAAACTTTTATACTCCAATTTATTTAAGAGTAACACATCAAGTATAAGTATTATGACATGGATAAGGTCATAGTTGCAACGCAGGAAACATTAAATAAGGAGCCGGAAAAATAACATGAGCAACAATATCTCACCTCCCGAATTGTTAGCGGGGGGGGGGTACATCTAAACGAATAGGATACATAGACGCACTGAAAGGTTTTGCAATTATTTGTGTTATCTTCGGGCATGTTGCCGGTGGATATTTGGAAAGTGACATGTTTCTGAATGTCAAAGGCGTTTTACTGGCAATATATAACTTTATTTATAGTTTTCATATGCCTTTATTCTTTATGATAAGCGGTTTTGTATTTTACACAGCGTATTTTGACAATATGAACTGTCCCAAAAAGAAGCGCATCGTTTTACAGATTATCAATCTTGTTTATGTGTATGTTGTTTTCAGCGTAATATACGGTTTATTTAAAATAGTTCTCTCTTCTTATGCTAATGAGCGTATTACATTTTCGGACCTTCTGCTTATATGGTTAAATCCGCTTGGAGAATACTGGTATCTGTATGTCTTGATTTTTATTTATATTATTTTCTCCCTTTTTAAGATTACCAACATCAATTCTTCTGTCGTGTTTATTGCGAGCTTAGTGATGTGCTTAGTCAGTCAGATTATTCCGGAAATATTTCAACTAAATAATATTTTATATTTCAGCTTTTGGTTCTTGATAGGAATAATGATCTCTCAAAATAACAAAGTCATAACGTATCCGCGATTTTGCACAGTAGTTTTCTCAGTAGCATTAGTACTGCTAATTGTTTTAATAGTGTTTGGTAAAAAAGTTGAGTGGTTTTTGAAGATAATAATTGCATTCGGAATTTCAGTAGGGCTGTTTTCTGCTTTTAAGAGTAATTCTGCTATTGGGGAAAACAAATTCTTGATTTATTGCGGTCAAAGAAGTTTAGAAATATATGTTATACACAATTATTTTAACGTTATAACGAGACAAATTTGCAAGATGTTAGGATTTTCAAGCCCGATTCTTATCTTTGCTGCATATATTGTAAGCTTTGCAATCAGCTTGTTTGGAAGCCTTATATGTACATATATTCTTAAAAAGATAAAGATACATGATTACCTTTTTAGATTTGGCAACAAATTAGAAGGTTAAGTTGATTTTATTATATTTTAGGAGCAATAATGCAAGGAATAATTCTCGCCGGCGGAGCCGGAACGCGTCTCTATCCGCTCACGATGGTGACATCGAAGCAGCTTCTACCTGTCTACGACAAGCCTATGATATACTACCCGCTTTCGGTTCTAATGCTTGCCGGAATAAACGATATACTCATAATATCGACTCCGTACGATCTGCCGAATTTCGAGCGGCTGCTCGGTGATGGATCGGATTACGGCATAACGCTGTCGTACATAGAGCAGCCGTCGCCTGATGGACTCGCGCAGGCATTCATCCTCGGCGAAGACTTCATCGGTGATGAGTCTTGTGCGATGGTTCTCGGTGACAACATCTTTTACGGCAACGGCTTTGGGAGGTCGCTCCGGGCGGCAGCTGCAAATGCAGAAGCGGGACGCGCGACAGTGTTCGGATACTATGTTCCCGATCCGGAGCGGTTCGGGGTAGTCGAATTTGACAACGAGGGACGTGCGGTTTCTATCGAAGAAAAGCCGAGTGAGCCGAAGTCAAACTATGCAGTCACGGGGCTGTACTTCTATCCTTCGGGCATCTCGGCAATAGCAAAGCAGGTCAAGCCGTCATCAAGGGGCGAGCTTGAGATAACGACGCTGAACAAGATGTATTTGGATGAAGGGAAGCTTGACGTTCAGCTTTTGGGCAGAGGCTTCGCATGGCTCGACACAGGTACGATGGACAGCCTCGCCGAGGCGACGGATTTCGTTAAGATGATACAGAACAGGCAGGGGATAGAGATATCGGCGCCGGAGGAGATTGCGTATAGGAACGGATGGATAACGAAAGAGAGGCTTTTGTGCTCCGCCGAGAAGTACGGAAAATCTCCTTACGGACAACATCTGAAAAATGTCGCGGAGGGAAAGCTGATATATTGATATGGGCAAGTTCAACTTTATCGAAACGGAAATAAACGGCGTTTACATAATCGAACCGACGGCATACGGCGACAATCGCGGCTATTTTATGGAGACGTACAATGAAGCGGATTTCAAGGCGGCTGGACTTGATTATACATTCGTGCAAGACAATCAATCGAGCAGCCGAAAAGGCGTTCTGCGCGGACTGCATTTTCAGAAGACGCACCCTCAGGCAAAGCTCGTGCGCGTTTTAAGAGGTGAGGTATACGACGTCGCAGTCGACTTGAGAAAGAGCAGCAAAACTTATGGGAAATGGGTTGGCGGATTTCTGAGCGAAGAAAACAAACGTCAGTTTATGGTGCCGAGAGGCTTTGCTCATGGCTTCGTTGTTATGTCCGAGACTGCGGAGTTTGCGTACAAGTGCGATGAGCTTTACCATCCCGAGGACGAGGGCGGGATCATGTGGAACGATCCCGATGTGGGGGTTGAATGGCCTGACGTCGGCGAGATCATACTGAGCGAAAAGGACAAACGTCATCCGACGCTCAGCGAATCAAAAATCGAATTTGAGGTGTAAATATGACGATAATAGTGACCGGCGGCGCCGGATTTATAGGTTCGAATTTCATATTCCATATGCTCGACGCACATCCCGACTATCGCATCGTTTGCCTTGACAAGCTCACATACGCGGGTAATCTCTCGACCCTTGCGTCGGTCATGGACAAGCCGAATTTTCGCTTTGTGAAGCTTGATATCTGCGACCGCGAAGGCGTATACAAACTGTTCGAGGAAGAACATCCCGATATCATTGTCAACTTTGCGGCGGAATCTCACGTTGACAGAAGCATTGAAAATCCGGAGGTATTCCTGCAAACGAACATCCTCGGCACACAGGTGCTGATGGATGCTTGCCGAAAGTACGGCATAACACGCTATCATCAGGTCAGTACCGACGAAGTTTACGGAGATTTGCCGCTGGATCGCCCCGACCTGTTCTTCACCGAAGAAACGCCGATTCACACCAGTTCTCCGTACAGTGCGTCTAAAGCGAGCGCGGATTTACTTGTACTTGCTTACCACCGCACATACGGTCTGCCCGTGACGATCTCGCGCTGCTCGAACAACTACGGTCCGTATCATTTCCCCGAAAAGCTGATCCCGCTGACGATCGCGAACTGCCTCAACGACAAGCCGCTGCCGGTCTACGGCAAGGGTGAAAATGTCCGCGATTGGCTGTACGTCGAGGATCACTGCCGCGCGATAGATTTGATCATCTATAAAGGCCGCGTCGGCGAGATCTACAACGTCGGCGGACACAACGAGATGCGAAACATCGACATCGTTAAGCTGATATGTCAAAAGCTCGGCAAACCGGAATCTCTGATCACATACGTCACCGACCGCAAGGGCCACGACATGCGCTATGCCATCGACCCGACGAAGATACACAACGAACTCGGCTGGCTGCCGGAGACGAAGTTTGCGGACGGGATAGAAAAGACGATCGACTGGTATCTTGCCAATCGCGACTGGTGGGAAACCATCATAAGCGGTGAGTATCAAAACTATTACGAAAAGATGTACGGGAACAGGTGAGAAGATGAAGGTACTTGTCACGGGCTCGAACGGACAGCTCGGATGGGACATGATCACAGAGCTTAAAAAGCGCGGTCATGAGCCGGTCGCGACCGATATTCTTGACAGTTATGAGCAGGACTGCGAGTACATAAAGCTTGATATCACTGACGAAAAAGCGGTGCATGAAGCGATTGCGGAAGTCAAACCCGACGCGGTAGTTCACTGCGCGGCATGGACTGCGGTCGACGCCGCCGAGGACGAGGAAAACAAGCCGAAGGTCTACGCGATCAACGTTCTCGGAACGAAGTATATCGCCGAAGCATGCAAAAAAATCGGCTGCAAGATGATATACATTTCGACCGACTACGTTTTCAGCGGCGAAGGGATTGAACCGTGGGAGCCGGACTGCGAGGATTTCGCGCCGCTCAATTACTACGGCGAAACGAAGCTTGAGGGCGAGTTTGCGGTCAAAAACGCGCTGACAAGATATTACATCGTGCGGACAAGCTGGGTTTTCGGCAGTCACGGAAACAACTTTGTTAAGACGATGCTGAGGCTTGCCGAGACGCATAAGGAAGTGCGCGTAGTAAACGACCAGATCGGCACGCCGACATATACGCCCGACTTAGCGCGGCTGCTCGTTGACATGTGCGAAACGGACAAATATGGCGTTTACCACGCGACGAACGAGGGCGGTTACATCAGCTGGGCGGAATTCGCGGAGGAGATATTCCGCGTCGCGGGGAAGGATACGAAGGTGATACCGGTCACGACGGAGGAGTATGGGGTCAGCAAGGTAAAAAGACCGGCAAATTCGAGGATGAGTAAGAAAAAGCTGAAAGACAACGGATTTGCGGCGGCGTCATCCTGGAAAGAGGCAGTAACTGATTATTATTTTAAAGTGAGCTAAGGTTGAAACATTGTAATTTAAGCACTATCCCGAAAAAGGGCGCACAAAAACAGGTCCCCAGAAGCGGACCGAAATCTAAGATTGAAGATAAGACTTAAGAGGAGACAGGGGCAGTCAC
>CANQYQ010000074.1 GCA_947628155.1 uncultured Clostridia bacterium
TCGTTGGCCCTCTCCCCTTTAACAAGGGGCGCAAGCAGAGCACCGCCGTAGTCAAAAGCGCGATAAACATAAATTTATCATAATAAACAGGAGGAGCGTTATGAAGCATATTGCGGTTGCGGTGGACGGGCCGGCGGGCGCGGGCAAAAGCAGCGTGTCAAAGGCCGTCGCGGCGGATCTGGGACTTGTGTACATTGACACGGGCGCGATGTACAGAAGCGTCGCGCTGTTCGCGATACAAAACGGGATCGATATAAAAAACGACCCGCAAAGCCTTATTGACCGGCTGGACGAAATAGATATCGGTATAAAGCACGGCGAAGAAGGGCAGATAATATACTTAAACGGCGTTGACGTGACGGGCAAAATACGCACGCCGCAGGTGTCCGTGGGCGCGTCGGACGCTGCCGTAATTAAGGAGGTCAGGCAGAAGCTTGTCGCCATGCAGCGCAAGATGGCGGAGAATGACAGCGTTATTATGGACGGACGGGACATATGCGGATATGTTCTGCCGAACGCGGATGTAAAAATTTTTTTGACGGCGTCTGTTGACGCGCGGTCGCAAAGACGGTACAAGGAACTGCGTGAGAAGGGCGAGACGTGCGATTTTGAGAAGATCAAGGCCGACATAGAGTACAGAGACTACAATGACTCAACGCGCGAGGAATCCCCCTTAAAACGCGTGTCAGACGCAGTGCCGGTCGATACGTCTGATTTGACGTTCAACGAATCGGTGGCGCTTGTTAAGCGGATAATAGAAGAGAAAACAGGGAAAGCGGATACAAGCGGAGTCCGGAACGAGAAACAGTGAAAAGAGACGAGAGACAGGGAAGAGAGACGTAAAAAGATTAAAGAGGATCAAAATATGGGACACAGAATATTGCAGACGCTGGTGCGCGGATTTTTGCGGATAGTCTTTAGCTGCAGGGTCGAGGGATCGGACAATATGCCCGCGGAGGGCGGAGTTATAGTCG
Source organism: uncultured Clostridia bacterium (assembly GCA_947628155.1). Taxonomy (GTDB): domain Bacteria; phylum Bacillota; class Clostridia; order UBA1381; family UBA1381; genus 12844. Next base: position 975 of record CANQYQ010000074.1, read on the forward strand.
CCTTAAACCACAGAAGCTACTGGGACGTGGTATTCGCCGGTTCATTTGTGCGCAGACCGCTTAGGTATATGGCAAAGGCCGGACTGTTTAAAAATCCGATTTTCGGACGGCTTATAACGGCGCTGGGCGCGTTCCCCGTTCAGCGGGGCAAGGGCGATATAGGCGCGATAAAAAGTGCGCTGGGAATTTTAAAAAGCGGAAACGTATTGCTGATATTCCCGGAGGGAAAGCGTGTGCTTGACGGCTCGCGCGAGAAAGCAAAGCCGGGCGTGGCAATGATTGCGTCAATGGCAAAGGTTCCCGTCGTACCGATTTGCATAAGCGGGAAATATAAATTCCGGCACAGAATCACGTTCAGTATCGGTGCACCGATTTATTTCCCGGACGGGGCAAAGCGCCCGGGCGGCGAGGAGCTGCAGCAAATGGCGGACAGGATCATGGATGCGGTTTACGCTATGGAGGTCAAGTGATGATTACAACGGCAAAGACCGCGGGATTTTGTTACGGCGTTAAGCGTGCGGTAGACGGGGTATACCGAGAGCTTGAAAGCGGTAAAATAGCAACGCTCGGCCCCATAATTCACAATCCGAGGGTCATCGAGGATTTGGAGTCAAAGGGCGTATTCGCATACGATAATGCTTCCGACATTCCGCCCGACTGTCGCGTGGTAATACGTGCGCACGGCGTGGGCAAGGGCGTGTACGAGGCGCTTAAGGACAGGGATTATGTGGATTTGACATGTCCCAACGTAAAAAAAATACACAGGATAGTCGAAAAGCATTACAGGGATGGCTGCAAAATAATTATTGTGGGAGACAAATCGCACCCCGAAGTCATCGGGATCAACGGCTGGTGCGATGACAGCGCATACGTTATCGGCGATGAAAATGAGGAAATTTCGCCGGATTTGGCGGAAAAAGACGTATGTGTTGTAGCACAAACCACAATTAACAGAGAAAAATTTGGTAATATTGTACAAAATATAAAAAAAACTTGCAAAAGTACCATGATTTTTGATACAATATGTATTGCGACAAGAGACAGACAAGCAGAGGCGGATAGGCTTTCGCGCGATTCGGACATGATGATTGTGATAGGAGGGCGAGAGTCCTCGAACACGAGAAGGCTGTTTGAGATTGCGAAGAAGAACTGCCCCGACACTTTTCTTGTTGAAAAAACAGCGGATATTCCGCAAAAAAGATTTAATAAAATAGGTATTACGGCGGGAGCGTCCACACCCGGTCGTTTTATCGAGGAGGTAGTAAAGGCTATGAGTGAAAATTTACAAAATGAGGAGAGCTTCGAGAAGCTTTTTAATGAGCATGGAATGATGACTCTCAACAATGGGGACATTGTCGACGGAACTGTGGTAGAGGTTCGTAATAACGAAGTAATCGTCGATTTGGGCGGTTTCAAGTACAACGGACAGCTTGCCGCCGACCAGTTGACGGACGATCCTGCACTTAAGCCGTCTGATGTTGTAAAAGAAGGCGATACAATCAAGGTCTACGTCGTTGGCGTAAACGACGCGGAAGGAAAGGTAGTGCTGTCAAGAAAGAAATTGGTAGCAATGGAAAGCTGGAGCAAAATCAAAGCGGCTTACGAAGCGGGAGAAGTCCTCGAAGGCAAAATTATAAGAGCGGTGAAGGGCGGAGTTCTGGCTTTGTGCGACGGCTGTCAGGTGTTTGTACCGGCGAGGCAGGCTGCGGAAAGATTTGTACAAGACCTTCAGACTCTTGTCGGAACGAATGTTAAGTTCAGAGTTATTGAGATCGACGACAGAAGAAAGAGAGTTGTCGGCTCGGTAAGAACGCTTCTTGAGGAAGCGAGAAAGGAAAGAGAAGCGAAGTTCTGGTCAGAGGTTGAGCTTGATAAGAAGTATGTCGGAACAGTCAAATCGCTTACATCCTTCGGCGCGTTTGTGGATTTGGGAGGCGTCGATGGACTTGTGCACATAAGCGAGCTTTCCTGGAACAAGATCAAGCACCCGTCAGAGGTTGTCAAGGAAGGCGACGTTATGGAGGTGTACGTTAAGGATATCAATGAGGAAAAGAAGAAGATTTCCTTAGGCTATAAGAAGGCGGAGGACAACCCGTGGCTTATCGCGCAGAACAAGTATAAGGTCGGCGATACGGTCAAGTGCAAAATTGTACGCATTATGCCGTTCGGCGCGTTCGCGGAGATCATCCCGACGGTTGACGGACTTATACACATTTCACAGATCGCGGACAGGCGTATCGGTAAACCCGAGGACGTGCTTTCAATCGGCGATGAGGTTGAGGCCATGATTACCGATGTTGATTGGGACGCGAAGAAGATCTCGCTCAGTATCCGCGCGCTCATTCAGGCCGCAAAGGCTGAAGAGCAGGCGCAGGAGGAGGAAGAGGATGAGCAAGGAGAAACGCTTGTTTATTCCACCGACCCCGAGGTTGAGGTAGACGAGGAATACACGGACGAGTCCGAGGAGGAATCGGCTGAGCCTGAGGAGGAATCGGCTGAACCCGAGGAGAAAGCGGCTGAGCCTGCAGAATAATAATAAAAAGAGCGGTTATGGGTGTTCGTAATAAGACAGTATGGTACTCAAAAAGCTTTAAAGTCGAAAAATCGACTTTAAAGCTTTTTTGTTTTGGAACGGTGAGTCCCGAACTGTTATGCTTGCCTAAAAATACCTAAAAATAAATTTTATAAATTTTCTCTGTGATAGATAAATGATTTTATAATATCAGATACAATATTTAATTCTTTTTCCGTGCATTGTTGAAGCAATAATTCTGTTTGTCTATAAATTTCTGATTTTTGAGTGTCTTTCCCAAACAATAAATCATCTAAAGAAATATGCAAACTCTGTACAATATTAAATAAGACATCTATAGAAGGTTTTCTGTTTTCACTTTCTATGTGTTTTAGATGAGTTGGATTTATGCCCAACATTTCAGCTAATTTTTCCTGTGAAAGATGTTTACTCATACGGGCAGTTTTTATAGTACAGCCCAAACTTTCTTCATTCAATCCCGTATCTTTCAGCTCCTTTGAAATTATCATATAGTTTAAATTGGGTGTTGACAATTAACCAAAAGGGATTTATAATATATCTATAAGATAACCAAAGGAGGATTATTATGAACAAAACTTTAAAAGGGTATGTACTAGGACTGCTCACTGCCGCATTTGTTGCAGGCACTGTAAGCTATGCAGCGCAAAATGTCAAAATTATTATTGATGGTCAGGAGCTTATCGCAAAAGACGCAAGCGGTAATCGTGTTTATCCTATTATTGAAAACGGTACAACATATTTGCCTGTGCGTGCAATCGCAAATGCTTTTGGTAAAGAGGTTTATTGGGACGGTCCGAATTATACTGTTTATCTGGGCAAAATGGATGGTTCTCTTGAATATCCGACTACAGAAATTGAAGATATGGTAAGCATTGGGGATAAAGCCGAAAGTACAGATGCTTTGGTAGATAATTATGGTAATACTTATACTCATGCAATACGTAATTCTAATGGGAATAGAGAGATGGAATATTTATTAAACATGAAATATAGTCATTTCAAAGGTGTATTGTATGTTCCTAATACAACAACAAACAATGGTACATGGTATATGAAAATAATAGCAGACGGAAAAACAATTTACAAATCACCGGATATGAACAAAACATCATCGCCTATAAATATTGATGTCAATATAACGGGATGTAATAATCTAAAAATAGAACTTAGTGAATACAATGGCGCTTATAGTTGGGATACACCAACGCTTTGTTTGGGAAACGCAGGGTTTTATCAGTAATTATAAAGCAGAAAAGGAGTTTGAAATGTCAAACTCCTTTTTTATACTGTCTTATGGAAGCCACCCGTAGACGCTCTTTTTTTGTAAGAATTTGCGCCTGTCGGGTTAATTAAGCAGTGCGCGGTCATTGGCAAATTCCTCGCCGCTTAAGTCCGCGAACTTTTTAAGCAAATCATCGACGGTAAGCTTCTTTTTTTCCTCGCCGCTCACGTTATAGATTATGCGGCCCTCGTGCATCATAATCAGTCTGTTGCCGTGGGTTATGGCGTCCTTCATGTTATGCGTTATCATCATAGCCGTGAGCTTGCCCTCGGCGATGAATTTATCGGACAGATTGAGTACCGTTTCGGCGGTTTTTGGGTCGAGCGCGGCGGTGTGTTCATCGAGCAGCAAAAGCTTGGGCTTTTGCATTACCGCCATAAGCAGCGTCAGCGCCTGGCGCTGTCCGCCCGACAGCAGTCCGACCTTGCTGGAAAGCCGGTTTTCAAGCCCGAGTCCGAGCTGCGAAAGCATGTACCGGTACTGCGAACGCTCCTTGCCGGTAATCGCCCATTTGAGGCCGCGCCGCTTGCCGCGCCGGTACGCCAGAGACATGTTTTCCTCAATCCACATATCCGCCGCCGTGCCCATCATCGGGTCTTGGAACACGCGTCCGAGATATTTCGCGCGTTTGTGTTCCGGAAGCTTAGTAACGTCCGTGCCGTCTATTGTAATACTGCCCTTATCGACGGGAAACACGCCGCATATGCTGTTTAGAAGCGTTGATTTGCCCGCGCCGTTGCCGCCGATAATAGTAACAAAATCGCCTTCGCTGAGCGTTAAATCTACGCCGTTCAAGGCGCGTTTTTCATTGACTGTTCCTTTATTGAAGGTTTTATATACTCCTTTGACCTGTAACATTACGCATCCCCCTTTTCCGTTCTGCCTTCCGCAATTTTGCGCTTCCAATAGGGAATGCCCAGGAATACCGCTACGACGAGCGCGGAGAACATTTTAAGGTCGTTAGCGTTAAGACCCGCGCGCAATACGAGCGTTATTACGATGTAGTATATAATGCCGCCTACGACAGCCGCCACAAGCTTTAAGGCGAAGTTTTTAAATATCTTGCCTAAGAGCACCTCGCCTATGATAACCGCCGCGAGTCCGATCACGATCGCGCCGCGTCCCATGTTTATGTCGGCGAAGCCCTGGTACTGCGAGAGCAAAGAGCCGGAAAGCGCGACTATGCCGTTTGATAATACCAGGCCGATAATTTTATTCGTGTCGGTGTTTATTCCGTTTGCCTTCGCCATGTTTTGATTACAGCCTGTCGCGCGGAGCGAATGACCCATCTCCGTTCCGAAGAACCAGTAAAGCAAGGCGATGATAACCGCCGCGAAAACAGAAGCGACCACTATAGCCTGCGGCAGATTGCGAAGCGAAAGCAAAAGTTGATATTTATCTACCGACAGCGGCAGATTTGCCGATTGCGACATTATTCTCAGGTTTACCGAATACAGTATAAGCTGAGTAAGTATTCCGGCGAGTATCGCGGGAATACCGAATTTTGTATGGAAAATTCCGGTGACGAATCCTGCCGCGCAGCCGGCAGCGAACGCGATAAGCATCGCGACGCCGGCGTTCATGCCGCTCATCATGCATACGACCATCGTCGCGCCGCCCGTAGCCATTGAACCGTCTACGGTAAGATCCGCCACGTCAAGTATTCTGAATGTCAGATATACGCCGATTGCCATGATGCCCCATATTATACCCTGCGCAACTGCGCCGGGCATTGAGGCAAAGAAACTAAGCAATTGTTTTTCCTCCTTCCGTGCTGCAAAAAAATCTTTTATTTTAAGTTTTCAAAGCTCCTTAAAGACATTACGACAGCCTGCTCCCTTGTAGCGTTGGCATAACCGACCGCTTCCTCGGCGGGAGTCGTATTCTTTGGCGCGAATTTGTTATTGCCCACTCCGCTCAGGACGCCGTATTTAACCATAAAATATACGCTCGGTTTTGCATAATCGGAAATGAGCGCGTCGTCCGCGAATTTCTTTACGCCGGAGTAATTTATGGTATAATTCGCGTCGGTGGCAATAGTCCAGTCCGGCCATTCGCTGCGCTTATATACGCGGCAGAGCATGGCCGCGAGCTGTTCGCGCAGCAGCAAGTCGTCGGGCGCGTATTCATAATCGCTGTATCCGGTCACCGCGCCGATATTGTATGCCTTAAGGATGTAATTGCGGTTTTCGTTATAGGATATATCGCCGAACCGGCATTCCGAAGACATTACCGCTTTGCCGCCCGTCATTGCCTCGAACAGATTTACTGATACGGCCGCGAACTCGCCGCGCGTGATCGGCCGCGTCATATCCTTGCCGATAAGTACGTCCGGGATAAGTCCGTTATCCGCCGCCTTCTGAAGCTCCGGGGTCGACCACTGCGCCGCGTCCGACCATGTTTCCCATTCGCATATATATCCGACGTTTTCAAGGCGGAAAAAGTCCTCTTCGCCCGGATATGTGTTGTCGTAGTATATATCGTTCCAGCGAAAACGCTTGCTTGAGCCGACCGCGGGATTGGGTTCATTGTATATTTGAATGTAATCCTCGCTTTGGCCGTCAGAACGTTTGCTGTTATTGGGTTCGGTGGAATCAAAATTAGAATATGAGACGCGCTCGCCGGTTATCCATTCGGGATCGCTGCCGATTGCTGTCATTCCTATCCAATATTGCTTTTTCCCCTTGTTCGATATAAGTCCTTCCACGAAGGTCTGCTCCTCCTGCGACGTGATCGTCACAAGATGTCCGCCCTTCGCCTCGCATGCCGCTTTCGCTTCGGGCCAGGTCATGCCTTCGTCAAACACTTCGTAGCGGTGATTATTGTTTACGCTGTCAACTACCTGCTGATAGCTCGCGTTGTTTTTGTTGAGCACAAATTCCCAGCTTGACGAGCCGTCAACATTTCCCGTATACACGCCGCCGTTTAAAGAGCCGTCGAAGGTTACGAAGTGGTAGGTCGCCGGCTTTTCGATCCATTGGTCGCCGGATACGCGGTAGCCTTTGTCGGAGCGCGTTACCTTGACGGTATATGAACCGTCCTCGGCATTCGATCTGCCGGGCATGTTGTAAAAGTCGAATACACCCGTGCCGTCTGCGTTTATCGTGAGCGTAAGTCCGGTTTGTCCTTGGTTTGCGTAATACCAGCCCTCATATGTTCCGGCAAACTCGGAAAAATCCTCGGCGTACGCGGGAACGGAGAATACTGCGAATGCCGGAATAAGCATAATCAATAAATACAGAAATTTTTTCATTGCCGTCCTCTCTTATTATAAAGCCGTATTTACAAATTATTTTTATCAAATGACAAATTTGCAATGGGGCGAAAGCCGCCCCATTGCAAATGGTTTGCATTCTATATGGAATTATTCCTCTGTTACAAGCTCCTCGTAGCCTTCGGGAACCGTAATATTCATTGCGTCTGTGCGAGCCTTTACATATTTCTTTGTCAGCTCGTCGGCGTACTTGATTTCCATTGTTGACGGGTCAGCGCCGTTTACGAGAATGTCATACGCCATCTCGCCGGCAACCTGGCCGATGCTGTAATAGGAAATCGAGAGCGTCGCGATACCGCAGCCGCCGCAGATCCCTTCCTCGCCCGCGATGATCGGGATATTCGCCGGATTTGCGATATTTGCAATTACCTCGGTATTAGCCGCGGCCGTGTTATCGGTCGGGATATAGAGAGCGTCGCACTCCGAGCACGCGGTAGTTGTAACAGCCGCGACGTCGTTTGAGTCGGCGAAGGAATAATCAGCGGTCTCATAACCGAGATTTTTAAGCTCCGAGGACACGATGTCTACCTGATATTTTGAGTTCGGCTCGCCGGAGCAGTAGAGAAGACCTATTTTCTTGGCATCGGGAAGAAGCTCCTTGAACATGCCGGCCTGTTCGTTAAGCGGAGCAAGGTCGGCCGTACCGGTGATGTTTCTGCCTGTCGTTCCCGTCCAGTCCGCGATGTCGAGCGCGGTAGCGTAGTCGGTGATCGACGTTCCCACGATCGGAATATCCGATGTTGCCGCAGCCGCTGATTGCAGCGCCGCGGTCGCGTTCGCGAATATCAAATCCTTGCCCGACGATACAAACTGGTTCGCGATCGTCGAGCATGTGTTGGAATCGCCCGAAGCGTTTTGAAGGTCGAACTTAACATTTTCTTCGCCGAGAAGCTCGGTGAGCTTGTCCTGGAAGCCTTTGGTAGCCTCATCAAGAGCCGGATGCTGTACAAGCTGGCATAAACCGATTTCGTACACCTTGTCGCCTGCCGCCCCGTTTCCGGTATCCGCCGTTTCGGTCGAACCCGAGCAGCCCGAAAGCGCGATTGCCGCCATCGCTCCCGCGAGGAGCATAGCCGATGCTTTTTGGAATTTCATATATATAACCTCTTTTCTTAAAATTTTCCGGGATCTGTTCCCGGTTTTTTGTATAGGGTAATTATACCATTATCAGGGTAATCATGTCAAGTAAAAATACGTGAAATCGCGCTGATTTTAACGGAAAATTAAATATCGGTCCAATATAACGTATGGCCGCAAAACGGTTTGAGGGAGCGCGGCATAGGCCGTACCGGATATTCCGATTGCGGGACGCGAAGGCGCGGCGGCGAAGCCGGGATAAAAGCGGCCGTTGACGCGCGGCGGACAAAGCCGGAGATCCCGGATAACGATGGTATTATATATTTTAACAACGCGTCATATACATTATCCGAGGTGAGATATATGACGTGGTTTGAAATATCGGCGCTCGCGCTCGCGATGGCAATGGACGCGTTTTCAGTATCCGTAAGCTGCGGTATGAACGATAACTGCACGGTAAAGAATGCCGCGCTGACGGCGTTTTTGTTCGGCGCGTTTCAGTTCATCATGCCGATGGCGGGTAACGGCGCGGCGCTGTTTTTCGCCGATCATACGCGGCGGTTCGCGCCGTATATAGTATTCGTTATTCTTTCGGCGCTGGGTATAAAAATGATTGCTGATTCGCGCGGCGAGGCGGAGCTGCCGAGCGATCCGTTTAAGCTGCCCGTGCTTCTTATGCTCGCGTTTGCCACATCGGTCGACGCGCTCGCCGCAGGCGTTTCGATAGGCGCTTCGGGCGCTCCGATATTGCCCGCGGCGACTGTGACGGGCATTGTCGCGGCGGCGCTGTCCGCCGTGGGATTGCGCTTGGGACGGCTTACGAAGCGGCTTTTGCCGTTCCCGGCCGAAATCGCGGGCGGCGCGGTGCTGATTGCAATCGCGTTAAAATCGCTTATCGGAGCGCTTATATAGAAGGAAATTATATATACGCGCTCCTGCCGCGCGGACCGGCAATTATTCGTTTCGTTTACGAAGTTTATTTAAAACCGTGAATACGCCGTATAAATGTATTGACAAAAGTTATATTTTCTGATATAGTATTCACAGAGAAAAGAACGAATGTTCGGTCTGATTGGAGATATATTTTATGGACCATTTTGAATTGGTTTCGGATTTCAAGCCGCGGGGCGACCAGCCACAGGCGATTGAAAAGCTTGTTGACGGGGTAAAGCGCGGCGAGAAATTCCAGACGCTTTTGGGTGTTACCGGCTCGGGAAAGACGTTTACGATGGCGAATATCATCGCGGCCGTGAACCGCCCGACGATCGTCTTGGCGCATAATAAAACGCTTGCCGCGCAGCTTTGCTCGGAGTTCAAGGAATTTTTCCCGAACAACTGCGTGGAGTTTTTCGTATCATATTACGACTACTATCAGCCCGAGGCGTATATCCCGCAGACGGATACGTATATAGAAAAAAATTCCATGACGAACGAGAATATAGATAAGCTCAGGCACAGCGCGACGTTCGCGCTGTTTGAGCGGCGGGACACGCTTATCGTCGCGAGCGTATCATGCATTTACGGTTTGGGAGACCCCGAGGATTACAAGGATTTGATGCTGTCCGTGCGTGTCGGCATGACGCGCGACCGCGACGAGATGCTCCGAAAATTGACAGAGATGCAGTATGAGCGCAACGATATCAATTTCGTCAGAAATAAATTCCGCGTGCGCGGCGACGTGGTGGAGATATTCCCGTCGAACAACGGTGAAAACTGCATACGCGTCGAATTTTTCGGAGATGAGATCGACAGAATCAGCGAGATCAACGTCGTAACGGGCGAGATAGTCGGCACGATGCAGCACGCGGTCATTATGCCCGCGTCGCATTACGTCACGACCGGCGAAAAAATGAAGCGCGCGCTCGGCGCGATTTACGCGGAGATGGAGGAGCAGGTAAAATATTTCGAGGACAAAAATATGCTTATCGAGGCGCAGCGTATACGCCAGCGCACCACATATGACCTTGAAATGCTGCAGGAGATAGGCTTTTGCCAGGGAATTGAAAACTATTCGCGACATATATCCGGACGCGCGGCGGGCAGCGCGCCGTTTACGCTGCTCGATTATATGCCCGAGGATTATCTTATGATAATCGACGAGTCGCACGCGACAATACCGCAGGTGCGCGGCATGTACAACGGCG
>CANQYQ010000075.1 GCA_947628155.1 uncultured Clostridia bacterium
TGAGCATTATTTCAAGCTCGCTGTCGGGTAATCTTTTCATTTTTATATACCTCTTTCATTTAACAATTGTCGAATATGATTATATTGTACAACTGTCGAATAAATTTGTCAAGTATTTTTTTTAATTTTTGCGATAAAGTTTGCATTAAAAAAGACGCGCGGATTATTGAGATCCGCGCGTCTTACATGCCCGATATTTTAATTTTACCGCGCCGACTGCGTTATAAGCATAGCCGCGTCGATACGGTTGAGCGGCGCGTCATGCACGGTCGAGGTAAGGTTCTCCATAATGCCGTTATCCTCAGCCGCCTTTAAGAATCCGTCGGGGTACACGGCGGTGCTATCCGCCATACCGCGCGCTATCGTGATAATCTTTACCGCCTGCTCAAGCGTTACCTTATTGTCCGGAGCGAATTTATTATCGCCTATGCCGGAAATCTGTCCGGCTTTAACGCATGCCTGGATATAGCCGGTCGCCCAATGGTTCGCCGCATCGGTGAATGTGCACTTCCCCGACGTATCATAGTTCATCATACGGCATATCATTGCCGCGAACTCCGCGCGGGTAATAGTGTTTTCCGGGCGGAACGTTTTATCCTCATAGCCGTTTACAATCCCGTTGTCAATCGCGTTCTTGACCGCCGCCTTCTGAACGTCGGAAAGCGACGCGGTATCGGTAAATCCAAGCTCATCCGGCTGCGTTTGATTGTTCGAATCAACGCCGTTTTGAGCCACTGACTGATCCGCGGCTGTGCTGCCGGCACCGATCTGCGGCTCTGACTGGCTCGGCGCTGTGCCGCCGGTACCGTCCTGCGGCGCCGATTGACCCGAAGCCGTGCCGTCGCTGATAACGGTGTATGTTTTTTCCATCGCTGCGCCGTTATTGCCCTCGGCAACAACCTTAAGCGTATGGCTTCCCTCCGGGATATTCAACTCCGCCCTATACGGCGCGGAGCTTGCCGACGTCGCCCACGTGCCGTCGATATAATAATCTACCTTTATAGTATCCGAGCCGTACAGGTGCGGATATGCGCCGACCGTTACAGTTCCCGATGTATTAAGCGTATCGCCGACATGTTCGAAAAATGTCTGCGCGCCGTTAGACGCCTTGCCGTGAATGAACCACGGCATAGCGCTCATCTCGGTATACGCCGTCTTAAGCGGATCGGAGTTCTTATAGTCATAATAGTTAAGCTCGTTTGCCACGCGCGTGTTAAAATACGCCATAAGCTTGACCTGCGGATAAACCATGGGTATAAGCGCGTACATATCCCGAAGCTGCTTCGCGCCCCAATCGTCGTAGCGCTCGTTAATCTCGCCGCCGGTCTCATACGCCGCGCCGCACTCGGAAATCATTATCGGCTTTCTGCCGCCGAACTCGTCAATTATTTCCTTTACCTCAAGTACGGGGTCGGCGTTATAGCCGTTCTTAAACACAACCTCGTTAAATACCGACTTTCCGTCCCAGCGCTTACCGCTGAAATACTTCGTCGGATACGCCGTTACGCCTACCCAGTCAACATATTCGTCGCCCGGATAGAAATCGGAGGATGTGCGCGTCCAGTCCGCCGTATGCGCTACGCTCCACACAACAGCGACATTCGGCAAATCCCGCATAATGCCGGATATTGTGCGGAACGCGCTTTTAAACTCGTCGGGTGTACAGGCGTTGCCCCAGATGTTCACCTCCGCGCCGATACGGAGCAGAACGGGAACATCGGAATGTGACGATACCATATCCCAAAGCTTTGTCAAATATGGATCATCCGCGCTTACGGAGCGCGCCGTGTCACCCTCGTTCGGGAAGTTAAGCGCAAGCTCTATCGTCTGACCCTTTGCCGCGGCGTTTTTAAACACCTGATTTATCCAGTCAAAATACGTGTCGCCGTATTCGAGATATAACAAAATCATCGAATCATCCGCGCGCGTCGATTCCGCGACCTCGCCCATAAGAACGCCGTGCGGCTCGTTTTTCACGCCGAAATTCCATTGCTCCTTGTCGGTAAACTTGTAGAGCTCGAGCGAATTGGTAAGCTGCAGAACAAACTCCTTCGCGATTTTCACGCCGTCCGCCCAGCCGCGGTCTTCACCGTAAGGGATATATATCTTAAAATATTTGAGCGCGGTATCGTAATCCTTCATGTAGTACGCCGCAAACGCGACTTCATAAGCGCGCGAGCCTATAATATCCGACGTCTGGTCGTTCTTCGGCTCGCCGCTGATCAAATCAACGACTTCGCTCCCGTACTTTACGATATCCGCATCGCTGCCGGATTTGACAGCCGCGTCATAGCTGTCGTTAAGCGCCCAGAACGCGTGCGGAAGCTCGTAAGCATACACCGCGCCCGGCAGCGTCGATATGACGGCAGCCGCGGAAACCGCAGCACAAATGATTTTTTTGATAATGGATCTCATGTTCATTTTCATAACCTCTCTCTTTCCTAATGCTTTATTTAACACCTCTTGAGTTCAAAAGGCGTTATATACCTTAAAATTTTTTACTCGGTAAATATTCGCGCACGCAAAAGACATACCGTATTCGATATGTCTTTCGGCATATATTTATGAATTTTTCCCGCCGGTGATCATCCCTGATTATTATAGCTGTAATTCGGCGCTTCCTTCGTGATATAAATATCATGCGGGTGGCTTTCCTTCAATCCCGCGCCGGTAATGCGGATAAATTTACCGTTTTCCTGCAAATCCTTTATTGTTTTCGTGCCGCAGTATCCCATGCCCGCGCGAAGTCCGCCGAGAAGCTGGAACACCATATCGGAAAGCGGACCCTTATAGGGCAGTCTGCCCTCGACGCCCTCCGGTACGAGCTTCTTTGAACCTGTCTGGAAATAGCGGTCCTTCGAACCCTTTTCCATCGCCGCGAGCGAACCCATACCGCGGTATACCTTGAAACGGCGGCCCTGAAAAATCTCAAATTCGCCCGGACTTTCATCGCAGCCGGCGAACAGCGAACCCATCATAACAACGTCCGCGCCCGCGGCAATAGCCTTTACGATATCGCCGCTGTATTTTATGCCGCCGTCGCCGATTATCGGAATGCCATACCGCCTCGCCACCTGCGCGACCTCGTAAATCGCGGTAATCTGCGGTACGCCTATACCCGCGACAACACGCGTCGTACATATCGAACCCGGGCCTATGCCGACCTTTAAGCAGTCCGCGCCCGCGTCGATCAACGCCTGCGCCGCCTCGCCCGTCGCGATATTTCCGGCGATAACCGGAACGTCGGGATACGCCGCCTTTATTTCCTTGACCTTATTGATTATGTTCTTCGAATGACCGTGCGCGCTGTCGAGAGCGAGTATGTCCACTCCCGCGTCAACAAGCGCCTTAACGCGGTCGAGCGCGTCGTTTGTTACGCCTATCGCCGCGCCTACGAGCAGTCTGCCGTTATCGTCACGAGCGGAGTTGGGGTACTGGATATTCTTTTCGATATCCTTGATCGTGATAAGTCCCTTAAGGTGCATATCCTTATCTACTATCGGGAGCTTCTCGATTTTATGCTTTGACAGAATTTTCTGCGCGTCCTCAAGCGTTGTGCCCTCCGGTGCGGTAACTATGTTTTCGGAGGTCATGGATTCCTTGATTTTCTTTGAAAAATCGGTTTCAAAGCGCAAATCGCGGTTCGTTATAATGCCGATAAGCTTATTGTCCTCATCGCATATCGGTACGCCGGAGATCCTGTACCGCGCCATGAGGTCGTCCGCATCCTTGAGCGTGTGCTCCTGGGACAGACTGAACGGGTTTACGATAACACCGTTTTCGGAACGCTTTACCTTATCGACCTCCGCCGCCTGCTGTTCAATTGTCATGTTCTTATGGATGATGCCGATACCGCCTTCGCGCGCGATTGCGATTGCCATTTCAGCCTCGGTTACCGTGTCCATTGCCGAGCTCATGAGCGGTACGTTGAGCGTTATTTTTTTCGTCAGACGCGTGGAAAGCTCAATCTCGTTCGGGGTAACCTCCGATGCCTGCGGGACAAGTAAAACGTCGTCAAACGTGAGTCCCTCTTTTGCAAATTTGTCCTCCATTTTCGAAAGCTCCTTTCTTTTTAAATATTTAGTTTATTACTGTTTAGATATTTCTGTTATTGTAACATTTAAAATCAATCTTTGTCAAGCGTTTTTTATTAATATCGGGAAATTTCGGGATTTTTCTGTCAGAGGCCTCGCATATATTCCGACAGCAGCCTTAAAACACCCTCGTACGAGTCCTCACAGAACACCCGGGTTTTGACGCGCGCCGCGCTCGGCAGTCCCTTTATATACCACGCTATGTGCTTCCGCGCCTCGCGCACGCCTATATATTCACCCTTTTCGCCGACAAGCGCGTCTAAATGCTTAATTGCCTGCAAAACACGTTCCCTGTCCGTCGGGACGGTTTTAACGTCACCGGTCCGCAGCAGTTCGTTAATCTGCGTGAATATAAACGGATCCCCCTGCGCGCCTCGCGCAACCATGACCGCCGCGCAGCCCGTGTAATCGAGCATTCTTTTCGCGTCGGCGGCGGTGAATATATCCCCGTTGCCTATGACGGGAATTTTTACGGCCGCGGATACGGCGCGGATCGTATCCCAATCCGCGCTGCCGCCGTAAAATTCCTCACGCGTACGGCCGTGCACGGCCACAGCCGCCGCGCCGTTTTCCTCGAGGGTCTTCGCGAACTCGACCGCGGTGTCTTTATCCCAACCCTTGCGTATTTTCGCCGTTACCGGAACGCTTGCCGCGTCCGACGCCGCGCGCATTATCTCTCCGGCAAGACGCGGATTTTTCATAAGCGCGCTGCCGTCACCGTTATTTACGATTTTCGGCGCGGGGCAGCCCATATTGACGTCGATTATTTCAGGGCGCACCGCGTCCGTAACCTTTTTTACCGCCTCCGCGATTATGTCCGGCTCCGAGCCGAACAGCTGCACCGCGCACGGCCGTTCCGCATCCGTTATTTTCATAAGCTCCGCCGTTTTTTTGTCGTTATAATGAAGAGCCTTCGCGCTTACCATTTCCGTATATACAAATGCCGCGCCGTATTCTTTGCACATGCGCCGAAATATTCCGTCCGTCACTCCGGCCATCGGCGCGAGAAACGCCGCGCCGGATATATTAACATTTCCGATTTTCATAGTTGGGTCCCTTTCAATACTGATGCGGTAATTATATTCCATTTTAAAAAAAATTTCAATATCTGCACTTGATTTTTTGTTATACCGGAATACAAATTTATAAAAGACATAAAAAACCGCGCGGATCGATGTTGAAATCCGCGCGGCAGAGGAGTATAATTATAGCAAACCAAGAGAAAGGCTGAGGATCATGGAGGACAACAACTCACTTGCGCGGGAGAAGGTCGGGCGGCTTATAGTACGGCTCGCGATACCGACGGTACTGGCGCAGCTTGTAAATTTATTATACAACATCATGGACAGAGTCTATGTCGGACGCATCGCGGGCGTAGGCTCATTGGCGCTCGCGGGACTGGGCGTGACGTTCCCGATAATAATGCTCGTGTCGGCATTCGCGTCGCTCATGGGCATGGGCGGGGCGCCGCGCGCGGCGATAGCGATGGGCCGGGGCGACAATAACGAGGCGGAAAAAATACTCGGCAACAGCACGTGTCTTTTGACGGTTACGGCGATTTTACTGTCGCTTATATTCATGCCCGCGCGCGATAAGATCCTGCTATTATTCGGCGCGAGTGAAAACACTCTGCCGTACGCGTCGGATTACATAGCGATATACCTGCTCGGCACGATATTTGTACAGCTCGCGCTCGGACTTAATATGTTTATCACCAATCAGGGTTTCGGCAAAACGAGTATGGCGACGGTATGTATCGGCGCGGTACTCAATATCGTGCTCGACCCGATATTCATATTCGGCTTTAATATGGGCGTGAAAGGCGCGGCGGCGGCGACCGTTATTTCACAGGCTGTGTCGTGCGCGTGGGTCGTTAAATTCTTAACAGGTAAGCGGACGATAATAAAAATACGCCCGAAAAACCTGCGGTTAAGAAGGGAAACGGTACTGCTTATAGTGTCGCTCGGCATATCGCCGTTTGTGATGCAGGCGACGGAATGCCTGATACAGCTTACGTTTAACACGGGTATGCTCAAATACGGAAATGATATGTACGTCGCGCTTATGTCGATATTTTTCAGCATAACACAGCTTATATGGATGCCGGTCCAGGGGCTGTCGCAGGGCGCGGCGCCGGTCATAAGCTACAATTACGGCGCGGGTAATATCGACCGCGTTAAAAGAGCGTTCGCGATACTTTTTATCAGCTCGCTCGTGTTTTCGCTCGCGGTAATAGCGGTGCTTGAAATATTCCCGCAGCTGTTTATCGGGATCTTCACAGACGATAAGGAGCTTATAGAGCTCGGCAAAAACGCGCTGCGGCTGTTCATGGCGGGAATGTCGCTTATGGGTATGCAAAGCGCATGTCAGCAAACGTTCCTGGCGCTGGGCGAGGCGAAAACATCGGCGTTTCTTGCCGCCGAGCGCAAGCTTATGCTGCTTTTGCCGCTTGCGCTGATACTGCCGCATGTAGCGGGCATGGGCGTATGGGGACTGTTCCTCGCCGAGCCGGTAAGCGATATTATCGCGGTGGCGACGACGGTAAGTATGTTCAAATACAAGAGCCGCAGTCTGTTTAACAAAAAATTAACAGGCAAAAACAGGAATGTCGAAACGTAAATCCGGCCGGCAGTTAACCGGACATCCGAAACGCGCCATTTCGCGGAGGATATACGCGCGCAAAAAGCGCGGTTCATGCGAACCGCGCTTTTTATTAATTACAATATTGCGTTTAAATTAGTCGGAAACAGCTGTAACAACGCCCGAACCAACTGTTCTGCCGCCCTCACGGATAGCGAAACGAAGACCAACCTCGATAGCTATCGGTGTGATAAGCTCAACGTTCATTGTTACGTTATCGCCGGGCATGCACATCTCTGTGCCCTCGGGAAGGTTGATAACGCCGGTAACGTCAGTTGTTCTGAAATAGAACTGCGGTCTGTAGTTGTTGAAGAACGGAGTATGACGGCCGCCCTCTTCCTTAGTCAGTACATAAACCTCACCCGTGAACTTGGTGTACGGATGGATCGTACCCGGTGCGGCAAGAACCTGACCACGCTCGATCTCGTTTCTCTGAACACCACGAAGAAGCGCGCCGATGTTATCGCCTGCCTCAGCATAATCAAGAAGCTTTCTGAACATCTCGATACCGGTAACAACGACCTTTCTTCTGTCCTCTGTAAGACCGATGATCTCAACTTCCTCATTGAGCTTTAACTGGCCTCTCTCAACACGGCCCGTAGCAACAGTACCACGGCCTGTGATCGAAAAGATATCCTCGATAGGCATAAGGAACGGCTGGTCAGCCTTTCTCTCCGGAGTCGGGATATAGCTGTCTACCGCGTCCATAAGCTCCCAAATGCACTTATACTCGGGAGCGTCGGGATCTGTAGAGGTGGACTCAAGTACGCCGAGAGCCGTACCGATGATAATCGGAATATCGTCGCCCGGGAACTCATACTCGCTGAGAAGCTCTCTTACTTCCATCTCAACAAGCTCGAGAAGCTCGGGATCGTCTACCTGGTCGCTCTTGTTCAGGAATACTACGATATAAGGAACGCCAACCTGACGCGAAAGAAGGATATGCTCTCTCGTCTGGGGCATCGGGCCGTCAGCGGCCGATACAACGAGGATAGCGCCGTCCATCTGCGCGGCACCGGTAATCATGTTCTTAACGTAGTCCGCGTGTCCCGGGCAGTCAACGTGAGCATAGTGACGCTTGTCTGTCTCGTACTCAACGTGAGCTGTGGAAATTGTGATTCCTCTTTCTCTTTCCTCGGGAGCCTTATCGATCTGGTCATATGCCTCAAACTGGGCCTGACCCTTCATAGCCAAAACCTTTGTTATCGCCGCGGTAAGAGTAGTCTTACCATGGTCAACGTGACCAATTGTACCGATGTTAACATGCGGTTTCGTTCTTTCAAATTTAGCCTTTGCCATTGTAATAATTCCTCCTTAAAATAATCTATTACATTAATAAATTCATTGTACAATCTTTTTATGAAAAAATCAAGTGTTTTTTCATATTTACGGTAATTTATTCGTTATTTTCCGTTATCCGGGCAAATTATCAGTCATTTTTAGCTCGTTCGCTGATAATCTTTTCCTGGATGGATCTGGGAACCTCGCTGTAATGCGACGGCTCCATTGTGTACTGGCCGCGTCCCTGGGTACCGGAACGAAGAATTGTCGCATATCCGAACATCTCGGAAAGCGGGACCTCCGCCGTAACCTGGGTTACGCCGCCGGAACGTACCTCCTGGCTCTTTATCATACCGCGTCTCGACGAAAGGTCGCCGATCACGAAACCGAGATAATCGTCCGGAGCGATTACGTTTACGAGCATGATAGGCTCCTTCAGTACCGGGTCGGACTTCTTCATGCCCTCCTTAAACGCCATCGAGGCGGCAATCTTAAAGGCCATTTCCGAAGAGTCTACCTCGTGGTACGAACCGTCGTAAAGCGTCGCCTTTAAATCAACAACGTTATAACCCGCGAGCACGCCGTTGAGCATCGCGCCCTGAATACCCGCGTCAACAGCCGGGATATATTCCTTGGGGATAGCACCGCCGACAACCGCATTCTCAAATACATAACCCTCGCCCTCGGCAAGCGGCTCGAATTTGATGAATACGTGTCCGTACTGACCTTTACCGCCGGACTGACGTGCGTATTTGTGCTCGATATTAACAGGCTTTCTGAACGCCTCTCTGTACGATACCTGAGGCGTACCTACGTTTGCCTCAACCTTAAATTCTCTTAACAGTCTGTCAACGATAATTTCAAGATGGAGCTCGCCCATGCCGGCGATGATCGTCTGTCCCGTTTCCTCGTCTGTATAAGTCTTGAACGTCGGGTCTTCTTCCGCGAGCTTCGCCAAAGCGATACCCATCTTCTCCTGGCCCGCCTTTGTCTTAGGCTCGATGGCTACGCGGATAACCGGCTCGGGGAAGTCCATGGACTCGAGGATTATCGGATGCTTTTCATCACAAAGCGTCTCGCCCGTAGTCGTGTTCGACAAGCCGACGGCCGCGGCGATATCGCCCGAATATATGATGTCCAAGTCCTCTCTGTGGTTCGCGTGCATCTGCAGGATACGTCCCATTCTCTCACGCTTGCCCTTGCAGGAGTTCAGTACGTACGAGCCCTTTTCAAGCATACCTGAGTATACGCGGAAATAGCAAATTTTACCTACGAACGGGTCGGTCGCGATCTTGAACGCGAGCGCCGCGAACGGTGCGTCGTCGGATGACGGTCTTTCGTCCTCCTCGTCGGTGTCCGGATTAACGCCCTTGATGTTGGGAACATCCGTCGGAGCGGGCATATACTCGATGATCGCGTCAAGGAGCATCTGCACACCCTTGTTTCTGTACGCAGTTCCGCAAAGCATCGGAACGATCTCGTTATTTATCGTGGCCTTTCTTAACGCCATTTTAAGCTCGTTTACGCTGATCTCCTCATCGCCTAAGAACTTTTCAAGAAGCTCCTCGTCAGTTTCGCAGATAGCCTCTACCATCTGCTGATGATATTCCTCAGCCTGCTCAAGCATATCCTCCGGGATAGCTTCCTTGTGATACTTTTCTCCAAGCTCGTCCTCGTAAATCTCAGCGTCCATGTTCATAAGGTCTATGATACCTACGAAGCTGTCCTCCGCACCTATCGGGAGCTGGATCGGAACGCCGTTGGCCTGAAGTCTCTCATGAACCATGTTTACAACGTTATAGAAGTCGGCGCCCATGATGTCCATCTTGTTTACGAAAATCATGCGCGGTACGCTGTAATCATCAGCCTGACGCCAAACCGTTTCGGACTGCGGCTCAACGCCGCCCTTGGCGCACATAACCGTTACTGAACCGTCAAGTACGCGAAGTGAACGCTGAACCTCAACGGTAAAGTCAACGTGGCCCGGTGTATCAATAATGTTTATTCTGTGCTTAACGCCGCCGTACGGGCCTTCCTTGGGCTGCCAGAAGCATGTGGTGGCCGCGGATGTGATCGTGATACCGCGCTCCTGCTCCTGCGCCATCCAGTCCATTGTAGCCGCTCCGTCGTGCGTTTCACCTATTTTGTGGTTGATACCGGTGTAGTACAAAATTCTCTCGGTCGTGGTGGTCTTTCCGGCGTCAATATGCGCCATGATACCGATATTTCTTGTGTGTTCGAGTGAATATTGTCTTGCCAAAATATTTTCCTCCTTTCAATAAAGGTAAACAATTTATATTGTAATAAGTTGTAGTTTGATTTCTCACTGTATTAAGTGAGTAATGCGGTAATTTTGTTCCAAATGTTTTTGGGGCAAAAGCTCTAAGCAGATTGCCGTTATGAGAAGCGACGGCGTACATATGGTACGTCGAGCTTCGAATAATGGTGAGCTGCAACGAGATTTTGTTCCAAAATTACCATCTATAATGGGCGAATGCCTTATTCGCCTCAGCCATCTTATGAGTATCCTCGCGCTTCTTAACAGAACCGCCGGTACCGTTGATAGCGTCGATAAGCTCGTTAGCGAGTCTTTCCTTCATGGTCTTTTCGTTACGCGTTCTCGCGTAATTGGTAAGCCAGCGAAGTCCGAGAGTCTGACGTCTTTCGGGGCGAACCTCCATAGGAACCTGATAGGTCGCGCCGCCGACACGTCTCGCCTTGACCTCCAGTACGGGCATGATGTTGTCCATCGCCTCACCGAAAGCCTCGAGCGGGTCTTTGCCTGTTTTTTCGGCTACGATATCAAACGCGCCGTAAACGATCTTCTGCGCAACGCCCTTTTTGCCGTCGAGCATGATATTGTTGATGAGCTTTGTAACGACAACGCTGTTGTAAACCGGATCAGGCAATACTTCTCTTTTCGCGATAAAACCTTTTCTTGGCACTTTTCTTCCCTCCTTCATAGATTATGGGACTAATGATCCCTCATGAATATCACAGGTACTCTGAATTTATTTTTTCAAAATTCCGTCAGCGCGTATCGATTTAATGTATATAGAATAACCCGATATGCACTTGTGATACGCAATTAACGAATACGTCAATTACTTTTTCTTAGCTTCCTTCGGTCTCTTGGCACCGTACTTGGAGCGTCCCTGGAGACGTCCGTTAACGCCCTGTGCG
>CANQYQ010000076.1 GCA_947628155.1 uncultured Clostridia bacterium
TCCACCCTTCCGATTTGCAAGCAAATCGAGTGGGTCCCCCTCCCTTTGACAAGGGAGGCTAACGCACGCCGTAAGCAAAGCGCGCTAAACTAAAATTTACCAAATACAAGGAGGCACGACATGTACGGATACAAAACCTACCACGAAAACCTAATGCGGACGCTGATAAACTCAATCCACACGGGATTATCCTCGCACGCGTACATTTTCGAAGGCGAGCAGGGGCTAAACATATTCGAGTCGGCGCAGCTGTTCGCGATGGCGTTAACGTGCCGAAATCCGGCGTCAGCGCCGTGCGCATCATGCGCGAGCTGCATCGAGTCGCGCGCGGACACGAACCCGGACATCATTTACGTTGAAAAACCGTCCGACCGAAAAAGCATCGGCGTCGCGCCCATACGCGCGCTTACCGACGATGCTGCGGTAAAGCCGTTCGCGTCGCCGCGCAAGGTATACATCATACGCGAAGGCGACCTTCTCACCGAAGCGGCGCAGAACGCGCTCTTAAAAACGCTTGAGGAGCCGCCCGAATACGCGGTATTCATCATAATCACCACCAACCGCGACATATTTTTGCCGACCGTGCTCTCACGCGCGCAGCTCATACACTTTCCGCCCGTACCCGATCATATTACGGCGGAATATATCGCGGAGAAATACCCGGATGCCGAAAACCCGGAATTTCTCGTAAAATACTGCGCCGGAATACCCGGCCGCGCGGACGCGGTCATGGGAAACGAACGATTCTACGCCATACGCTCGGAATCGCTTGAAATGCTCCCGCTGCTGCTTACAAAAAACCGCCTTCCAGCGTTCAAAATCAGGAAATATCTCGAAACCGAAAAGGACAACGCCGAAATGGTGCTCAATTTCTGGATTTCATATCTGCGCGACATACTTGTAATACAAACCGGCGCGCCGGGCGCGGTTATAAATTCCGATAAAACCGAACCGCTCCGCGCCCTGGCCCAAAAGCTTGACCCGAAAACCACCGTATCGGCGCTTGACGAGCTGTTCACCGCATTGGAAATGCTGCGCCGGTTCG
The DNA here is from genome assembly GCA_947628155.1 of uncultured Clostridia bacterium. Lineage (GTDB taxonomy): Bacteria > Bacillota > Clostridia > UBA1381 > UBA1381 > 12844. Next base: position 1,046 of record CANQYQ010000076.1, read on the forward strand.
TCAGCATTAAATCAACCGCGCTCCATCTCGCTCTGTGCGTAAATAAAAAGCAATGATTTGACAAAAATTTACAATTTGCCACAATTATCTCTTGACAAACAATGGAACGTGTGTTACAATGTTATATGGGGGAAACTTATGTAAAGGAGGGATTTTATGAAATCACTTGGCATTGTGAGAAAGGTTGATGAGCTAGGCAGAATCGTACTGCCGAAGGAACTTCGGACGAAGTTTGAAATAGCGGAACGAGACGCGCTCGAGATCTATACGGACGAGGACAAAATCATTCTTAAAAAATACGAGCCGTCATGTATTTTCTGCGGCGACGCGAAAGATGTGTTTATGTTTAAAGGCCGAAATATATGCCCTGCGTGCTCAAAAGAGATTGCAAGCTACAACGACAGTTGACGAAGGATAAGTTCAGCTGATAATTTCTATAAATTCAAAAAGAGGCGCAGGCCTCTTTTTTTGTGTTTCCGAACGCCGCGAAAAAAGAGCCGGTTCGTAAGAACCGGCTCGTCAGCGTGTAGACAACCGTCTGCACGCTGAGGAGACTGCGACAAATTAGGCCGGATTTCACGAAAACGAGTCTGTAGGCGTACGTAGGGTACGTTAAGGCTCGTTTTCGTGGAAAGCGCATAACAGCGCCGTTTGTAAACATAACGGCGCTGTTATTTTAACAAAGAGAAAAATATTGAATCAGTCAATATTCTATGCTTCACGCGCGGTCCGGCCAATTTGTCGATGGTCTGAAAAGAGCCGGTTCATATGAACCGGCTCTTAATTATCGCATTATCTTACCTTTTACTTACGGTATCAATTAGCGAGGAGCAATAAGGCTGTAACCCTCGGTAATGCTGTCGCCGTAAAGCTTGAGGAGTGCGAAGCTTACAGCTGTCTGGTTGTAAGCGTCGCCCGAAAGAGATGCGCTGTCAACATGATATACTCTATCCCACGGAACGAATCTGTTACCGTCGGTTGTCGTATTCTGGTTAAGGATGGTGTTGGAGATATTCGATCTCTGGATCGAAGATCTGCTGCCCAAACCAAGCTTCTTCTCGCTGTATCTCTGAGTCCAGTCGATGGTGTATACATTGTACTCAGCATCGAAGCTGTAGTCAGTGTCAACATCCATGAGCGATACAACCTCGTCGTTGTACTTAGTAAGAGAACCGATCGTTACACCGCCTGTTGTGCTAAGTACGGGGCCGAAGGTGAAGAATGCATAATCGCCTCTGCCCTTGTTCCAAGATGTACCGAACTTAGTCGTGTCAGTATATGTGGTCGCTGTCGGAACACTCGGGTCGATCTCGCAGTCGAACGAGCTGCCGTCCGCAACATCAAGATGTCCCTTAGCGTCAGTGAACAGCTTGTTTACATATGCCGCATACGCATCCTGACCGTATGTGCTTGCCGGACTGTCATATACAAGCTTGAGATCTCTGATCGTGTTATCAGCGCCGAGCTCGTATACGAATACGTCGCCTATACCAAGAGCGTTAACAACCGCGTCATCAGCATTACCTACAGTCGAGTCATAGATAAGGTCTACTAACTCGCCGTTTGTAAGTACCGAGAGCTGAACTACAGGACCATCGCCGTAATCAGCCTCAGAGCTTGAGGATACAACCGCAAGCGGAGAATCCATACCGATTCCGCCGGCACCGTCAAGAACGATTACGAATCTGTAGGTGCTGTCGGAGTTGGACTTGCCGTAGCCGTATACCTTATAATCGCTGTCAGCCTGGAACGAACCCATAACCTCAACGTCGCCTACGCTGCCTACGCGCTTTCCGTCTATGTCACAATACTCGGTAAGGTCAAGAGCCTTAGTAGCGTCTGTCATTCTTACAGAACCCACTCTGTTAGCGCTGAGCTGATATGTTGTATCGCCCAACTGGCCATCCAATACAGTAGTATTTGTGAATCTAATCTTCTGGTTGTCGATTACGTTGTAGTTAACAACTCTATCCTGTACCGGCTTAAGGTCGCCTGTGTTCTGAGCAGCGCTGAATGTATTGTACGCATACTTAAGAGCAGCAGCCTCGAAGTCGCTCAGGTTCTGCTTATAATAGTCATAAGTCGCGGAAGAACCATCGTCAAGAATCATTCTTACTCTGTAGCTTGCGCCGCCGTCAGCGGTGAACATGCCGTCGATGATACCATAGTTCTTCGAGCTCTCGCCAACGATTATGTACGAGATATAACCGAACGCGTCAAGCTTGAATGTGTACTCACTGCCGTTCTCCGGAATCTCTAAGCTTGCTTCAAGATCGCCGTTGATGGTGTAATCGCCGTCCGGAAGAGTATACTCCTTAGTATTGGTCTGCTCGTTTGTACCGGTCTTGCTGATCACGCCTGTAGCTTCCTGCTTCGAAACAGTGATCGTTACATTGTTCGAGTTAGCAAGAGTCGCGCCGGGCTGACCCTGGATCGAAAGAACGTCGTACTGCTCAAGCTCTTCAACGCTTGTAGCGTCGCCCTTGAATACAACAGTCTGATCGTCATCCTCGGGGTCGATCTTGAACGAACCGTCTCTCATACCGTCAGCCTGAGCAATGAAGTTGATGGTCGATACGCCCGAGTTGGTTGTCATAACCTCGTCAACTACGGCATCCTGATAATATGTAACCATGATATCATCGTATCTGCCGTCAGCACCCTGGCTGCCGTCAGCGCTTACATAGTCGATAAGAGTAACGTCGCCTACGAAGTTGTTTGTGAGATACCTATCTACGTCATCCTGAGTCCATGAGGTCATCGGATAACCGTTTACATACCAGTTAACACCAGACTGGTTAAGTCTGTAATCTCTCTCATTGCTTCCGTTCTGATCGAATGTAATAGCTGTGCTTGTAAGCTTTACAAACTGATTGGAATCGAACGTGTCGCTCTGAGTTCTGCCGTCGGTCGGTGTGTATGAAAGAATTACATACTCGTCGTCGTTAAGGTCCTGAATAAGGAACTCAGCATACTCGTTAAGATGCTCTGCAGCGTCCGTTTCACCAACAGTCACACGCGGTGTCTTTGAAACATTGCTGTCATAGCCTAAGCCATATGAGAAGCCGTCAAAGTTCTTTGAACGCATGATCGTTACCTGAACCTCGTCAGCCTCGTTTGTGTAACCTGTCTGCTTTGTACCGGTTACACGGCCGAATACCTGATATACATCGTGTCTCGATGTTGCAAGCGACTTCCAGAAGTTGCTTGCGCCCGGGATTGGGCCGTCCTTAACTTCCGGAGCGTAGCCGCTGCCCATAAGGGTCTGCTGCCACTCGCCTTCACCTAAGATCGGGCAGTTAACGGTAGCGTTGTCGATAAGGATCGCAACCTGACCTCTGTTAAGCTCTGTGTCGTTGCCCGGAATTGTAAATCCGTCCAGCATACCCATCGAGCCTGCCTGCGCAAGATATCCGTTCGGGTATCTGCCTTTAGCCGCTATCGACTCATAGCCAAGCGCACGAACAAGCATTGTTACAGCCTGCGCATAGGTTACTGTAGCGTTCGGAGCAAATGTTCCGTCGCCCATACCCTGTACAAACTGCGGATTAATTGTGTTTGCTACAGCCACATAACCGGCTGCCCAATGGTTGTGGTCAACATCCGTGAATACGGTGTCGCGGCCTGCCATTGAAACCGCAGCAGCTTCGCTTCCTAAAGCTCTGATGATCATTGCGGTCATCTCCGCTCTTGTTACGGCAGCGTCCGGGTCAAAGTTTCCGTCTTCTCTACCTTCAACGATTTTCATACCGGTAAGCTGATCAACAGCCTTAGCGTAGTCGGCAGTAGCCGCTACATCCGGGAAATCCGCCGCAAGAGCAACAAAAGAGCTTGTAGATAAAGCAAGTGCAGCAACAGCTGAAATTACTTTTTTGAGACTTTTTTTCATTTTCTCAAATCCTCCCTTTTATTTTGTGCTTTACGAGGAGCGTTTTTTTTAACGATCCCACCGACGCTCCTCCTTGCCGCCGGGATCCATCAATACCGAGTCCGCTGCCCGGTATTTCGATGCGCTTACGGTTTTATTCCGCAGCGCTTTTATACAGTTTTAAAGACAACTGTATCCCCTACCCTTTGAGCGATTACCTGCTTTGCCCGAAGATACAGGGGTTCATAGCAATTTCCCTCATAACGCTTCTACCCAATTATCAGAAAACTGCTATTTAATATTGTACTACCCAATTTAAAGATTGTCAACATTTTTTTGCGTTGTTTTGACGTTTTTTATAAATTTATCAGAATTTCACTAATAAAATTAGGTATTTCCGCCATTTTTATGCAACATGTCAGCCTCTGCCGCCGCCGCATATGTAAAGACAACCTTTCCGGGTTCATTATGTTAGACGTAAAAAAAAGCGGTTTGTTCCACTTTTTTTGAAAAATTTTTTAAAAAATTTTTTTCCGGGCCGGGAAGATACAATATATTTATTCGGATCCGGAAATTTGTACAATATGTTGTGTTTCGCGCCGAAAAAAGATTTTTTTGTCCCGCGCGCGGCATTTGATTTTTTGCGCGGGATGGTGTATAATATGGAAAAAGCGCCGCGGGAGGCGAACCGTATGACGGACAGAGAGATGCCGGAGCTTATCTTAGCAAAGGTAACGCCGCTTGAAACGCAAACGGGCGCTCAGGAGGCCGCAGCAGAAAAACTGCGTGAGGACGTCGGTCATTACAACATGATCCTTGAGAACATGGTTGAAAAATGCGTTCAGACCATGGGCGGGGTATACAGCTTAACGCGGAGCGTTTTAACGGGCCTGATATCGACTCCGTAAGACTAAAGGTTGACACGGCGTATCTGATAGCCACGGCGGCACACGGAAAGATCCAGGCAATGACGTCAACATAAATAATAATGAAAGGAAACGGGTATGCCCACATTTAAAACCGAATCCGGTACGGTTGCCGTGCCGGAGGAATTTATTGATAATCACATGATAAAAGCGAACGGCGCGTATGTAAAGGTGTACCTATACGCGCTGCTTTGCGCGTCAAGGAACGAATCCGCGGAGCTTTCCGATATCGCGCAGAAGCTGAATCTGCTCGAGAGCGATGTGAAAAACGCGTTCGATTACTGGAAGGGCGAGGGGCTGCTCGTATATGAAGGCGACACGATTATATTGGAGGGCGCGGCGTCCGGCGGTGATGATAGGCGCGTGAGCGCGGCTCAGGCGGCGCGGATAATGAACGAGGACGAGGAGCTTCGCGGCATGATCGAGCTTGCGCAGCAATTTATGGATAAGCCGCTGTCACAGCGCGATATGGAAACGCTCTATTGGATGTACGACGGGCTCGGGCTTTCGCCCGCGGCTGTTATTATGGTACTCGAATACTGCGCGGGCAAGGACAAAAAATCGGTGTCGTATGCGGAAAAGGTCGCGGTAACATGGTGCGAGCGCGGGATTAATACGATTGAAAAGATCGATGCGTTCATTAAGGATGAAAACGAACGGGCGAATTATTTTTATTCGTTAAGACGTCTGTTCGGCATAGCCGACAGACCTCTGTCGAAGAAGGAGGAGGAATACCTGCGCAAGTGGAACGAGGTATTCGGCATGAACGAGGATATGGTCGCACTGGCGTATGAAGCCTGTATAATGCAGACAAATAAGCTGTCGTTTCCGTATATGGATACAATTTTGTCAAACTGGAACGCAAAAGGTATACACACCGTCGCGGAAGCGGAAAAGGAAAATGAACGATTCCATCCCAAGCGCGCGGAAAAGAGCTTCGGCGTATATCAGGATAACGTGGATCATTCGGAGCTGGAGCGGCTGATGCGTGAAAAATACAGCGGTTGACAAATCGAAACGGACATTATATAATGGTAGGGCAGTAAACTGGACGGCCGCGGCGTAAGCTGAGGAAAGTCCGGGCTTCACAGGACAGGATGCAGGCTAACGGCCTGCGGAGGCGACTCCAGGGACAGTGCAACAGAAAATAAACGCCGTACGGTCGGTGGGGCGCGAGACGCGCCGAAAGCGACCGACGAGTTGATTTCGGATGCAGGTCGCCTGATGCCGCGACGACGCGTATCGGGTATACGCTAGGAGCGGCAGAATGCGAGATGCGCCGAAAGCGACCGACGGTAAGTGTGGAAATGTGGGGTAAGAGCCCACAGGAACGATGGCGACTGAAGTTCCGTGTAAACCCCATCCGAAGCAACTTTGGGAACGTTACGCTTGTCCGGCAGTTCCCGTAACAGGCTTGAGCGCACAGGTAACTGCGCGTCGAGATAGATGACCGTCTTAAATGACAGAACCCGGCTTATAAGTTTGCTGCAAGACAAAAAACCGCTCTCCGGCGGTTTTTTTGTGCAGCATTTGCTTATAGGGTGTGCAGTCCCGTAAACGCAGAACCCGGCTTACAGGCTTGCTGCAAGACAAAAAACCGCTCTCCGGCGGTTTTTTTGTGCAGCATTTGCTTATAAGGGCGTGCGGTCTCGTAAACGCAGAACCCGGCTTACAGGCTTGCTGCCAGACAAAAAACCGCTCTCCGGCGGTTTTTTTGTGCAGCATTTGCTTATAGGGTGTGCAGTCTCGTAAACGCAGAACCCGGCTTATAAGTTTGCTGCAAGACAAAAAACCGCTCTCCGGCGGTTTTTTAATTATCGGTAATTCGCAGTTTTTTTATTGCCTGTTATCAAGTCTTTGCGCTATTATTCGTATAAGCTCAAGATCTTTATCGGAAAGAGACTTTAAGGAATTGTAAACCTCGTTTAAAAGCATCGGCTCTTGTATCTCCGGATCGAAAAATTCCGCCGGAGTGATATTGAAATAGTCGCATATGTTGAAAAACCCCGCCATCGACGGCATAGCCCTCCCGGATGATATGGATTGGATATAGCTCCTGTTTTGTCCGAGTTCCAAACTCATTTGATATTCTGAAATATTTGCCTGCAGCCTAAGCCGCGTAATTCTGTTTTTAACAAATTCTTTTCCGTTTTCTATGCTTTGCTCTATTTCATCCATACTCGCACCCCCCTTTCACTTTATTATATAGCGTATTAAATAAGTTTATTTAGTATTGTATGCGCAGTAATAAGAAAAAAAGGGTTGACATTACATATATAATATGCTATAATTCTTAATAGCAAGACTAAATTACATATTTTATACGCAAAGGAGGTGTAGTTAAATGTTTGAAAATATAGGCGGTAAAATAAAGGGTTACGCAAAAGCGGTGTTTGTTATAGAGGCTCTGGGCTCTTTGGCGGGGGCTGTCGCTATAGCCGTAGGCATCGGTGGATTCGGTGGATTTATGATGTTTTTAATCTCTCTAGCCATATTCATCATAATTTCATACCTTTCGGTTATGTTTCTATACGCTTACGGCGAATTAGTCGAAAACTCCGCAAAAATTAATAAAAACACTGAAGAGCTTGTACGCAAAATTAACATGGTTGCAGAGACACAAGGGGTCCGCCCCGTTGTCGTGCAAAATCCTCCGCCGGTTAACAGGCACATTTTATCAGGGCCGTGGAGATGCAAAAATTGTGATACGCAAAACAGCGACAGCGACAGGTTCTGCAAAAGCTGCGGAGCCTCAAGAGATTAATTTCTGAAAGAAAGGGGCGGAATTATGAAAAAATATTTTATATTATTTATATCTATTGCTTTTGCCATTTTATTAAACGCGTGTTCTATAGGGCAAAAGTGTGATATATGCGGAGAGAAGACCGCTACTAAAACATACGAAAATATGTTAGGCATGAAAATGCATGTATGCGGCGATTGCTACAAAGATGCGAAGCAATTATCCGACGAATTAAGCCAATAATAGATATTTAAAATACGATCAGAGCTTGAATATTAGAAGGAGGCTTATAATGAAAAAAATAATTATAACAATTTGTATCACAATACTTACCATAAATGCGCTTTGTTCGTGCGGCGGTTCATCGGATTCAGGTTTATCGAATACAGAAAGTTCGTCATCAAATAATTCATCATCAAATGAAGATAGTCTTATTGGGAAATGGAAAGAGAAAACCGATTTGGGGGATGACCGCGGAGTTGTTTTTGAAGAAAACGGAGTAGGTTATTTTTATAGTACTTCTGAGGACGGAACCGTTTACCGTGATGATTTTTGGTATACTGTTTATGATACAGATATTATAATAGAAGAGGATAATGCAACTACTGCGGCAACATATCGGATATCAGACAATACATTGACCCTACGCATAAATAACATAGGGGACGTGGACTATGAGGAATATACCCGTATAGAATAATGACAAAAACCTCAAGCCTATATATCTGACGGCGGGGTTTATCAGTAACGGAGATACAAAAAACGGGAGGCGGTCATCATGGCCGTCCCCGTTTTTATGCTTGCCTCAAATGCGCGCCGATTTATTCAAGCTTTTCCAATACATTATCCCGCTTTATATCCCGCGCGGCAGTTTAGCGATTGCGGCGTCTCAGCCTGTGATAGACTGAACATACTCCTTGATCTTATCGCATTTAGCGTTAGCGAAGAAATATTCCTTAAAATGCTCGCCCGCGACAGCGCCCTTAACAAGCTCGGGATCAAGCTGCGGAAGGATGTCCAAAAGCTCGCGGTGCGTGATCTTCTTGACCTCGTTTAAAATCTTCGCGTTTCTCTGTTCGGGAACGGCTCTCTCCTTCGGATATCCGCCGCCCCACTCTTCAACAAAGAGCTTCTCGAATACGTACTGGAGATTAAGCTCGGCGCCCCAGCCCCAGCCCTTGGCAAACGGCATTGCGATACAGTTACCGTTATTGACCTGCGTAAACTGGTACGCGTCTGTCGGGTCTACAACATGTCCGCAAAGCACGCCCGGGAACGCGTTGCACGCGAGCATAGCGCCCTCGCCTGTTCCACAGCCGGTGATTACGAGATCCGCCGCGCCGCTGTTAAGCAGTATCGCGGCGAGAATGCCGTTCTGCACGTATGTAAGCTGAGCCTCGTCGTCCGCCGTATACATGCCGTAATTAAATACCTCGTGGCCTAACGGCTCTACGACCTTTTTAAGCGTCTCACAGATAATTCCGTTTTTCGCCGCTTGACTGTTTTCGTTAATTAATGCAATTTTCATCTTTTTTACTCCTCTCAAAATTTCAGATATAATAATTATATCACAGCATGGCAAATTCTGCAATACAAATTTTAAATTTTCTAAGTCCGGGCCGGTGGATCGATTTCCTCGTATTAACACCGGGCAGATTTGATGGCACGGATTTATAATTCCACAAAAATTCCACACGGCAAACATATTTCCCACACAATAGCGACGTATAATAAAGCCGTGATCAAAAGGATCGCAAAAAATTGAAAGGAGATGTTAAATATGAACATCAAAAAAATATGCGCAGTTTTATCCGCGGCCGCAATAATCGCGGCAATGGGAACGGCATTCGCGGCGGAGGATGAAACGGCGGATTACAGTTTCAGAAAGGGAAAGGCAAATCATTACGGCACGGGCGGCGAGCAGACGTTCGTTTATTAGCCCGAAACCGATGCGGAAGGTGAAGCGGCTGATACGGCGGACTACGGCTACCGGGCGGGCAAAGCCCACAGAGGCGGCGAAGGGTATTGTCATTACGACAGCGATGCGCTCGTTGAGGCAGGTATAATCGACCAGGCGACCGCCGACGCGATATCCGAGTACGCGGCAAAAAAGCATGAAGAAATAAGCGCGGCATATGAAAATACGGCGGATATGACGCCGGAGGAACGCCGCGCGGCGTTCGAGGCGAGAAAAGCGTCTCGCAAGGACGGAGTAGATGAGCTTGCGGAGGCCGGGATCATAACGCCGGAGCAAGCAGACGCGATTAGAAATTATACCCCGGGGGAATAAATTTTAGTTTATGTGTGTAATGCTTGCGGCAGCGCTCTGCTAAGGCCCACTTGTCAAAGGGGGCTGTCAGCGTAGCTGACTGGGGGATTCCGCAATTATGATAAATCGTTCAAATATGCGGTTTTCTGTAAAATGAATCCCTCCACCATGCTGCGCATGGTCCCCCTCCCTTTGACAAGGGAGGCTAAC
>CANQYQ010000077.1 GCA_947628155.1 uncultured Clostridia bacterium
ATGAGGGGAATCGAACCCCTGACCTCTTACATGCGAAGCAAGCGCTCTCCCAGCTGAGCTACACCCCCATGACACGTTTAATAGTATACCACAAAGCTTTCCATTAGTCAAGACAAAATTTCAGAAATTTTTAAATTTAATATCCGGCATGAAATACGGTTTTTTTGTGTCACCCGTGTTTTCGGCGCGGGGCGATTATGCCTCGGCGGTCTGCTTACTGATACATGAAAGGAAAACTTACCTAAATTTTGTATAAAAATTATGGTAAAAACATAGAAAATGCGTACGAGTGTAATAAAATTGAAAAAATTTTACAAAGAAATTGTAGACATTTCAACTTTTTATGTTATAATAAGTGGGAAAGACTGTAACCGTTTTACAGCAGAAATAAAATACTTTCAGGAGGGAAAGATATGGCAAAAAAGTATGTTTACCTTTTTACCGAAGGTAACGCAAACATGAGAGAGCTGTTGGGCGGCAAGGGTGCGAACCTCGCCGAAATGACAAATCTCGGACTTCCCGTTCCTCAGGGTTTCACGATTTCGACCGAAGCGTGTACCCAGTACTACGAGGACGGCAGACAGATCAACGATGAGATCCAATCTCAGATCAACGAGTACATCGTTAAGATGGAGGAAATCACAGGCAAGAAGTTCGGCGATCCCGAAAATCCGCTGCTCGTTTCGGTACGCAGCGGCGCGAGAGCGTCAATGCCGGGCATGATGGATACGATCCTTAATCTCGGTATCAACGAGACGGTTGTTGACTACATGGCTAAGGCTTCACAGAACCCCCGCTGGGCATGGGACTGCTACAGAAGATTTATTCAGATGTACAGTGATGTTGTTATGGAAGTCGGCAAGAAGTATTTTGAGGAGCTTATCGACAAGATGAAGGCTGAAAAGGGCGTTAAGCAGGACGTAGAGCTTACGGCCGACGACTTAAAGGAGCTTGCTTCACAGTTTAAGGCTGAGTACAAGCAGGTCCTCGGCGAGGACTTCCCGACAGATCCGAAGGAGCAGTTAATGGGCGCTATCAAGGCTGTATTCCGTTCATGGGACAACCCCAGAGCGAACGTTTACAGACGCGATAACGACATTCCTTATTCATGGGGTACGGCGGTCAACGTTCAGATGATGGCGTTCGGCAACATGGGCGACGATTGCGGCACGGGCGTTGCGTTCACGCGCGATCCGGCTACGGGCGAAAAGCACCTTATGGGCGAGTTTTTGACAAACGCTCAGGGCGAGGACGTCGTTGCGGGCGTACGTACGCCGATGCCGATTGCGGAGATGGAGCAGAAGTTCCCCGAGGCGTTCGCGCAGTTTACGACAGTATGCAAGACGCTCGAGGATCACTACAGAGACATGCAGGATATGGAGTTCACCGTTGAGCACGGCAAGCTCTATATGCTTCAGACAAGAAACGGTAAGAGAACGGCTCAGGCGGCGCTTAAAATCGCGTGCGACCTCGTTGACGAGGGCATGAGAACGCCGGCCGAGGCTGTTGAAATGATCGATCCGCGTAACCTTGACACGCTGCTTCATCCGCAGTTTGACGCTGCGGCGCTGAAGGCTGCCGAGCCGGTAGGCAAAGCGCTTGGCGCGTCCCCGGGAGCAGCGGCGGGTAAGATCGTATTCTCCGCCGACGACGCTAAGGCATGGGCCGCGAAGGGCGAGAAGGTAGTTCTCGTTCGTCTTGAGACATCGCCCGAGGATATCGAGGGCATGAAGGCCGCTCAGGGTATACTGACGGTTCGCGGCGGTATGACGTCTCACGCCGCCGTTGTTGCGCGCGGTATGGGTACATGCTGCGTATCGGGCTGCGGCGATATCGCCATGGACGAGGCTAACAAAAAGTTCACGCTCGCGGGCAAGGAATATCACGAGGGCGACACGATCTCGCTCGATGGCTCGACGGGTAACATTTACGACGGAATTATCCCGACAGTCGACGCTTCGATCGCTGGAGAGTTCGGCAGGATCATGAGCTGGGCCGACGAATACAGAACCTTGAAGGTTCGCACGAATGCCGACACGCCGGCTGACGCTAAGAAGGCGAGAGAGCTTGGCGCCGAGGGTATCGGTCTTTGCCGTACGGAGCATATGTTCTTCGAGGGCAACAGAATCGACGCGTTCCGCGAGATGATCTGCGCCGATACGGTTGAGGAAAGAGAGGCGGCTCTTAATAAGATCCTCCCGATGCAGCAGGGCGATTTTGAGCAGCTTTACGAGGCGCTCGAGGGCAACCCGGTAACGATCCGATTCCTTGATCCGCCGCTCCACGAGTTTGTTCCGACGGAGGAAGCGGACATTGAGATCCTCGCGAAGTCACAGGGCAAGAGCGTTGAGGCTATTAAGGACCTTATCGCGTCGCTCCATGAGGCTAACCCGATGATGGGTCACAGAGGCTGCCGTCTCGACGTAACATATCCGGAAATCGCGAAGATGCAGACAAAGGCTGTTATCCGCGCGGCTATAAACGTACAGAAGGCTCACCCCGAGTGGACGATAGTTCCGGAGATAATGATCCCGCTCGTATGCGAGCTTAAGGAATTAAAGTACGTTAAGAAGATGGTCGTTGAGACAGCCGACGCCGAGATCGCGGTTGCGGGCGCTGATTTGAAGTATGAGGTAGGTACGATGATAGAGATCCCGCGCGCGGCTCTTACAGCCGACGAGATCGCGTCCGAGGCCGACTTCTTCTGCTTCGGTACGAACGACCTCACACAGATGACATTCGGATTCTCGCGTGACGACGCGGGCAAGTTCCTCGACGCGTACTATGACGCAAAGATTTTCGAGAACGATCCGTTTGCGAAGCTCGACCAGACAGGCGTGGGCAAGCTTATGGAAATGGCTATCAAGCTTGGCAAGCCCGTTAATCCGAAGCTCCACGTAGGTATCTGCGGCGAGCACGGCGGCGATCCCTCGTCCGTTGAGTTCTGCCATAAGATAGGTCTTGATTACGTATCCTGCTCGCCGTTCAGAGTTCCGATCGCGAGACTTGCCGCGGCACAGGCAAAAATTAAAGAGGGTTGATTATACTCCGTCCTTACGGACGGCCCGGTACGCGGATATGTATCCGCGTACCGGGATGATTTCGGCAAATCAGATTGTACGAAAATGAGTCCGCGGGCGTACACGGGTACGCTAAGACTCAACGCATAGCGGCGCCGTTATATTTTTAAACGGCGCCGTTAAATTTATAAACATGTTTTTCGGTTTACGGCATGGTAATTATTTTAAATAGGGAACGTGGGTATTAATATGAAAACGATAGATTTAAGCGGCGCGTGGCGCTATGAAACAGATGAAAATGACATGGGCGTTCGTGACGGGTTTGCCGGCCGCGTGCTCAAGCATGACGGCTTTATCCTGCCGGGTTCGGCGTGTGAAAACGGCGTGGGGGTAAAACAGGAATATTATGACGAGCTGACAAATGAAGCGGTGCGCGCGCCTCGGGAGAAGTATGAATATCTCGGGCCGCTATGGCTTGAACGCGAATTTGACGCGCCCGAGGACATTTCCGGCAAATGCGTGCGGCTGTTTTTGGAGCGTGTCAATATCGCGTCGGAGCTATGGCTCGACGGTGAAAAAATCGGCCGTCAAATTATAGAATTATCCGCGCCGCATATATATAACCTCACGAAATGCATAACACCGGGGCGTCACACGCTGACGCTGCGAATCGACAACCGCAATCTTTTAAATATCGCCGATATGGCGAGCGGCTACAGCATTGACACGCAGGGGTACTGGAACGGCGTGATAGGCAGGATCGAGCTGCAGTACGAGGAAATTTTCCATATCGAAAACATACAGGTTTACCCGAACGAACGCAAAATTACGGCGAAAATGACGTTCGCGAGCGATATAGTACACCCGGACGACAGGTATGAAGCGGACATATACCTTTCCGTAACCGCGCCCGACGGAACGGTCTCGCCCGAAAAGCGGTTCCATCGCGTGTTCTTCAATTCGCGCCAGCCGGAATCGTTCGATTTTGAGATCGACGATATAAAGCCTTGGGATGAGTTCGAGCCGAATTTGTACACGCTTCGCGTCCGCGCTGTTTCCGAGGACAGTACCGATGAAAAATCGGTGCGGTTCGGAATGAGGACGATAAAAATCGAGGGTAAAAAAATCATGCTGAATGGCCGTCAGATCGCTCTGCGCGGCACGATAGATTGCGCGCAGTACCCGCTGACGGGGTATCCGCCGATGGATATTGAGATATGGCGAAAAAATTTCCGCACGATTAAGGAATACGGACTGAACCATGTGCGGTTCCACGCGTGGTGCCCGCCCGAGTGCGCGTTTGACGCGGCGGACGAGGCGGGACTGTATATTTCCGTGGAAATGCCGCTGTGGCTCAATAAGGACGTTACGCCGCTCGAATACGGCGACGACCCGATACATAATCTCTATTACCCCAACGAGGCGCGCGCCATTTCCAAAGCCTACGGCAATCACCCGTGCTTTATCATGTTTTCAAACGGCAATGAAACGATGGGCAATTTTGAGCTTTTGTCCGACATAACCACGCAGATACGCGCGTACGACACGCGGCGGCTTTACACCGTCACGTCTAATTTCGACCATCCGCTGCTCGAATGCGAGGATTATCTGTGCTCCTTCGACGCGTACGGCAACAGGATAAGAATACAAAGTCAGTATGACAAGGTGGCGGAGGATACATGCCTTGACTACTCAAAGGCGGTTTCCGACGTGCCCGCGCCGGTGATATCGTTCGAGGTCGGGCAGTACTGCTCATTCCCCGACGTGGATATATGCGGAAAATACACGGGGAATATGCTGCCGACAAACTTTGACGTTATCCGTAAGCGCATGATAAATAACGGCCTGTACCCGCGCCTTAAGGACTATATATCAGCGTCCGGCGATTTGGCGGCAAGGCTGTATAAGGAGGATATCGAGGCGGCGCTTAGGACTGAGGATTTCGGCGGGTTCGAGCTTTTATCGCTTATCGACTACACAGGCCAAAGCACCGCGACGGTCGGTATGCTCGACGTGTTTTTTGAGAGCAAGGGAATAATCACGCCGGAGGAATTTAAGCGCTTCTGCGGCGGCGTTGTGCCGCTGTTTAAGGCGAAGCGGATTTTTAAAAACACAGAA
Organism: uncultured Clostridia bacterium; assembly: GCA_947628155.1. Taxonomy (GTDB): domain Bacteria; phylum Bacillota; class Clostridia; order UBA1381; family UBA1381; genus 12844. The sequence goes on from CANQYQ010000077.1 coordinate 5,139, forward strand.
AATCTTGAGGCAGAGCTTGTTCTTTACGATTTCGGCAAAGAGAAAATTAAAAATCCCGAATTTGATTTGAAAATATATAACGGCAGCGAGCTGTTTTACGAGGAAACAACGGCAAAAACCCGCGTTTGTGTACCACTTGCGGGCATAAAAAAAGCGGCGGTGCTGACGGTAACGCTCGCGGTGGGGGAGTACTCCAATTCGTGGCGGGTTTTCGTCTATCCCGAACCGGGGGACGCGGGGACTGTTAAATTTATAACAAACGCTGCCGAGCTGCGTAAAATCGTAAAATCGGGCGGCGCGGCAATCGTGAGCGCCGATTTGTTTAAAAACCCGACCGACGGCAGCTTTATACCCGTGTTCTGGTCGCCGGTGCATTTTCCGACGAATCGCCCGAGCGGTGAAATTATTGATAATACACACCCGATATTCGATGATTTCCCGACCGGGAAATATCCCGATTTCCAATGGAAAACACTGCTGGATAATTCCAAGGTCGCCGACATTTCCGGACTTCCCGGGCTAAAACCCATTGTTGAGGTCGTGCCGAATTTCGTGTACTGCACAGCGTCATCGCCGTTGTTCGAGGCGAAAATGGGCAATGCGCGGCTGCTGTTTTGCGGATTCGATTTGACGAAGGACGATTTGCCGGCAAGACAGCTTAAAAAATGCATATTTGATTACGTAAACTCCGATAAATTCTCGCCGGAATTTGTGATCGATGAAAACGCTGCGAAATAAGCCGCGCGGAGTGATTTTGATAAATCAAACTCCTGCTCCTCGCAAAGCATTGAAACGGCTGTTTAAGTACAATAATTATTGTCACTAAAAATCGGGCGGCATAACCGCCCGATTTTTTATTATGTGCAGTTATCTCAACTGCGCGCCCAATTTGCCTTCAAGCTTTTTCAATATCTTATCGAATACGGCCTGGACCTCTTCGCCCTTTAACGACCTGTCGGCGGCGCGGAAGGTCGCGGAATACGCGACGCTCTTTTTGCCGTCGGCGATCTGCTCGCCCTCGTACACATCAAACAGCTTAACGCCCTCAAGCGTCGCGCCGCCCGCCTTTTTGATTACCTCCTCGATATCCGCGACCGGCACGGATTTATCGACAAGCATCGCGATATCGCGCGTTACCGCCGGGTATTTGGGCAGCTCCTTAAACTTAATATCCGCCGCCGCGTTTTTGAACATCAATTCAAAATCCAGCTCGCCTATATACACCGGCGTATCAATGCCGAAGCGGCGGCTTACGGCCGGGTGTATTTCACCGATAACGCCGAGCGTTCTTCCGCCCGCCGTCACCTTCGCGCAGCGTCCGGGGTGGAACGTCGGATTATCCGTGACCGCCTCATAGCGCACCTTTTTAACGTTCGATCCGCTGAGCATCGCTTCGCAAACGCCCTTTATATCGTAAAAATCGGTCTTTCCTCCGTAGATTCCCATCGTCACCTTCTGCGGCTCGTCGGGCAGCTCTTTATCGCCGTTGGGTACGTATACTCTGCCTATCTCGAACAGACGCGCCGATGGGATGCGGTGATTGTAATTGCGCGCGAGCGTTTCAAGCATACTCGCTATCGTCGTTGTGCGCATGATAGACGTGTCCTCGCCGAGCGGGTTGGAGATTTTCACGGTTTTTCTTAAATCGCTGTCCGCCGGGATATTTAATTTATCAAATACCGACGGACTTGCGAACGTGTATGTGTAAATCTCATACATGCCCTGCGCGCATAACGCTTCGCCTACCGCGTCCGCGAACTGCTGACGGTCGGTCTTTTTGCCGCATGTCGCTTCGCCCGAGAGCAGCGTCACGGGGATTTTGTCGTAGCCGTAGAACCGCGCGACCTCCTCCGCGATGTCCGCCTCGCCCACGAGGTCCGGCCGCCATGACGGCGGAGTGACGGTCATTTTATCCGTATCGGCGGCAATGCCGAGCGCGTCAAAATATTTTATCATCGTTTCCGTCGGGATATCCGTACCGAGGAACGCGTTGATTTTATCCGGCCTGAACGGCAGCGTTTCCATATCCTTGACGTTGCCCATAACGTCTATCATTCCGCCGACATTTTCACCGCAGCCGAGCATTTCAACGAGCTGACACGCGCGCTCGACCGCCGGAACGGTGTTTTTGTAGTCAAGTCCTTTTTCATAACGCGATGACGCTTCTGTTCGGAGGCCTATCCTCTGCGCCGTAAGTCTTACCGACGCCGCGTCAAAAGTCGCCGATTCGAATACGACCGTGGTCGTATCCGGCTTAACCTCCGAGTTAAAGCCGCCCATTACGCCCGCGACCGCAACGGCTCTGCCGCCGTCCGCGATTACAAGGTCGTCAGATGTAAGCTTTCTGTCCTGACCGTCAAGCGTCTGTATGATCTCGCCGTCGGACGCGCGGCGCACGATTATTTTATTGTCCTGCAAATCGCGCAAATCAAACGCGTGCATCGGCTGTCCGTATTCGAGCAGCACGTAATTTGTAATATCGACGATATTGTTTATCGGGCGCACTCCGCACGCGCGCAGCCGCTCCTGCATCCATGACGGCGACGGCGCGATTTTTACGTTTTTGACCATTCTCGCGCAGTAGCGCTTGCATTTATCTTTGTCAAGCACCTCGACGCTGATCGTGTCGGCGATGCTTTCATCGTTTTCCGTGAATTTGATTTCGGGGATCGTGAATTTTTTGTCGAAGCTCGCCGCCGTTTCGCGCGCAAGTCCGATAATTGAGAAGCAGTCGGGGCGGTTCGAGGTAATTTCAAACTCCACAACCGTTTCGTTAAGTCCGAAAATATCGCGTATATCCTTGCCGACAGGGGTGTCGTCCGGCAGGATCAATATGCCGTATTCGGGCGTATATCCGAGCGTTTCCTCGGTGATCCCCAGCTCGTCATGTGAGCAGAGCATGCCGTTTGATTCAACGCCGCGCATTTTCGTTTTCTTTATTTTAAAGCCACCGGGCAGCTTCGCGCCGTTTAGCGCCGTCGGCACGATTATTCCCGCCTTTACATTCGGCGCGCCGCAGATGATTTGTAATTCCTCGCCCGTTCCCGCGTCAACCGTGCAGACCGATAAATGGTCGCTGTCGGGGTGGGGGACACAGGTCAATACTTTGCCCGCGACCACGTTTTCTATCTCGTCACCCGCGGATTCAAACGACTCGACCTTAGATCCGGTCATCGTCAGCCTGTCCGCGTACTCCTTCGGCGTAACGTCTATGTCCATGTAGTCGTTAAGCCAGCTCATAGGTAAATTCATATCGTTCCATTCCTTTCGATTATTTGTGGCAAATTTTAGTTTGTCGCGCTAATGTATATGGGAAACACCGTAGGGGCGGTCATTGGCCGCCCGTGTTCCGTAACCCAATATGGTATACGGCGAGCGTTAGCCTCCCTTGTCAAAGGGAGGTGGCATTTGCGACCGTAGGGAGCAAATGACGGAGGGATTCATTTATACAGAAAACCGCATATTTGAACGATTTGTTGTAATTGCGGAATCCCCCAGTCAGCTTCGCTGACAGCCCCCTTTGACAAGGGGGCCTTAGCAGAGCGCCGCCATATGCAAAAGCGCGATAAACTAAAATTTAACATTTCTTTTCCAATTCCCCGATGAATTTTTCCAAATCCCTCGGGCGGGTAAAAACATACACATTTTTGCCCATATCCTTCAAATAAGCCATAAGCTCCAAATTATTCTTCCGTTTCTTCCTGCCGCCGTACACGACCCAGCGCAGAAATTCCCAATCAAGCTTTTCCTCGCATCCCTCGCCCATATCGGGGCGGGTTTTGTTATTGTACATGATCCGCCGCTTTATCACGCGGTACAGGCACAGAAATCTGTTAAAATCAAGGAATATGATCGTGTCCGCCGCGTCGAGCCGTTCCCTCCACAATATCCGGCGGTAGCTGCCCTCGATGATCCATCTGTCCTTTTCAAGCTCATTTGCGACGCGCCTGATTTTATACTCATCGCTGCTTTCCACCCAGCCGGGCAGCCAATGGATCGTGTCAAAATGCAGCGGCTCAATGCCAAGCATTTCGCCCATGCGGCGTGCCAATGTGGATTTTCCGCAGCCGGAAAAACCGATTATAACGACCTTATCCACGATTAAAACTGGTCGAGGAAGCGCAGGTCGTTTTCGAAGAACAAACGCAAGTCATTTATATCATATCTGCCCATCGCGATTCTCTCCAATCCTATGCCAAACGCGAAGCCGGAATAAACCTCGGGGTCAATGCCGCAGTTTGCGAGCACCTTCGGATGAACCATGCCGCATCCCAAAATCTCGATCCAACCCTCGCCCTTGCACATCGGACAGCCTTTGCCGCCGCAGCGGAAGCACGATATATCAAGCTCCGCCGATGGCTCGGTGAACGGGAAATGATGCGGGCGGAAGCGTACCTTTGTTTCGTCGCCGTACAGGCGGTGAATAAACATCTCAAGCGTACCCTTCAAATCCGCCATTGTAACGCCCTTATCGACCACAAGTCCCTCGATCTGGTGGAACACGGGCGAGTGTGTCGCGTCAACCGCGTCGGAGCGGTAAACCTTGCCGGGCGCGATTATGCGTATCGGCGGCTTCTGCTTCTCCATTACGCGCACCTGCATGCCCGACGTCTGTGTTCTTAAAACAATATTATCCGTCACGTAAAACGTGTCCTGCGTGTCGCGCGCGGGATGATTTTTCGGGATATTTAACGCCTCGAAATTGTAGTAATCAAGCTCCACCTCCGGGCCGTCGGCAATCTCGAAGCCCATGCCGATAAACGTGTCCTTTATGTTGTTCATCACCTTCGTGAGCGGATGCAGCTTGCCGATATTCTGTTTTCTGCCGGGCATCGTAACATCGATCACCTCGGCCTTTAGCTTCATTTCCTCAAGCTTTTGCGCAAGCTCCGCCTTTTTGCCTTCGATATGGCTTTCGATATTCGCGCGTATCTCATTCGCCAGCGCGCCGATCGCCGGGCGCTCCTCGGCGGATAAATTGCGCATCTCCTTCATCGCGGCGGTCATCTCGCCCTTTTTGCCGAGGAATTTAATACGCGCCTCCTCCAAGGCGTTCATATCCGCCGCTTTTTCCAAAACCTCAAGCGCGGATTTCCTGATTTCCTCCAGTTTCTCCTTCATACAAACATTCCTTTCCTTCGGTATTCTCCGCGTTTAGCAGAAATTCGTCAAATCAAGGCAGCCTCCGCGCCGCTGTATTTTGTATACAGCAAGCGGCGGATAACGCCGAGTTGGCGGATTTATGCAAACGCAAATAATAAAACACACTTTGTCCCATACAGGGACGAAGTGTGTTTTTAAATGTATCGCCATACATTAATTTACTCCGCGGTACCACCCGACTTCCGATCATCAATCGGCACTCTTTTGTGTATAACGGCACTGCCCGCCGCGGACTACTCGCTTTCGCTTTGATCCGCGAAGCTCCGGAATGAAATTTCACATCGCGCTCTTACCGCGCAGACTCACAGCTCAATAATCTGCGCTCTCTTATGGCGAAACGCGCGCTACTTTGTTCCTTCATCGCCTTTAATATTCAATTCGGAGACATTATAACATACTCGTAATGAATTTGCAAGTGTTTTTGCAGAAAAATGTGAAATTTGGATTTATAGGATAAATTTTAGTTTATCGCGCTTTTGCATACGGAAACTCTATCCCCGTAGGGGCGAACCGTGTTCGCCCATGTTCCGTAACCCAATATGGTATACGGCGAGCGTTAGCCTCCCTTGTCAAAGGGAGGGGGACCATGCGTAGCATGGTGGAGGGATTCATTTTTACAGAAAACCGCGTATTGCAGCGCTTTGTCGTAATTGCGGAATCCCCCAGTCGCGCTGCGCGCGCCAGCCCCCTTTAACAAGGGGGCCTTAG
>CANQYQ010000078.1 GCA_947628155.1 uncultured Clostridia bacterium
ATCCACCGACGAAATGGTTTTATCCGCATCCGTTCCTACGCCGTAATCCCATACGCTTATTGTCGGTGTTACGTCCGACGTTCTTGCCTCGCCGATTTTATTGTCTTTAATTACAATATCAACACCTTCCGTCGGGAAATCGCCCGTTGCCGTATGCCAGTTATAGACCGTCATAGATACCGGCGCGTCCACATTTGTAAATGTATTGCCGGTAATTGTTATACCGCCTTCCGTACCGCCGGGTACGTTTTCGGTATAGAAGCCCGCAGCGAAATTATCAAATGTACATCCGGTTATTTCCACATCCCATGAACCGCCGTAAATTGCGCGCACCGCGTTTTTATCTCCGACGAAATCGCAATCGTGTACCACAAGCCTTCCGCGCTCAGCTACACTCTCATTCGAATAGCCTATTGCGGAGCGGTACCAGCTTTGGCCCTCTGTCGGAATATAATCTCCGCCTACAAATTTAATATTCTCAAATGTAATTCCCGAGCCGTCTATTACCATACCGCCGCTGTTCTGACACGGATATGTATAGCCGGTATATGTCGGTGAACCGTTATAACCGAATTTAATAATCGGTTTCGCATCGTCAGCACCGCTAATTCCCGTAATCGTAAGGTCGTTAACTCCCGCCGGGATTTCCACCGGCTCATATTCTGTGGTTGCGGCTTTCAGCTCAATAGTCCAGCCGGTTTGGTCCTCCGCAGCTTTTATTTTCTCAATGGCGTCCGCGAGCGTTGCAACCGTATCGTCGGTTACCTCCGCCGCCGCGTCAACCGTCAGCGTTTTACCTTCCGCCAACACCGGGATAGCCGCCGATGTGACTACCATCGCCGCCGAAAGAAACGCGGCTAGAATCTTTTTCAATTTCATAATTTTTGTTTCCTTTCTTTTTAAATTTTTGTACAACAAAATAGGGTATAGTACTCAAAACGCTACCCCCCTATTTGGGGAAGTAAATGCATCATTGGCCGCGCCTCCTTTCCTTTTTTCTTAATTATACATTATTTCCCGTACAATGTCAATACATTCCGCATGATTCGAGTGTGATGGATAACCCCGGCCGTTCTCCGAATAAATCCGATACCCGCGCCGCGGCGCACCGTCTCAAAAAGCGCGTAAAACGCAAAAAACCGCATAAATACGTGATTTTCAAGCATTTATGCGGTTCTTACCTTTGGAGCAAGCGAAGGGACTCGAACCCTCGATGTCAAGTTGGGAACCTGAAGTTTTACCACTAAACTACGCCTGCGTATAATTCTACCTTATATATTATATCACGCTTTGCTGTCTTTTGCAACTAAAATTTATAATTTTTTACGCAAAAAATACCGAACCGAGTCCGGTTCGGCATTTTATCTCATTCGCATTATTCTACGCCTTCGCTTGACGCGGTACGCCTTTCACACCGGCCTTATTTATTCGATCGCGGAGACAATTGTAACTGACCTCGCCGCTTCATCCCACGTTACTCCGCAGCCCAAATGCTCCGTGACAAACCGCAGCGGCAGCATGGTTCTGCCGTTTTCAATATACGCCGGAGAGTCGAGCTCGATCGAATTTCCGTTTACCAAAGCCGTATCGAAGCCTATCGTAATTATTACGCCTCTGTTCCCCTTTTCGACCGTCACCGTCCGCGCTTTTTCATCCCATACGACAGTACCGCCTATACTCTCGGCAACCGCGCGTATCGGAAGCATTGTACGGTCGTTTTTTATAACCGGCGGACTATCAAGCGTACGCTTTACATCGTTTACAAGCATTATATCGCTGTCTATTGTCAGCTTTAATATATCCTCTTCGGCCATATGCAGCTCCACACTGTTTAAAAGCTCGCCGTCAAGGCTGTATTTTTCGTTTTTATTCCCGCGAAACGCGTGTACATGGTCGTCGCTCATGTACAGATAATCCGCGCCGGTCAGTATCTCCTTCTTTTCCTTTGTTTCGGTATCGTATTTCCATAACGAAACGGTATGCTCGTCCTGCGTTTTATAATATACCGTTTTGCCGTCATCGCTTAACCAGTAATCCAAGAAATCCTCCAGTATAAGCTCACGCTCCGGCGCGGACGCGCTTCTGCGGTAAAGCCGCGCGGTATTTCCATAATATGTTTTGCTGTATAGATATCCGTTTACGCAGTTGTTGTAAATATATCCCGGATAATCGAAATCCTCCGTGACCGTCGTTTCTTCGCCGCTGTCAATGTCGGTAACTATAACCTCACGGTGCGGATTATCACCGTCCGTTACCGTGATATACGAAAACGCGGCACGCTTATTCCAATCGATATCCATTACCTCACCGCGCAGCGACACATCAGGCGCGCCCGACTCCCCAAAGACTATACGTCCCGTTTGTGTATCCGCGTCATAGGTGGTGTAATAATAACTGCCGCCGTTCATTCTGAATTCGTCAACGTTATCATCGCCCGACAGCACAACCGCGCCCGTTCCATCCATATTAAAACGGCACAGCGTGTCGATCCACTTCGGTTCACCGTTCTCGCCAACTACCTCGCGCTCCGCGACAAGGTACATATAATCGCCGATTATATACATATTTCTCGGCGTTACGTCAAGCATGCTCCGCGCCTCGCCCTTGTCGTTATCAAGCCGGAAGAACCCGTCGTTGGCGATAAAAATGTAATTTTCGTATTCCGGTATAGCCGGCGTCATCGCCGACGCTCCCGCCGCAAACGCGGCAAACATCGTTACGGCAGCCGCTGCCACCGATATAATTTTTTTCATACTGTGATCCCCCTATTCTTATGTTCGTTTAATTTAATTATACACCATTATTCCGTATTTGCAATACCGCAAACAGCCGCGTCTGCAGCATATCAACACGGTGGAGTTAAAACTCCGTCCGTCAGCGCCCGTACGCTTTATCTTTTCGCGAACGCGAACAGTTTTACAAACACAAATGTTACCGGCACGCCGATCACCGCCGCCATCAGGTACACGATAAGGCTCGGCCACCGGAACACTCCGCTCAATACCGCGACCATTACCGTCTGTATTATAAGATTCGGCAGACTCGACAGCAGGAATTTTAAATATTTCACAACTCCGAAATTAAAGTCACGGAAGGTGCACACACTGTTTAGGAAATATGACAGTATATTCGCCGTAATATATCCCGGAACGAACGCCACGGTGTCATTAGGGATAAAGCTGCGGTAAAGCATCGCGAACAAACTTCCCGCGAACGTGTTTATCACTCCCACGATCAGGAACGTCAGAAATTCGCGCGACAAAAACATCTTGTATTTTGGCGGCTTGTATTCATCCCACGGGATAAGCTTATCGCCCTTCACAATATACGCGTTTTCCGCAAGCTCCGCAAGCGGGGCGTCGGCAAGCGAATCGGAATAAAAATCGTTTATCCTCGCGTCCGCGTACCATTCGTGAAGTCTTTTCACCTTTTCCGTATCACGGCAGTTTTCGCCGTCATATTTGCCCGTTTTCTTATTCACGCGCGACGCGATAAGCTTTTTTACGCCAAGCCTTTCGCATATCGGCGCAAGCAAAAATTCCGGCGACGCGGAAATTACCACGTCGTCGTCACGATGATTATCGCGGTAATATTTCTTGATTTTCGATTGGTTTTTATCCCAGAAGATTTCAACCTCTGAATCGACCTCCGGCACATATTTGAGGAATTTATACATTTTCTCCTTAAATTTCGTTTTGGAATAGACATTTAAAAGGTACATTCCGAACGCGAAAACCATGCCCGGAACGGTCAATAAAATCGCGGGGTACTTTTTCAAGCAGTGCATATAAAAATCAGCCGTTGAATCGCCCGAATAAATTGTGCCGTCAAAATCATATACGTTCATTTGCCCACCTCATTTCAGCAATACCACCGCCATCGCGGATATTCCCTCGCCGCGGCCCTCGAAGCCGAGCTTCTCGGTCGTAGTTGCCTTAACGCTCACACACGATACGTCAATATTCAAATCCGCCGCGACGTTTCCGCGCATTTTTTCGATATATTCCGCAAGCTTCGGGCGCTGCGCGATAATCGTAATATCTGCATTCTCAACCGCGAATCCCGCGTCCGTTATCATTTTAACCACCTCGCGCAGCAGCACACGGCTGTCAGCGCCCGAGTATTTTTCGTCGGTATCCGGGAAGTGCTTTCCTATATCCCCCATCGCTGCCGCGCCCAGAAGCGCGTCGGAAAGCGCGTGAAGCGCTGCGTCCGCGTCGGAGTGGCCCAGAAGTCCCTTTTCGTACGGGATTTCCACGCCGCATAATATAAGCCTCCGCCCCTCGACAAGCTTATGTACGTCATAGCCTTGTCCTATTCTCATTTTTTCGTCCTCTTTTCAAGTATTTTTTCCGCGATCTCTATATCGTCCGGGGTGGTAATTTTTATATTATCGTACCGTCCCGTCACGATTTTTATCCTGCCGCCCGTCATTTCGACAAGCGCGCAGTCGTCGGTCGCGTCAATATTCATTTTATCCGCGTATCCATGCGCTTTTTCTATTATATCACGCCGAAACGCCTGCGGGGTCTGGATAAGAAACGTCTTTTCGCGGTCGATCGTTCCGGTTATAAACCCGTCCTCATCCGCGCTTTTTAACGTGTCCTTGCACGGCACTCCCACCGCAGCCGCGCCGTATTCTTTAGCCGCCGCGACCGCCGCGCTTATTTCCGCCTGTGATATAAGGCAGCGCGCTCCGTCATGAATAAGAATTATATCCCCGGTCGTAAAACCTATACCGTTTTTCACGCTCTCGCGCCGTGTCGCGCCGCCGGTCGTCACCGCGCGCATTCTATCGTACACGTACATGCCGGCGCTCATAATCAGCTCCGCGATCCGCATATGCTCGCCTTCACCCGCGACTACGACGATTTCGTCTATATCGGGGTTATTGTAAAACGCCTCAACGGTGCGCAGAATAATTTCCTTCCCCGCAATCTTCATAAATACCTTGTTTTTGCCCGCGCCCATGCGTTTTCCCTTACCGCCGGCGGCGATAACCGCGCTGACCTTAGCCATAACGAATCCTCCGTAGTATAAGTTCAGCACACCCGCAGGAGTGTGCTGAACCCGTTTCTTAATTTTTACCAAGTCTTTCTCAGACTATCGCGCCGATAGTGTCATCCATGATGTTTTCGATATCACTTTGTTCCGCAACCTTCGACAATACCAATTCGCTAACTACAATCTGCCTCGCGTTACCCAATACCTTTCGTTCGCTGGTAGATAAGCCTTTGATCCTGTCCCTGTACATCAGGTCCTTCAAAACCTCGATAACCTTAAAAATATCGCCGGACTTGATCTTATCCATGTTATCGCGCTGCCGTTTGTTCCAGTTTGCGTCATCCGTAATCTTAGCGTCTCTGAAATATTCAAGAGCCTCTTGCGCCGTGTTCTTATCAATGATGCATCTTATCCCGATACCGTCGCTGTTTTCCACGGGAACATTCGTTGTCATATTTCCCAGCGTAAATCTAAGAGAGTAATATTTACGCTTTTTACCTATGATTTCGATTTCCTTTATTTCTTCTACAGTCGCGGCACCGTGCATGGGATGTACTACCTTGGCTCCAACCTCATACATTGGTGATGACCTCCCTGTCTATATCTCGCCTCTATCGTATTACTCTCCATTCCTATTATAACATATCTTGCTCATTTTGTCAAATAAATTATTATAGCATATTAAAAATATTTTTTCAATATAAGATTTTATTAATATATGGATTAAAATTTTGTGCAACATTACTAAACGTTAACTTTTTAACAATCTTTTTATGGTATGTTTTACATAAAAACCGACTTCAAATTATTTGTTATACAAAAACCGACACCGCCAAAAACGGTGTCGGAATACCGTATTAATTTCAGCCGCCGCGGAATCGGCGCGGCATTTATCACTCCGCTTCTTTGCCGCGTTTGATAATCTTAAGACGCGTATGCTCCTCGCGCTCCTTTTCCTCGAGCGCCGAGGAAATATCCTTTGTCAACCGTTCATAAAGCGGAATTGTAATATTTTCAAGCGCGTTTGCGCGCTTTTGTGTTTTACGTATGTTTATCGCCAGCCGGTAAACCGCGTTTTCTATCTCCGTCAGCCGTATCGTCATACGCTTTACCTCATTAAATTTTATGAGCGCATCATCAAGCGCGGAGGTAGTGGAATAAAAGCTGTAAACCGGGCGTTCCGCCGACTCGCCGCCGTGCACAACGGGGATCTCCACACCCATTACACTGCGCAAATCGATCGTTACCCCGTTTTCGATCGGTGCGGAATACGCGAATTTTTCTATATTATGCATACCCATAATAAGGCTTACATCCTCCAACGCGCGGTACGCGTGCGAGAAGGTCTGTTCGATACCCGCTTCTACCTCCTTCGCCTCTTCAATAAGCTGCATCATTTCGCGAATGAGGATATTGCGCTTCTTATCAAGCATTTCATAGCCGCGCTGCGACAGCCGCAGCGTGTTTTTCGCCGCCATAAGATTACCTTTGGTGGGCGCGGTATTCGCCTGCATAGCTTACACCTCCGTTTTGCCGTAATATTTATCGAGCGTTTCATCGCTCACACGGTCAAGCTCGGATTTGGGCAGCATACCTAAAAGCTCCCAACCCAAATTAAGCGTTTCCTCGATACTTCTGTTCTCATACGCGTCCTGCGTAAGGAAGCGTTTATCAAATTCGCGTCCGAACGCAAGGTATTTTTTATCAAGCTCGGACAATTCATCCTCACCTATTACCGAAGCGAGGCTCTTTGCGTCCTCGACCTTGGAATATGAGGCGAACAATTGGTTCGACAATTCCGGATGATCCTCGCGGGTAAATCCCTCTCCTATGCCGTCCTTCATCAAACGTGACAATGACGGAAGCACATCCACGGGCGGATATACTCCGGTCAGGTTCAGATTCCGGCCGAGCACTATCTGTCCCTCCGTGATGTAGCCGGTCAGGTCGGGAACGGGATGAGTTATATCGTCGTTAGGCATCGTCAGAATCGGCACCTGCGTGACCGAACCGTTCGCGTCGGCGATAATACCCGCTCTTTCGTAAAGCGACGCGAGGTCGGAATACAGATATCCTGGGAAACCCTTACGCGACGGTATCTCGCCCTTAGACGACGATATTTCTCTAAGCGCCTCCGCGTATGACGTCATATCGGTAAGTATTACCAAAACGTGCATATCGTAATTAAACGCCAGGTATTCCGCCGCTGTCAGAGCACAGCGCGGTGTGATTATTCTTTCAACGACCGGGTCGTTGGAAAGATTTAAAAACATCACAACCTTGTTCAATACTCCGCTTTCCTCAAACGAGCGGCGAAAATAATTCGCAACATCGTATTTTACGCCCATTGCCGCGAACACTATAGCGAATTTATCGCCATTTGTATCGTCACTGTCCACAACCTTCGCCTGACGCGCAATCTGTACCGCGAGATTATCATGCGGCATACCGTCGCCGGAAAAGATAGGCAGCTTCTGACCTCTGATAAGCGTCATAAGGCAGTCTATAGACGATATGCCCGTCTGGATAAAATTGCGCGGATATTCACGCGCTACAGGGTTGATCGGACTGCCGTTAACATCTCTGACCTCTTCGGCGAAATAATCGCCCATACCGTCTATCGGACGGCCTACGCCGTCAAGCGTACGGCCGAGCATTTCACGCGATAATTTAAGGCGCATCGGTTCACCGGTAAAGCGCGTGGATGTATTCTCGAGCGAGAGTCCGTCCGTGCCCTCGAACATCTGAACAACCGCCTTATCCCCGGAAATCTCGACAACTCTGCCCATGCGCTTCGTACCGTCCGAAAGCGTCATCGACACCATTTCCTCATAAAACGTATTATCAACGCCCTCGATCACGGCAAGAGGACCCTGAATGTTATTAAGACCTATATATTCTATCGCCATATCAAGTCCTCCTTCCCTACCGCGTCTCCGGCGCTGCCGAATTTTGGGCCGTCGGCGCTGCCGAAGCCGCGTCAAACGTATCGTTTATTTTTTTCATCAACGCGTCAAACGGAGCGTCGATATTCTCATTTCCTATCGTATATTTTATCCTTATGATATCATCCACTATTCCCGTACTTGTAATTTTGGAAATTACCGCGCCCGACGCAACGAGCTCGGTCAGTCTTTTATCAAGTAAAAGTATAGCGTCCATCATTTTGTCCTGCTTTTCAAGCGGCACATATGTGTCGTCCTTATGAAACGCGTTTTGCTGCAAAAATCCCACACGTATCGCGCGCGCGACCTCAAGCGTAGCCTTCTGTCCCTCCGGCAGTACGTCCGAGCCGATGAGCTTTACTATCTCCATCAGGCTCGCCTCCTCCTGGAGGATAGCCATAAGCTTAGCGCGCTTTTTCATAAAATCGCGCGAAACATTTTTCTCATACCATCTTGTCAAATCGTTTATATATTCACTGTAGCTCGAAAGCCACTGAATAGCCGGATAATGTCTCGCATACGCGAGGCTTTTATCAAGCGCCCAGAAGCAGCGTATGAACCGCTTTGTATTCTGCGTTACCGGCTCGGAGAAATCGCCGCCCTGCGGCGATACCGCGCCGATTATTGAAATCGAGCCTTCCGTTCCGTTCAGGTTAGTCACATAACCCGCGCGCTCATAGAACTGTGACAGCCTTGACGCAAGATACGCCGGGAAACCCTCTTCCGCCGGCATTTCCTCAAGACGTCCCGATATCTCTCTGAGCGCCTCGGCCCATCTCGACGTCGAATCCGCCATAAGCGCGACATGGTAGCCCATATCGCGGTAATATTCCGCCAATGTAACGCCCGTGTAAATCGACGCTTCACGCGCCGCGACCGGCATATTTGACGTATTCGCGATAAGCACGGTACGGTCGAGAAGCGGACGCTGTGATTTCGGGTCGATAAGCTCTCCAAATTCATTTAACACCTGCGTCATCTCGTTGCCGCGTTCACCGCAGCCGATGTATACGATTATATCCGCATCGCACCATTTCGCGAGCTGATGCTGCGTCATTGTTTTCCCCGTACCGAAACCGCCCGGCACAGCGGCCGCGCCGCCCTTGCCTATCGGGAACATTGTGTCAATTACACGCTGTCCCGTCACAAGCGGCTTTGTGACCGCCTGACGCTCGGCATACGGGCGCGGCTTTTTGATTGGCCATTCCTGACGCATACATATGTCAGTCACACCGTTTTCGTTTCTTACCTTCGCTATTACATCGCAAATCGTGTATTCGCCGTCCGGCGCGATCCAATCGATCATGCCACTCAGATTCGGCGGTATCATAACGCGGTGTTCAATAAGGCTTGTTTCCCGCGTCGCGGCGATAATCGCGCCGCCCGACACCATATCGCCCTTTTTCGCGGTTATTTTAACATTCCATTTTTTCTTGTTATCAAGCAGATCCACCTTTGTTCCGCGCGCGATAAACGCGTCGGTCATTTCGCGGATTTTGGACAGCGGACGTTCTATTCCGTCGAAAATATTTGACAATATTCCCGGCGCAAGCGTTATCGAAAGCGGTCCGCCCGTTCCGGCCACTTTTTCGCCCGCGCGCAGTCCCACCGTTTCCTCATACACCTGAACGACCGTTTCCTCGTCGGTCACGCCTATGACCTCGCCGATAAGCTCCTCGCTGCCCACGCGCACCATTTCCTGCATTTCAAACGCGCCTGTGCCCCTGACCTTTACGACAGGGCCGTTTATACCGAATATACGACCTTCCGCGTTAGCCATATATATCATTCCTTTCTGTTAAAAGTAATCATCAGCGTATTACCAGTCCGCTGTTTTGCAGGAACGATTGCTTTTCATCCGAAAGCAGTTCCCCGAACGAATAATCGACCGACACGCGCCGTTCGGCATTATACACGCGCAAGCCGCCGATAAATCCGGCGTCCGCGACGCTTTCAACCTCCGTATCCGCGCCGACGGCGGCCTTTAAGCTGTCCGCGTAACGCATATCATTCCGAGAAACATATATTATCTTATTTCCCTTCCCGGCTTCTCTTAAGGCATCCTCCGCCTTTTTCACAAGCCATTCGCCGTATGCGTCCGATTTTGTAAATCCGCGGAGCCTCTCCTTCGCCATATTCATTATGTCGTCAATTATTTCCTCGCGCTTCAGGAGCACCTTCTTTTTCGCTTCCATTTCCGCGTGATGCATTTCCTCGTCCGCCTCATGCTCAAACTCGCTCTTGCTGCGCTGGATCGCCTCATATGATTCCTTTAAGTACTCGTTTTCCTTATCATCTATTATTTGCTTATACTCCGCTTCCGTCTTATTTATTAGCGATTCACGCTTCTCGTTGGCGTCCCTGAGCACAAGCGCCGCAAATTCGTCAAGCTGCTCATTAACGTTATCCATGATGTCTTCCTCCTTTTTATTATAGCCGAAGTCCTATAGACTCCTGTACCATACGATTGATGCTTTGCGCGATATCTCGGCTGCCATGGCGGTCGGGTATCTCGATTATAAGCGGCGTATGAAGCCGCAGCTTTAAATCGTCGAGATAATCCTTCACCAAAGCTCCCGCCTTCTCGGTAAACACCAAGATCCCGATTTCGGGATTTTTGATCGCCTTGTCGATTTCAGCGCGTGCCGCTTCGGGCTCGTGCACGACGCAGCCTTCAATACCCGCGAGGCGCAAACCGACCTGCGTATCGATGTTATCACTGATCAAATACATTCTCATATCTTATTACCCTATTATGAATTAAGTATAAGTATCGAAATAACAAGACCGTACAGCGCGATACCCTCTGCCAGCGCGACGAAGATAAGGGTTTTACCCATGATGCTCTCGTTTTCGCTCATCGCGCCGATAGCCGCCGACGCGGCCGACGCGACCGCCAAGCCTCCGCCGACGCCGGAAAGTCCGGTCGATAACGCCGCGCCGATATAGCGAAGTCCCATACCTATCGAAACCCCGTCAGCCTCACCCGCGGCCAACGCTCCGATTCCGCCGCCAAGCGTTAC
>CANQYQ010000079.1 GCA_947628155.1 uncultured Clostridia bacterium
AAAATCGTTCCAGTCGGGGAAATCTGCCTTTGCGTCCTCGCTTACGCTTATACGCGCGGACTTGATTTCCTTTCGGAATCTGCTGTATTCCTCCGCCGCCGCGTTGTCCGTATTCCGCATTGCATCGGCAATTTCTACGGCAATATTACGCGCCTTTGCTTCAAGCTTCGAATAGTTCTCCGCAACGTCGCCTTTATAATATGCGTCGTATATCTGCGCAGCTATCTCGCGTATTCCGTCGTTTATCGCCGCCGCGTCAACCCTGCCCCGCACACCGTAGGTGTTTATAAGCGTGTTCGCAATATTGGGCTTATTATTGAGAGAGAATTTCGCATTAGAAATACTGTTTAATGCCTGCAACCTGCCCCTTTTATCTCCGGACTTGTATTCTACGGTATTGATACCCGCTTCGCTCAATCTGCTTTTCAAGCCATCCGATACAGTATCCGGCACGATTACCGCCCTTACCTCGTCAAAGCCGACCGCCCTTCGTGGTTTTGCCTCAAAATATTTTACCGGCGCGCTTCTCATATCTTCTATAAGTTGCTCCATGTCCGCTATAAGCGCGTCATCAATGTTGTATATATCCGAATATGAACGTAGTTTATTTTCAAATCCTTCACGTGTAGTAGAACTATTCAGGGCGTCCATTACTGCTTCAACAAAGTTATCCGCGTAAAGATAGTTATTTGCACTGTTTCTTCCCTCCACAGCTCGTGAAGCCAAATCAATGAGTCTGTTGTTAAAGTTTTCGCGTATTTCCTCTGCTTCATTTTCGGAAACCTCGGTTATTTTATCTCTTGCGGCTCTTATCTCATCTATATCTGAAAAATTACGTGTCGCTGCGCCGCGAAATGTAGACGCCCCTGCAAACCCACCTGCTCCGCCTTTTTCAGTGGCGTTCCGCATATTCTTCACAATGTTGTCAAGATTATACTCGTCATGCGTCGCGCTGAAGCTTCTGAGGTTTCCGGATGATGTATAAAGGTCTGTTCCGTTATATATGCCGCGCCCCTTTTCCGCTCCGGCAAATAAATCCCTTAACCACGCTTCATACTCGGTCTTGTCTACCGCATCAATTACCGCCTGCCTGGTAGCTTCTACGTCTGTTTCTGTGGTAACCCGCTCAGGTCCGTTATTGAGATAGTTCCGCGCCATGACAACCATTCTCGTTTTTTCGCCCTTAGTTGCGGACGATACCATATCCTTAGCCGCGTTTTTCTCAACTCCTATACTTAACAGATAGTCTCTGTATGCCGCGTCCGTCTCATTACCATGCTCGTTCCACCACCGCGTCTTTGTACTGAGAGGCCTTTCACCGTCGCGCGGCGACATATCGCGTATCGTGTCCGCCCCGAGGCGATCAATAAGGAACTCGCTTTGCTCTATTTCCTGCTCGCTCATACGAGATGTTTTTTGCGTTGTTACAACGTCGGGATTTTCCTTGCCGCTGTCAAGCAGAAACAGCCTCATCATATCCGTGTTATTCTTTTCGCGCTCAACAATGCCCTGCTCACCGCCCTTGCGGTTAAGCTCGTCTTCAAGATAATTACCGTATCCGTATAAAGGACGGCTCAACTCGTTACCGAATTTCCGATAAAGCTCGTAATATTTATCTCTCAAACGGTTTGTTGCGTCCTCCGAAGCTTCGTATTCAACTGTCGGGAATGTCGGTGTCCATGCATCGCCGCCGTATACGCGGTTATCGGTATTCGCTTGCGGGTCGATTGTGTCTTTGCCGAACACAACAGATATATCTCCGAAATCGCTATGCCCCATTTGTGCCTTTGTGACTGCTATGCTCGGCATCGGGAACCCGCCCAGGTTAAGATTTTCGTTCAGCTCGTCCTCGGACAAATTGTGTACTGCAATTAAATCCGCTGTTTCCTCAACGGGCGTTTTCATACTGAACCGCGTCTTGGCAGAATTATTCTTGACATCTCCGCCGGAATTTGATATACTATGGTTAGCGGAGTCATTTGACCCCTTGCCGGACGTTGTCTGACTGGGAACTCCGCTATTATTTTGCACAAAATTAACAGAATGTACCCAAAACTTATTTTTCTGTGGTGATTTGCGTATATCTATATTTATTGTTGCCGGCTGACCGTCAATCTCGGCTTCTGATTGTATGTATGCATATTTGAGAACACTGTTGCTGTTGTGCTTATTGGATACATTATCCGCTATAAGCTTACCGTTCTCTATCAAATTCGGTAAATCACGCACCGTAGACAATTTAGCTATTTTCAGTTTTTTCCCTAATGTATAGTAGTTCTTTTCACCAAAAGTTTCTTTTATCCCTTTTGGCGTTATTTCAATAATCATACCGCTGTCTGCGTTTGTAACTGTCCTGCTTCGACCTCCCTCATCTGAGAAAAACCCTTCCTGTATTAAAGTATTATTGACACTACGCTGAACATGGATATAATCATTAATATTCGTAATACCAAAACTGTCTACCGCTGTATTATTCGCCGACGTATTCACTGAGAACCGTGTCTTGGCATTGCCCCCGGAATCTGTTTCTACATCCCCGGGATTTTCCGATGCCTCGGCTATCATTCTTTCAAATGCGTCGGTTGCCCTTTCGACTCTTTCAGCGTCTGTCTCGATCTCATAATTATCGCTCATCAAGCTTTTTACATCCGCTATAATATCCTTTATAGCCTGAACGAAATCTTTAAAGAAGTTCCTCTTTTTCTTCGTTCCCGACGCGCGCGCCGCAAGCTCTCGGGCCTTATCCGTATCCGACAAAATCTGCCTTGTATAATCGGCCACGATCTCTCTTGCCGCTTCGTCTCTTGTGAGCTCCACTCCGTCTCGCGCATACATTTCTATTACGCTGTCAAGCTGTTCGTTCTCGTCAAGGCCGTAATTTTCCCGCATTATATCGAATACGGCGTAATAATAATCCTGATAGCTTTCCGGCGCTGCCTCTTCAAAATGATGCGTTATCTCATGCGAGAATACCGCCATGGGTTTATCCGCCGCGTCCTCGGCTATGTATATGACCCCGTCCTTATAACAGCCGTTGGCGCGTCCTTCCGATACCGACGGCACGATTTTAACCGTAACGTTGCAAATTGTCGCAAGCTCGTCTATCGCGCGTATCTCGTCGCTGCTGAGCCTCGCCGAATATTCGTCCTGCAAAAGCCCCGGTATTCTATCGTCCTCCGGCACGATCTGGTCGTCCGCTATATCACGTACATTGTTTGGCGGATTTGTGTTGACATTTTCGTCGGAATTGGATATAATAGTATCAGAAGGTGCTGTTTCCGTAGAATCTGTGATAAAGCCGTTAGATGGCGAAGAGCCTCTTGCGGTGGATGCGCTTAATACGGGTTCCGCACCAAAAGATACAGGCTGTTGGTTCCTGCCTGAGTTATTCGTTTCAAACGATGAAACTCTCGGGACAACTCCTGTATTTTTTACATCCAGTATATCATTTAATACCTTTAATCCGTCGCTTCTCACACCGATTTGAACTTTAGCCGTATACATGTTATTTCCGACTTTAACATTTATATCGCCCTCTTCAAAATCAACAATACTGTCGTGTCTGCTGTGTTTGGGGTCGATGCTGCGCACATTATCTCTGGTTTGCAGAATTTCATCAAGGTTATTCGCCATTCTGAGTTTGTCATTATAAGTGTCTGCGTCTGTTCTTTCAAGCATACGACTGTACGAAGAATTTGTAAATTCTCCGCGCGAAGCGGCATTTACAATGACATTTTCGCCGTTTACAGTAATACTCGGGAAATTCTCTTTTATAAAATGTCTTACCGTATGCCTATATTCTTTTTCCGGCACTCCCTCAAGAATATCCTCGTCAATATTGACATATGTATTTCCTGCCGCGTCCGTCTGTATGCTGTACCTTGCCGCCGGTTCCGCCGCCGTTGTCTGAGTATTTGCTTCCGGCGTCCTCGCAAGCACCGAAAAATCGCCGTTATTGACCGCCTCGCGCTGTGCGTCAAGCTCCGCGCTCCGCTCATACGTGCGGTTATGCAAAAGATAATTCGCGTTTACCGCCGTTTTTAAAACGCCCTTGAACCTGTCGGCGCTGTCGCGGAACAGCTGACTTTCCGATAACGCCGATTTCCCCGTCGTCACATACCGCGCCAGCTCTCCGGCAAGATTTTCCGTCTGCTCCGATAATACCCTGTGCGCGAGACTGTCGCTCTGCGCCATTGCGTCTGTAAAGGTTTTCGCGTAATCCGTCACAAAATCCACGTCAAAAACGCTGTCCGGCTTCGATATAAACCGCGTATTCGCCGTTGTTATGTTCTCCGTATTCGCCGGAGCAGCCGCCGCGCTCTCACGTATCTTGTCCGCGACAGCATTTTGTACTCTTTTTAGTCCCGCCGTGGTATCGTAATCCATGCGCGCCAGCGTGTTAAGGTTTGCCTGTCTGCCTATGGTATATGCGGATGGTGTGTAATCCTCGTTATTTTCTATTTTCGTGTTGAGCTTTTCCGCGTTTTTATAGGCGGTGGTGTCCTTCTCCTGGTCAAGTCCGCTCTCTATGACTCTTGAAACCGCTTCCGAGCCTTGACGCTGTATCGCCCGTCCTGTTGCCGCGTTGTCATACGTTCCCACAGCGCCTCTTACTCCCAATGCCGCGCCGCTCATCAATCCGCCCGAGGCCGCGCCCATAAGCGCGGATTTTACCGTGTCTGATATCATGAATTTTTTAAACGCCTCTTTTTCCGCGTCCTTGCGGCTCACACCCTTATCGGTCAGCGTTTTTACATACTGCTCATATTCCGATTTGTCCTTTAATATCCACCGCTCGGCAAGGTTATTCGCGATATTGTTTACCGCTTCTTCTCCGCCCTCCGCCCCGGCCGACAACAGCGCGGACTTAAATAATGTCCGGGCGGATGCCTTTGACACGGATTTTGAAAACATATCCGTTATCATATCAAACGGCAGCTTTTCCGTCGCGTACTCTATCGCTCCCGAAACCACGCCGTATTTCAGCGCGTCGCCGCGTGATATACCCTGTAATTCCTTTTCATATATCGAATTTGCTCCCGCGTTAAGGCTCATGTTAATAAGTCCCGCCGTCCCAAGCGGCATATTTACCGCGCTGTTCGCCGTGGATAATGCTATATCCGTCGCCGTTTTCCCGAACGTTCCCATATCACGAGTGATACCCTCGCGCGTCGCTGCCTGTGTCTGCTGCGGGAAAAATCTGCGCGAATACGGATTTTCCGGCGTATGCCGCCCTGTTAAAAAATCTTTCGTTGCCGTGCCGCCCTCGCCTACGATAGTACCGGCGCCGGTTATTCCTGCGCCTATGTTCAGCAAAAATCCGCTTGCTTTATTATCATTTGACATTTCGACGGTTGTATCATAACGGTATTTCGCCAAACGGCGATCTATATCCGGCTTAATCTTATCAAAATATGCCTGCGCCGCCTCAGAGCCATACGCACCCAATATATACGTATATTGCATTTTTTCATCATTTGTCATGTTTATAATGCGCTCTGTGTTTTCTGATAAGGCAAACCGCCCATGCGCCTTTATACCGGATTTATATCCTTGCTCATTCTCGCGAATATCCGATAATCCCTTTAGGGTGTTAATTATAATATTATCCTTACTCTTTGAACCAGCTTCAACAGATTTGTTAAAATCCTTGCTTCCCGATGATGATTTCTTGATTACATCCAGAGCGTCGTTTTGGTCTTGCATCATTTTCATCCAGTACATATTATGCTCTAATCCATCGTCGCCGCCCAAAAGCCGTCCAAACGTGCTTGTGCTTCCGTCCTCGGGATTTGTGATCTGCATATTTCGTATGCCGTCGAGCAGCTTTAACGCGGATTGCACATTTTCCGCCTCATTAAATACATACTCGTGATACTTATCCAGACGCTCATTATACTGTTGCTGACTTTTATTTGTTACGTCCTGCTTACCTTTTCCCGCGCGTATCTCATCCTCTGTGCCGTATATTTCATCGGCGCGCCGCGTCGCCTCGTCAAGACTTAACTTCACCGTACCCTTCATCATGCGGTCAATATACCCTTGACGCGCTCTGATATTCCCCTCGATGCTTCCGCCCGATATCGCGTTGCCGATATTTTCCAGACCTTCTTTTATACGTTCCGCGGCGCTCGGCTTCTCGGGCTTCACCGGCTTGTTCTGCCGGCGTTTTGCAGCCTCGCTGTACATTTTCTCCTTCTGTGCCGTATCGCGCATATTTGACAGGGCTGTATTTGTGTCCGTCAAGCTTTTCCGCATGGCCGTGGATTTGCGTTTTTTCTCCGCCATGGCCGCTTCGTATGTCTCCCTGTCTATAGCATACTTCCTCAAAGCTTCAGAAAACTCTTCCTTGCTGACGGACTCTTTTTTTGCTGTTGGCTCTCCTCCGCCGATACGTTCCCATTTATCATGGATTTCTTCTTCGTTCCCAATTCCATCCACCCGTCTCCGGTAAGCCTCGTATGTCTTTCTGTCTATAAGGTACGGCTTTATAGCCTTCATAAGTTCTTTTTCGGTCATTTGCCATGTCTCCTTTTCAATTATCATAAAAATACGCAAAAAGGGCCTGATAAAGACATTCGCCGATATCAAACCCTTTTTATACTCTTCCCTTTATCAAACTTACGTCTTTATGGGATTGTGCTTTAGAAATTGGCGTAAGCGGTTACGGTTCCGTCTCCGTTATCCACGCCGAGCATTGTTCCGTTTTGCAGACATTTATATATGTAATCCGCGGAATAATACTGATCTCCAACCCAGTAATTCCCATTATGATCCTTAGCGTTTGCCAATTTAGGCCCCGATGAACTCGACGAACCCGATGAACTCGATGAGCCGGACGAACCCGATGAGCCGGACGAACCGGACGAACTCGATGAACCCGATGAACCGGATGAACCCGATGAGCCGGACGAACCGGATGAGGAATATGAGCTTGACGCCGTTGTGCTCTGCGGCTGGCTGTATTGTCTCTCAAGCTCATACCCGTACGCTGTATTCTGCCGCTCATTTCTCGCCGTGTTGTTGTCTCTGCGTATCAAATTATCCGTTGCCGCGTTGTCCTTCGCGATTTCAGCGTTAGCATTCAGCCCCACTAAATCTTTTGATGTTTGAAGCTCGGCCGTGGCTATACGTTCCGCGCTGTCGGACTGATATCTCGTATCAGAGGATTCGCTGTCACGCAGATATTTCTGGAGCTCGTTCTCTGCTTCTGCCATCTTCTCCGAGCTCTTTAACTGCGCATATCCGAATGCGTTATCGTAATCCGTCTGCTTGCCCTCCAGCGTAGGTGATGTATAGCTTACGCGTCCCTCGCCGCGGTATTGCGCATACTCCGGCAGCTGTGTCTTATTGTATCTCGCTTCGGCAAGGAAGTTATTATCCGCCTCAAGACGTGCGATCTTGTTCTGGTCGGGGTTTTCCTTCGCGTATTCCGCCTCAAGCTCCTTGTTGTTTTTATTTATTTGCGCCTGATAATCGATTTCAAGATTTGCCACAGTCCCATCCTCGTTAAGATACGGATTTGTCGCGTTCCTGATTAGTTTAGTATTGTTTCCGCTGACCTCGGCCATCTTTACATTGCGGTCAACCTCTCTGTCAAGCGCGCCCTGTGTGCGTTCATATTCGCCGTTTTTCAGCTTCTCCATATTGTCGACATTGTCGTTTATAAATACGCCCATGCCCTCAAGCGCCTGAACTATGCCGTTAAGCTTGTTTGCGGCCGCGCTCGCCTCGTTCTGCTCCATTTCGCCCAAGAGCTTCCACCAATCGAGAACCGTCTGCTGGCCTTGCGCATACATTGCCGCCTGCTGCCGCATTGCGTTCGCCGCCGCGTAGCTGTCTATATTGCCGCCGTTGTTTGCCGCGCCGGCCGCAGCCGCGTTATATCCGCCGTTAAAAGCGTTAAGGTTATACTGTCCTAAAATGGATTTACCAACATCAGTTGTAAACGGGTTGATCTTTGAAGTCCGGTTTGACGCGCTTGAAGATGAATTTTCGCCCGTGCCCGTATAATTCATATAATCCTTCGCGGCCGCTTCCGCAAGCGTATTGTAGAATCCCGATAAGTTATCTCGTTCCCGGCCGTACCAAGTGTCGCCGGTTCTCGATTTTCCCGTCGATGAAACATATGTGTTAAATACATCGTCAAGCGTACTGTTGTCCCAATATGACACTCCGTCCGTCGTGACCGCCGCGGGTTTGCCTATGTTTCTGCCGCCCAGCGTCACTTCACCCGTGTCATTATCATACGACAGCGCGTTATCAATATCCGTTTTCGATAGGCCGTACTGTGCGCCTCTGTTGTACAGATACGGACGTATCGGACTTTTACCCTGCTTGGCGTAATAGTCCGACACATAATCCCGCGCCTGATCGGCATTCCTGCGCGATAAGTTATCCGCGATTATACTGTCGCCGTTATCCCTTAGTTGCTGATACCACTGGGTCGCAGCATTTGCCGCGGCTTGTTTCCCGGCTGTATCGCCGCGCGCGTCCGCGTCCGCCCAAGCGTTTTTGAATTTTAGAATATTATCCGTCGCTCTTTTTCTCATATCCTCGTAACTTGCCATCGCTATCCTCCTACACTATACGCCGCGCCGCAACGTAATCGCTCCTGTCCGCAAGATTTGATATCTTTACTACATCGCCTGTTTTCGGCGCTTGAATAAACTGTCCGTTGCCGACGTACATTCCCACATGTCCGGGACTTTGATAGGTGCCGTCCGAACCCTTAAAGAATACAAGGTCACCCGGCTGTAAATTGTTCTTATCAACTGCTCTGCCTACGTTAATTTGGTCGTAGGTTACACGCGGTATGCTAATCCCCACAGCTTTGGCCGCAAGCTGCACAAGGCCCGAACAGTCAACGCCCTTTGCGGATGTCCCGCCCCAGACATACGGAACGCCCAAATATTGCTTTGCGGCGTTAACAAGCGCCTGCCCCTTCGCCGTTCCTGCGGATGACTGCAAACCTGTTTTCAAACCCGTTTTTAAGCTGTTCTGTGAGCCGCCGCCAACGCTTTTCGCCGTGTTATACAGCATACCCATGATATTGTTAACCTGTGTTGCCCACGATGTGTCAATAGCGCCGCCATCGGTATATGCATAACCCATACCCTTTGGATTGTTGCCCGTGCCCGCGCTGTTGATAGACTTCGCACCGTAGCCGTTGTAGTATGTCTTCATAAACTCACTCGCAAACTGTGACGCGCCGTCGGACATCTGTGAGTATCTGTGCGCGTTACCCTCCGGATTAATGTTAGTCGCGCCGTAACCCCAGATATTATTCGTCTTTTTCGCAATATTTGACGTTCCCCAGCCGCTTTCAAGAGCACCGATACCCAATATCGCAAGCGCGGACATACCCGTGTTTTTCTGCGCGTTATATATACCCTGTGCATCCGATGGACTGATGACGGAGCTGTTCGCGAAATGCTTTCCGATAATCGCTGAAATCTGATTAGTCGTAAGCTTTGGCAGCTCTGTAGCTATATCCAAATCGCCAAGACGCGAATTATCATAATTTCCGTTAAAGCTTATTTCTCCGTCAGATACCGCATTCGCTGATGTATCTGTCTGTAACACGGACGGCGTTTTTCCCGTAGCTTCCGTGATCCACTGCTTGACGCGTGTATTAACATTGTCGTTGTCAAGTACAGGCTGATAATCCGCAAATGGATTTATAAGGCTTCCGTCTCTCTTTAAAAACGGATTGAATTTTTTTACCGCCCCCGTTGTAACCGTTCTTGTTGACGTGTTTGTTGTAACCGGCGTCTCCGCTTGCCCGAAAACGGTGTTTACCCTGTTACGCAGCCGGGAATTGTTATCGTCTGCAGCTCACACTTGATTTTAAACTGGTCGATTTCGACCATGTTAACCGCCTCGAATCCGACACGGTTAAAATATTCGGCCCCGGCATGGTACGCATTGTAAAGAGGCGCGCCGGAACCTATCTCATAATTTCCAAAGCTTCGGCGCGGGTAAAACCCTCCCGGGAAAAATCCCCCGCGCCGTTCATGAAAGGAGTTAGCGCCGATTGCGCCCCTCGTATAGTCCGCCTATACCTTTCCCATTTTAAATTTTAACACAGAAAAAACGGACAAAACGGACAACTTTTAAAAAATACGGTATTTTTTTGATAAATTTTTGTTGAATTATAAAATCGTGTATGATATACTGATTTTGTCGCGGTAACGCGATAGGTGATAAAGTAATCTATGTGACCTTGATAACAGGAGCGATGGCGGCTGTTCCGCCCTTATTCTGATTTAGGGAGGTGAACCTCGGCACTAAACAGATAAGGGGGTATGTGATTATGTCAGATGTGCAAATCGTATTGATCTTGATACTGCTGATTATAGTATACATAAAAAAATAAGCCGCCCCATCCGCTACAATGAGGCGGCAGTTAGGTTAATAGCCTAACAAAGCACTTTGGGCGGAACGGTCAAAACCGCTCCTTCACTATCTAAACTATACCACATTTCTATTCACTTGTCAATACATTTCAACAACATTTCTGAATATACCTGTCATGCTTCTTTCTAACTCCGTCGCCGCTATTGCCTCCGCCAATTTTCCGCCCTATTTTCGTCCATGTCGGGCGGTAACTCCCGTCTATGTACCGCATCCGGAATATCCGCCGCGTAATGCTGTCCGGTATACCGTCAACAAATGCCTCAATCCGGGCCTTCTGCCTCTTCAACCTGCGGAGCTTGAGCATATCGCCCGCGTTGACACTCGACCGCTCCACGCCGCCAACCCCCATATGCCGCTGTACATACGGGTATTCGCTGTCCGACCCCGTCACAACATCAT
>CANQYQ010000080.1 GCA_947628155.1 uncultured Clostridia bacterium
TGCTGCGCGCCCGCGTCGATAGCGTCATGGTTCATCTTCGATGTCGTCGCCCTTGCGCGAATACGAAGCGGTAGCCGCGTCCTTCATATACTGAATAGCGTCAGCCTCGGGGATGATGTTGGCAAGCTTGAAGAATGCCGACTGGAGAACCGTGTTGATTCTCGATCCGAGTCCGATCTCCTTACCGATCTTAACACCGTCTATAGTGTAGAATTTGATATTATTTTCGGCGATATATCTCTTGACCTGACCGGGAAGATGCGCTTCAAGCTCCTCCGGACCCCATGAGCAGTTCAGAAGGAACGTACCGCCGGGCTTAACATCGCTTACCATGTCGTACTGACGGATGTATGACGCCTTGTGGCACGCTACGAAGTCAGCCTTGTCAACAAGATATGTAGACGTGATCTTCGCGTTTCCGAAACGAAGGTGCGAGCATGTAAGACCGCCCGACTTCTTCGAGTCATAGTCGAAGTACGCCTGAACATTCATATCGGTATGGTCGCCGATAATCTTTACCGAGTTCTTGTTAGCGCCTACCGTACCGTCCGCGCCCAGACCCCAGAACTTACAGCTTGTAATGCCCTTCGGAGTCGTGTCGGGATTCTCAACGACCGGCAGCGACAGATTTGTAAGATCGTCCACAATACCGATGGTAAAGTGCTTTTTTTCCGTATTTCTGTATACCGCGATAATATCCGCCGGGGTCGTGTTCTTGCCGGCAAGGCCGTAACGGCCGCCGCATACCTCGGCCTTTATTCCCGCTTCCTCAAGCGCCGATACGACGTCGAGATAAAGCGGCTCGCCAAGAGCGCCCGGCTCCTTTGTTCTGTCAAGTACCGATACTCTCTTTACAGTCTTGGGCATAGCCTCGGCAAAATGCTTAACCGAGAACGGACGATAAAGTCTTACGGTTACAAGACCTACCTTCTCGCCGTTCTTCGCGAGATAATCAACGGTTTCCGCGATCGTGTCGCAAACGCTGCCCATCGCAACGATCACATGCTCCGCATCAGGCGCGCCGTGATAGTTGAACAGCTTATAATTAGAACCGATTTCCGCGTTTACCTTGTCCATGTACGACTGAGTAAGCTCGGGAATAGCGTCATAAGCCTTATTGCACGACTCTCTCGCCTGGAAGAATACGTCGCCGTTCTGAGCTGTGCCGCGCTGCGCGGGATGCTCGGGGTTAAGCGAGCTTCTTCTGAAATCGTTTATAGCGTCCCAGTTAACGAGCTTTGCGAGCGTCTCGTTATCCCAGCACGCAACCTTCTGATACTCATGCGACGTTCTGAAGCCGTCGAAGAAGTGAAGGAACGGGATCCTGCCGTCAATAGCTGTTAAATGCGCGATCGCGCCTAAGTCCATAGCCTCCTGCGGATTACCGGAGCAAAGCATGGCAAAGCCTGTCTGACGGCATGCCATAACGTCCGAATGATCGCCGAAGATAGAAAGCGCGTGCGACGCGATACAACGTGCCGATACGTTAAATACGCACGGAAGCTGCTCGCCCGCAATCTTGTACATATTCGGGATCATAAGCAAAAGCCCCTGAGAAGCGGTGTAGGTCGTGGTAAGCGCGCCCGCTGTGAGCGAGCCGTGAACCGCGCCCGCGGCGCCCGCCTCGGACTGCATCTCAACGACTTTTACAGTGTTGCCGAAAATGTTTTTCTGACCGGCGGCAGCCCATTTATCTGTAACTTCCGCCATTGTGGATGATGGTGTGATAGGATAGATGGCAGCAACGTCGGTAAACGCGTAGGAAGCGTATGCCGCGGCGTTATTGCCGTCCATGGTTTTCATTTTTCTTCCCATCTGTTTTCTTCCTCCCTTTATATTATTGTAGTGTATTTGTAATATACATGTCTATATAATATCACTTTTCTTTAATAAAATCAAGTTTTGGAACAATTTTTTATTATTTTTTGCGTATTTTTTACCATCTTGTGGATATTGTAGAAAATAGGAGGAAACAGATTGATAAATTTTTGTCATTTTGCATAAACCTTACGCCGGAATTCACGTTCCATATGCTGTAATTTGGAACGGACGCGGTAAGTCTTGTTTGATTTCGCCGTTAAATACGGACAAGTCACACCGACGCCGGAGAGAAAACGCCGCTTCAGCGCGCGCTCAAATGAGCGGCGGCACGACTCGGCATATATTTCGTAAAAGAACAGCGCGAACGCGTCGATTATTATTCCCAAATGCTTCACCTCCCAACTCTGCCGGATAATCCGCATTCTTTATTATTCGCGGGATTTTTTATAATAAAGCATGTAAAATATGTTGACATAGGCAGGAAAAGGTGGTATGATATAAGCGAACAAAAATTCGCGAAAATTGGAACATAAAAATAATTTTTGTCATATAACTGTAATGAAATGTAAGTTGTTTGTAATTGAAAACATTGTGTACGGGTGGTATAATA
This sequence comes from uncultured Clostridia bacterium, assembly GCA_947628155.1. Classification (GTDB taxonomy): domain Bacteria; phylum Bacillota; class Clostridia; order UBA1381; family UBA1381; genus 12844. The sequence continues at coordinate 2,432 of CANQYQ010000080.1, forward strand.
TCGGTTGCGAACCACAAGATATTGTGGTTTTTAATGTGAAATCAATTACATCGACGCGGGAGAGATACTTATTTGTTGGGGAGTGAGATACTAATGCAGGTTGTAAAAAAAGACAATACGAAAGAGGATTTTAATGTCCAAAAGGTGGTTGTGGCGGTAAATAAAAGCGCGGCGAGAGCGCTCGTTAAATTCACGGACGAGGAGCTTGATTTTATATGCAAATTCGTAGAGGATGAAGCGAAGCGCATGGGGAAGGAAAATATCCTTATCGCGGAAATGCATAACATCGTTGAGGGCGCGCTTGAACGCGTGAATCCGAAGGTGGCGAAAAGCTACCGCGATTACAGAAACTATAAGCAGGATTTTGTGCAGATGCTCGACGAGGTTTATAAAAAAAGCCAGTCGATAATGTACATAGGCGACAAGGAAAATTCCAATACCGATTCCGCGCTTGTGTCTACAAAGCGCAGCCTTATTTTCAATCAGCTCAACAAGGAGCTGTATAAAAAATTCTTCCTCACGACAGAGGAGCTTCAGGCGGCGCGGGACGGATATATTTATATCCACGATATGTCCGCGCGGCGCGATACAATGAACTGCTGTCTGTTCGATGTTGAAACGGTGCTCACGGGCGGCTTTGAGATGGGCAATTTATGGTACAACGAGCCGAAAACGCTCGATACCGCGTTCGACGTGATAGGCGATATCGTTCTTTCCGCCGCATCGCAGCAGTACGGCGGATTTACCGTGCCCAATGTCGAGCTTATTTTAGAGCCGTACGCGGAGAAATCATATAAAAAATACATAAAGAAGTACATGGATTTAGGCCTTGACGAGGAAAAGGCAACGGAGGCCGCGGACGCCGATGTGCGCCGTGATTTCGAGCAGGGCTTCCAGGGATGGGAATATAAATTCAATTCCGTATCGTCGAGCCGCGGCGACTATCCGTTCATCACGGTAACCGCCGGTATCGGCACGGGTTATTTCGCGAAAATGGCGACTATATCCATGCTCAAGGTCCACATGAACGGCCAGGGCAAGGCGGGCCATAAAAAACCCGTATTGTTCCCGAAGATCGTGTTCCTCTATGATGAAAAGCTCCACGGCCCGGGCGGCGAGCTTGAGGACGTGTTCGAGGCGGGTATCGAGTGCTCGTCAAAGACGATGTACCCCGATTGGCTGTCGCTTACCGGCGAGGGTTATGTGCCGTCGATGTACAAGAAATACGGCAAAGTAATATCGCCGATGGGTTGCCGCGCGTTTTTGTCGCCGTGGTATGAGCGGGGAGGAATAGAGCCGGCGGATGAGGAGGATAAGCCGATATTTGTCGGGCGCTTTAATATCGGCGCGGTGTCGCTGCATCTGCCGATGATTTACGCTAAGGCGAAGCAGGAGAGCCGCGATTTTTACGAGGTGCTCGATTATTATCTCGAGCTCATCCGCAATCTGCATCTTCGCACGTACGATTATTTGGGCGAAATGCGCGCGTCCACCAATCCGCTCGCGTACTGCGAGGGCGGATTTTACGGCGGACATCTCGGACTGCACGATAAAATAAAGCCGCTGCTCAAATCCGCGACCGCGTCGTTCGGCATAACGGCGTTTAATGAGCTGCAGCAGCTCCATAATAAAAAATCGCTTGCCGAGGACGGACGATTCGCTTTGGAGGTATTGGAGCACATAAACGAGAAAATAGCGCAGTTCAAGAAGGAGGACGGCCGCCTTTACGCGATTTACGGCACTCCGGCGGAATCGCTTTGCGGATTGCAGATCGAGCAGTTCCGTAAAAAATACGGTATAGTCGAGAATGTGTCGGACAGGCCGTATGTTTCCAACAGCTTCCACTGCCATGTGACCGAAGACATAACGCCCATAGAAAAGCAGAACATTGAAAACAAGTTCTGGAATCTTTCCAACGGCGGAAAAATACAGTATTGCCGCTATCCGGTAAGCTATAATAAGGAGGCGGTCAAAACGCTTATCCGCCGCGCGATGAAGATGGGTTTCTACGAGGGCGTTAATTTGTCGCTGGCATACTGCGACGACTGCGGTCATGAGGAGCTTGAAATGGACGTATGTCCCAAATGCGGCAGCCGCAATCTTACGAAGATCGACCGTATGAACGGCTACCTTTCCTATTCGCGCGTCAAGGGCGACACTCGCCTTAACGCTGCGAAAATGGCGGAGATCGCGGAAAGGAAAAGCATGTGATGCGCTACCACAATATAACGAAGGATGATATGCTAAACGGCGACGGTCTGCGCGTTGTTCTGTGGGTCGCGGGCTGTGAGCATCACTGCGAGGATTGCCAGAACCCGGTAACGTGGGATATAAACGGCGGACTGCCGTTTGACGAGGCGGCTAAGGCGGAGCTGTTTTCCGAGCTTGAGCGCGATTATATTTCCGGTGTAACGCTGTCGGGCGGCGACCCGCTCCATCCGGCAAACCGCGCCGATACGGCCGCGCTTATTTTTGAGATCCGCGAAAAGTTTCCGGATAAAACTATATGGGTCTATACCGGCTACGAGTGGGAGGCAATAAAAAATCTCGCGTGTATAAAGCAGGTAGACGTAGTTGTTGACGGACGCTACAGAAAGGATCTACGGGATGTTAATCTGCCGTGGCGCGGCAGCTCGAACCAGAAGGTTATTGATGCCGGGGAAAGCCTCGCGCTCGGAAAAATCGTTTTACATACAAAATAGGAGAAGAATATGAATATAAAAATTAAAAAGCTAACGGATACGGCGAAGATCCCGGAGCGCGGAACGGTTTATTCCGCGGGGTACGATTTGTTTGCCGACATTTCCGAGGAAACCGAAATCGGGGCGGGGGAGACAAGGCTTATCAAAACCGGCGTTTCAATAGCGATTCCCGAGGGTTATTTCGGCGGGATATTCGCGCGAAGCGGATTATCATTGAAGGAAGGCTTGCGTCCGGCGAACTGCACGGGAGTTATAGACGCAGACTACCGCGGCGAAATTATGGTATCGCTCCATAACGACAGCGCCGAGACGCGCCGGATCATGCCCGCGCAGAAAATTGCGCAGCTGATAATAATTCCGTTCGCGTCCGTTGAATTTGCGGAAACGGACGAGCTTGATGAAACGGAGCGCGGCGCGGGCGGCTTCGGCCATACAGGGAAGGTTTGAACGGCGCGTATTCATAAGCGGAGGGCTGACGATGAGTGAACTGCTTGAAATTATAATGCTTATATGCTTCGGACTGTCGTGGCCGATGAACGTGATCAAATCCTATAGGGCGCGTACCGCCAAGGGTAAAAGTCTCGCGTTTTTGTATTTTATAATTATCGGCTACATAGCCGGTATCGCGTCAAAATTTTTCAACCACGCGTATATGTCGGATTTGGCTGGTAAATGGTACGTGCTTGTGTTTTATTTCCTCAATTTATTTATGGTATGCGTTGACTTGCTGCTGTATTACAGAAACCGGCGCATAGATAAAAAGGAATCGCGGAGGAAATAATTTTCAATATTCTGTGACATTAAAAAACAGAGTCCCACGATGGCATGACATAAGACAGTATAATCAATAATTTTATGACAGGCTGTCGGACAGGGTGCAAGAAAGGCATATCGCAATTCATTCAAACGATATGCCTTTTTGATACATATATATGTCCACATTTATAAGATATTTAGAACGCTGAACCCCGCATAAACACTTACTTTTTTAACGGCAAAAACGCCAAAATCATCATACCCTTTATGTTTATATTCCTACCCTCAAAATTGCGGTTAAAATTTCTACACAAAGATAACTGCATAACGGTCAAAAGCCAAGAAAAAACCTCAAAAATATTTATAACTTATCACTTGGAATAAAAAGAGATAATCTGACCGCCATAAGCAACCTGACGAGCGGAAACATAAAAGGTACAGCCAAATTGACTTTACCCCCAAAAACATACGAATTAGGTCTGTTTATTTCTTGTATTCCGCGCTCTCCGCGAGCGGCGTCATTGTGCCGAGAGCGTCCCAAATGAATGCCTTATAATCCTCGCCGGAATATTCAAACGTCCTTGTAAAACTCCCTTTTTCGTCGGACGAAGTACTTTCAACCTGCACTCGTTTAAGTGTGCCTCCGTCGTACTCGGCAAAAATAATCCGCGCCGCAGGAGCGTTATAGCTTTTTTCAATTCTCAATGTTACAGTTCCGCCCGACATATCTGTTGAAGCTATTTTATACGGATAATTGTCCGGCTTCGGCGTTTCCGTAGGCTCGGTTGTCGGCACTGCTGTCGGTGTTACTGTCGGCATTACCGTTGGCGCTGTGGTTGGCTGCTCCGTTGGTTCAACAGTTGGTATTGGTGTCGGTGTTGCTGTTGCTGTTGGCTCTACCGTCGGCGTTATTGTTGGCTCTGCCGTTGGAGCAACAACTTTTTGAGGATAGTATGTAAACACACTTGGATTTTCAATTGAGGCAGGATTTCCTAATTTCTCAATATTATTTATTAATCCGTCAATCGCATTATACGGATTTTCGTCCATATAATTATCATAACAATGCAATCGGTATATATCCGGACAATTTTTTATATTGAGCTTAGTAAGTTTATTGTTATAACAATAAAGCCATGCTAATTCATTGTTATTTTCCAAATTAAGCTCGGTAAGCAAATTGTTTTCGCAATATAGCCAGCCAAGATTTTTGCAGCTTGATATATCTAATTCTGTTAATTTATTGTTATTACAGCTCAAAAGCATCAACTCGGGGTTATCTGTAATTTTAAGCTCCGTTAATTCATTATTCTCACAACATAAATCTGTAAGCTTTGGGAAATATTCAAGCCCTTGCAGGTTTTTAATATTTCTATTTTCTATCATTAAACAATCTATGCTTGAAAGCTTTACGAAGTCACTTATAGATAAAACAGAATCTACCGTTCTTTTTATGCCGTCCTCCTGCTCTAAGATTTCTAAAACAGCCTTACAGAAATTTTCATCCGGAAAAAGCTCGGAGAACCTTTTATTTTCCTGCCCTATAACGTACTCCGCTTCAACATTTGCTTTTACTCTTACAGACGAACTATTCTCACCTAACACTTCCACGGATATTCCGCTTGGAATCACCTCCGGATGGCAAATCTCTGTTGTAGTACAGTCCTTGAGTATATCGGTCTCGTGAAAGTTTGAATTTGGGACTGTTTCCGAATCAAACAGGTTTCGTCCTTCAATATTTTGATATGCCCACGCATATGCTGAATTATCTGTATATGGAGTATTTACACTTGACTCAATACTGATAAATCTATGATGATGTCTATTATTGTTATTGTTTTCAAAAACATTTTCATCAATGTGATATATAATAATGCCTCCGTCAAAAGGGGGATCCCCGCTATCGTAATGATAATTATGATTTAAATATTCCAGTCCTTTATCAAATCCTATAAGCTGACGATTTTCAACCAAAAAATATTGTTTGGGATCAGCTTTGCTTCTTATCTCCAGTACATTGTAGTTTAAATTATCGCCTGAATCTGAAATACTGTTTATATATCCTTCCCATTCATCATTAACAATCATAGTTGTTACATATCCAAGCTGCTTTTTACACCATGCGTCTAAATGAGCCGGTACATGACCTATATAATTCGCATATGGGTCATCATAGTCCGATGCTTTATCAGAATATCTTTGCCCCCAACAGCCTATTGACATCAGGCTGTAATACAAAAGTCCGTCATTTGTACCTGCCGGATAAATTGAATAATATAGGTCGGGAAGATCAAAAACCAAATGGCCAAGCTCATGACAGGTTGTACCAATACCTGCAGGTACATCATTATAAATATTTTCACCTTGAACTACCCACCCACCAACATTCGATCCGTCAGATAATGTTACGGTTCCTAATAATGTGCGAGGTTGTACCTGTTGACTCTCATATCCATATGGGCTCTCATATCCGGCAAATATTGTAACGAGCCACGGTTTTTCCTTCTTAAAATCAACATCATTTTCAATGGCTTTAGTCACTAATTGACATACCTTGCTTTCTTCTGAACCGTCTGTTTTACTGTCTTTCTTTATCGGGTGTGGAATATCAAGCGATACCGTTATAACACCTTCTTCGCATTCTGTTATTTTATAATCAATATCAGTATAATCTCCATAGCTTACTTTTCCCGTTCTGCCTTTAGAGGCCCCGGAAATAGCGGCGGACTCAAACACGGTTAAACCATTTGAGTTTTCTTTCCAATAATTCACCACGCTAAGAGCATTTTGTTCAGTGGAAAACATCTGTCGGCTCCAAAATTTAGCTCCGTGTTTTATTCCTACATCATTAAACTCAATCAAAATTGTAAGCAGTTTTTGATGTGTCAGTGATTTTTGCTGTTCTTCATCTGCTCCCATAAGCTGAATGTTGTCATTTCCAGCAGATTTAGAATAATCGATCCGTTCCGCATTTTCCCAAAGCGGCATTATGTCCTCTCGCTTAATTTTATGCGAAAAAATACTGAGTAACGAACTTGCGCCGACTGTTTGTGGGCCCGGTACAATTTGTTCGCCTTTTATCTCAGCATACTTGTAACTGCCAGTTTTTTCGTCGTATGCAATAATATTCCCGTTTTTATCCTCTTTCCAACTGAAAAATTCATCGCCGTATGTCGTAAGCGATATAACGCTGCCGTCCGGCTGAGTAAAATCCTGCGGCATGGGGCAGATAGGCGCGGCTGACACGGTAAGCTGTATAAATGCGGCGAATAATATTGACGCGATTGTACTGCATAAGCTGATTGTTGTTTTGTTTCGCATATGATCATTTTCCTCTTGTATAATTTTTACAACATTGTTCTTTGCATTAACAATATTAATGCATCGTAGCATATATAAATCCTTATGTTCTTATCCTCACGGATACATTTTATCACATTGATATAAAATATTCAACTCTCAGATTATATATATTTCAATCATATCTCCCGTAAATCAAACGCCGGCGTAATTTTTCTTTTCTTCGCGTTATCGTCTGGTTGCGATTGTTCCGCGACCACCAATCTCGAATAATACGCGAGCGTCTTATCTTTCCAATCCGCATATTGCTCCGTTGAGTAATTTTCCCTCGCGTTCGCCCAGTCCTCGAGGAACAAACACATATCGGCGTTCAGTTCCGTTTTAGCTTTTCCGTCAAATGTAATGGAGCATTCCCACTTATCATCTCGCGGCGGACGCTTCACGTCAATATCAAATTTCAGTCCCGTCACCTTTTCAAGTTCAAACAGCATTACCGCAACATCGGCAAACGTGGTAATCTGTGGCTTTACCGTTTCGGTTTTGTAGCCGAGCAGGTAGGTGGTTGTCGTATCAAGTGCCTTTGCAAGCTCATTGAGCATACTTATGGAAATCTCAATTTCTCCGTTTTCGTATTTTTGTATTGTACGGAGTGATTTGCCGAGCGCGTTCGCAAGCTCCGTTTGGTTATACCCTTTTTCCTTCCGCGCCTTTCTGACACGCTGACCTATTGTCATTTCTTCGTTATTCATCTTTACTTCACCTCATATACAGTATAGCACATATATTTATGAATTTCAAGTACATAAATAAAACTTTTCAAAAAACTATTGACATATTATTAGTTCGCTGATATAATAAATATGTACTATTGATACAGATATTCTCTGATTTCAGGTAAAAGTGAGAAAAAACAACGTATTTATAGTGCTAATAATAGGCAGAAACTTATTTAGCAAGCATAACACTTTGGTACTCAAAGTACCGAAAGTGTTCCAAAATCCCTTGCGGGATTTTGCAAAAAAAGTTTCCTTACTGCACGAAGGGAGGTGGAAATTTTGGATAAGCGTAAGCGGAATATTCAGATGAAATTTTATGTTGATGAGACGGAATTGGAACAGATTAACAGGCGCGTACAGTTGGCTAATGTGACAAATCGGGGCGCGTATCTGCGTAAAATGGCTATTGACGGGTTTCTCGTGAATGTTGATACTGCCGATTTAAGGGCGGTAGTTAAGGAAATGAATGCTATCGGGAAAAATATCAATCAAATCGCGCGAAACGCCAATACCTATGGAATTATGAAACAAGACATTGCAACTATCAAAACGAAGGTGGACGAGATATGGCAATTACTAAAATACACCCTATCAAACACACTCTCGGCAAGTCAATAACATATATCGGAAATGAGAGCAAAACCGAGGGTGGAAAATATATCTCAACCTTCGGCTGTGCATACGAAACAGCGGAGCTTGAATTTGAATTGACAGCGCAATCGGCAAAGGGCGGAGGAGAAAATCAAGCGTATCACCTTATCCAATCCTTTAAGTCGGGCGAGGTTACGGCAGAACAATGCCATGAAATAGGAAA